>DBFZVF010000111.1:0-15032 GCA_048519165.1 Collinsella sp.
GGGCAGCAGGCTCTCCAGAATCTTGACTTGCTCGGTCAGGTTGTCAGTACGTTCCTGGTCGGTACCGGCCTTAATGGACATCTCCAGCGTCTCGCTCGTCTGCTTAATCAGACGCTTGATCATGCTGTTGACGTCTTCCTCGGTCACATCGCGACGCTCGTTGACCTCGATATTCTTCACCTCGGCCTTAACCTGGCGAATGATGGACAGGCGAACCTTGTCCTTGGCCTTCATGGCCGCGATCATTTCCTTCTGCAGCTCTTCGTTGGTCATCTGCAAATCCTCCTCAATAGTGCGGGCGGTACTCACGCGAGCGCCGCCCCATGATTACTCAGTCGTCGACGAATCGTCGGTCGAACTTTTGGTGACGCCCTTCAGGCTGACGTTGTACGGCACGTCCTTGGGCATGGGGTTAACGGTGATGTCGGCGTCCTTCTTGTACTGCTCCAGCCACTCGCTGTACGCGGTGCTTGCCGCCTGCGTCTTCACCACGTTGGAGACGTACTTCTTGATGTCCTTGGGCACCTGCTTAATGTCATCGACCTGATTATCGACATGGAAGTAGTCGGTGCACTTGATGATGTGATAACCATAGGTCGACTCGACGACGTCACTCACATCGCCCTTGTTGAGCCCCTCGAGCGCCGCCTGGTAGCTGTCGACGAAGGTGGTGAGCTTGTCCCAGCCCACATCGCCCTTCTTATCCTTGGAGCCGGTATCGTCGGAGTACTGCTCCACGGCGTCCTCAAAGCTCAGCTCGCCGGAGCTGATCTTGTCCAGGCACTCCTGCGCCTTGGCCTCGGCGGCAGCCTTGTCCTCGTCAGATGCGTCGGAAGCGACCTTGATCAGGATATTCGACGAACGACGGGCATCGTTGTAGTTGGACAGGTTCTCATTGATGTAATCGACAATCTCGCTGTCCTTGGGCTTGCTGGCGGGCGCCACGGCATCCTTAAGCTTTTGCTGTGCCAGGCTCTCCTTGAGCGAGTCCTTGTAGGTGTCCTCGGTGTAGCCATAGGTCTTAAGGGTCTTCTTAAAGGTCTTGGCGCCGCCCGCGCTCTTGCACGCGTCCTTCCAAGCCTTCTCGACCTCCTCGTCCGAGACGGTTACTCCGTTTTCCTTCTGCGCTTGCTGAAGCAGGATCTGCTGCGCGTAGGAGTCGATGAGCTGTTTGCGGTACTTCTTGGGCGTGAGGTCGTTGTCGACCAGGTACTGTGCCCAGTCCTTATCCTTGGTGTAGCCGTAGGACGTGCGCATGCCCATGATCTGCTTGGTCACGGTGTCCTCGGTGAGGTTGGTGCCGTTGATAGTGGCGGCGACACCGCCGGTAAGCTTGTAGCTCGAGGTATCCTCTGCCTGCGACATGAGACCGGAGCATGCCATGGCCGAGACGGAAAGCAGCATTGCCAGCACGCCGATAACCACCAGGACGATCTTGACGGTCTTAGACACGTACGTCTTGCGCTGCTTCTTACGAGAGCTGGAGGCAGCGCGGGACCGTTGCTCGGGCGACGGCGCGGCCTCGGGGTTCTTTTTCTTGTTTGCCATGTTTGGCCTTTCGCATCACGAATCGAACAAACGCCATTGTGTCACAACGCAGCCCCCGCGGCACACCTGGTGCATGGGGGACGGGTTAATCTGCACCATTTTGGTGCAAAGGGGACAGGTCTGGCAGTTGGCAGTTAGGGACGTTCCTTTTCTGCCGGCAGTTAGGGACAGTCCCCCAGTGCCGACCTTAAAAGTGGCGACGGATGGCGTCGACCATGCCTTGGGGCGTGGTCTGGCCAAGCACATCGGCTGCAGCGTCGGCGTCCATAAAGATATTCATGAGCGCCTGAAGCGCCTCGACCTGGCCGCCCGGCTCGGCAATACCCAGGTTGATGACAATCTGCGCCGGCACGGGGGCACCCATGCCCGCCATAGCATTGAATGTCACGGGCACAGCAGGCTTTACCACCGCGATATAGGGCTTGGCCACAAATCCCGGATCGGTGTGCGGGATGGCGATGTTTGCCGCCGGCATAGCGAGACCCGTGGGATAGGCGTCCTCGCGCGTGCGGACGGCGTTGAGCCAGCCCGGCACAATGTAGCCGCGAGGTGCAAGCTCGTCCTCGAGCCGCGCAAACACCTCATCCGGCGTCGCGCACCCCCAATCAAAAAACACCAGCTCAGGCATAAACAGTGCTTCGCTATCCGCCATGCGCTCACCTCTCTCACCTAGTCACCTGCAACGTTCTTAAACGACCAGTCATTCAAGAACGTCGCAGGTGACTACCAAAAACAAAAGGTGGTCACACGCACCTTGGCGCCAATGACCACCCTGACCACTCAACTAAATTGTACTGTGCACCGCTAGCCGCGGGGTGCATCAATTGCCACCTTGCCGCTCTCCAGCACGTGAACGCGACCGTCGGCGAGCATCTGCACGACCTCGGGATACAGCACATGCTCAATCGCGTGGATGTGCTCCTCGAGCGTGTCGACATCCCAACCTTCCTCGACAGCCAGCGCGCGCTGGGCGATGATGGGGCCGTTGTCGTAGATCTCGTTGGCAAAATGTACGGTCACACCGGTCACCTTGACGCCGCGCGCAAAGGCATCGTCAATCGCATGCGCGCCGGTAAAGCTCGGCAGCAGTGCCGGATGTAAGTTGACCACGCGGTTGGGAAACGCCGCCAGCAGCGGCGTATGCACCATGCGCATGTAACCGGCCATGACCACATATTCGCAGCCGCGCTCGAGCAGCTCGTGCGCGATGATCTCGTCGGCGGCAATGGGGTCGGCATAGACATCCTTGGACAGCGTAAGCGTCTGGATACCCGCACGCTCGGCACGCTGCAGACCCTTGGCCGAAGGACGGCTCGACACCACAAGCTCAATTGAGGCATTGAGCTTATCCGCGGCGATCAGGTCGATCAGCGCCTGCAGATTGGTGCCGGAGCCGCTGATAAGCACGCCGATCTTGAGCGGCTCGGCCGTATCGGTACCGGTCGGACGGGTATAGGGCACAAAGTCCAGGCCCTCGGCGGCAGCCATCTGCTCGTTAGCGCTCATCGGAGTACACGACCTTACCGGAACCCTCGACGCACTCGCCCACGCGGAACGGCTTCTCGCCCAGCGCAACCAGAGCCTCGGTCACCGCGGCCTCGTCCTCGGGGGCGACGATCAGGCACAGGCCAACGCCCATGTTGAAGGTCTTGCACGCCTCGTTGGGCGCGAGCTCGGCCTGGCGCGACACATAGGTGATGACGGGCGGAACATCCCAGCCCATCTCGGCGCCGTTGCGGATGACCACGGCATCGACGTCGTCGGCGAGCGCGCGGTTGAGGTTCTCGGTAATACCGCCGCCGGTGATGTGTGCGATGGCATGAACGTTGGCGCCACTGTGGAGCAGCTCCAGAATCGGCTTGACGTAGATGCGCGTGGGAGCCAGCAGAGCGTCGGCCAGCGAAGCGCCGCCGAGCTCCTCGAGCGGACGGCTCAGCTCCTCGGCCTTAGCGGCCGCTTCGGGCGTGCCCGGCTTGATGCCGTCGACACCGATAACCTTGCGCACGAGCGAGTAACCGTTGGAATGCACGCCGGTAGAAGGCAGGCCCAGGATCACATCGCCGGGGCGAACGTTCGCGGGGTCGAGCATCTTGGGGCGATCGACAACACCCACGGTAAAGCCGGCGAGGTCGTAATCGGCGGGGGCCATGACGCCCGGGTGCTCGGCCATCTCGCCGCCCACGAGCGCGCAGCCCGCGAGCTTGCAGCCGTCGGCCACGCCCTTGATGATCTTTGCCATGTGCTCGGCCTCAATGTGACCGATGGCAACGTAATCCAGGAAGAACAGCGGCTCGGCGCCCGAAGCCAAAATGTCATTGACGCACATGGCGACCAGGTCCTGACCCACCGTCTCGTGACGGTCCATGATCTGGGCGAGCACGAGCTTGGTGCCCACGCCGTCGGTACCGCTGATCAGAATCGGGTCTTCCATATCCTTAAGTGCGGCGGCCGAGAACAGGCCACCAAAGCCACCGATACCGCCGATGACCTCGGGGCGGTTGGTGTCCTTAACCATTTGCTTAATAGCATCGACGGCGCGGCCACCCTCGGCGGTATCGACGCCGGCATCCTCATACGTCACATGCTTGCTGTCGCTCATCTGAGCCTTCCTCTCACACTACCGTGGCGCCGCGCGGACGCCAAACGGTGCTCATAGTTGCGTTCATTTCGGCGCGCGCCATAACAGCACGCGCCGTCATATCAACAAAACAGCAGGTAAAACCTACCAAAATAAACCTGTCCCTACATGGCAGGCTTTAGGCCTCGCCGTGCTCCTCTTCCCAGCTGCGGTCGTCGTATTTCTCGACCACGGCGTCGTCGTCAAAGTGCAGCGGCTTGTCCAGGTTGCGGGGCTTAAAGCCCTCCATAAACTTGTCGCGGCCAAAGCTCTCGGGAATCGCCACGGGGTAGCGTCCGGTAAAGCACGCATCGCAGTAACCGCCCTTGGGCATGACCTTCAGCAGGCCCTCGACCGAAAGGAAAGCCAGCGAATCGGCGCCAATGTACTCGCAAATCTCGTCGACCGTCTTGTTAGCGCTGATAAGCTGCGACTGCACGTCGGTATCGATACCGTAGAAGCACGGCCAGATGACCTCGGGCGAGTTGATGCGGATGTGAATCTCCTTGGCGCCGGCGTTGCGCAGCATCTTGACGAGCTGCACCATGGTGGTGCCGCGGACGATGGAGTCGTCAATGACGACCAGGCGCTTGCCCTCGATGTTGTCGCGCAGTGGGTTGAGCTTCATACGCACGCCCATGGCACGCAGCTCCTGCGTAGGTTCGATAAACGTACGGCCCACATAGCGATTCTTGATAAGGCCCTCGCCAAAGGGAATACCGCTCTCGTGCGAATACCCCTCCGCGGGCGGCAGGCCGGAGTCGGGCACGCCGATGACCAGGTCGGCCTCGACGGGCTCCTCATGTGCCAGCTGACGACCCATGTCATAACGGCAGGCGTAGACGCTCTTGCCGTTCATGATGGAGTCGGGGCGGGCAAAGTAGACCTGCTCAAAGATGCAGTTAGCAGGCTCTTCGGCGGCAGGCACGCCCTGCTCGGACACAAGGCCCTCGGCGCTGATGCGCAAAATCTCACCGGGACGGACGTCGCGGACGTACTCGGCGCCCACAATGTCGAGCGCACAAGTCTCGGAGGCGACGACCCAGCCGCCGGCGCGGGTGACATGGGTGGTGGCGTCGACCGTCGCGGCGCCGTCCTGCGACGGCAGCTGCGAAACGGATGCGGCATCGGCCTGGTCCAGGCCCTCGTCCACCAGCTTGCCCAGCACGAGCGGGCGAATGCCGTGCGGGTCGCGGAATGCGTAGAGCGCCTGCTCGTTGATGAGCGTCATGGCGTAGCCGCCGCGCACGAGCTCCATGGTCTTGCGAATGCCCTCGCGCAGATGGCCTGTACGCTGAGTAAAGTAGCCGATGAGTTTGGTCGCGACCTCGGAATCCGAGTTGGAGAGGAACGGCACGCCCAACTCGATCAGCTGGCGGCGCAGCTCGTCGGTGTTGACGAGGGTGCCGTTGTGCGCGAGCGCGATAATGACGCTATTGATGGTAGAGAGGTGCGGCTGAGAGGCTTCCCAGCTCTTGGCGCCGGCGGTGCCGTAGCGCACATGGCCCACGGCCAGCTGACCGGAGAGCGTCGACAAGTCGGCATTGGAGAACACGCGGTCGAGCAGGCCCAGATCCTTGCGGACCATAACCGTACCGCCGTCACCAACAGCGATTCCCGCCGATTCTTGGCCACGGTGCTGCAGTGCACGCAGGCCAAAGTACGTCAGTCGAGCCACGTCGCGATCGGGCGCCCAGACACCAAAAACGCCGCATTCCTCATGCAGCTGGTCAGAGTCCGGATCATACGTCGACATGGCGTTCACCTGTCCCGCGGCACGCTCGGCCGCGCGGATGGTTTCTTGAGACATGGCATCCCCTCAGAGCCTCGTATTTTGGCGTTACCCGCCTTATTATACGCACGGCGCGACGCGCTCCCCCGCGCATGAGCAGCGCTTTTTAAAAGCCCACCGAGCTAATAATCCGTTTTGCGGCCTAACATTTTATTGGTCTGTCCAGTGCAAGCGCCCACGCCCCCAGGTGGCCGCCGCGTCCACCGTTGAGGGTTGCATTGTTGCAATTGGGACGTTCGTCCTGTCTTTTGGCAGGTCGGCGGCGTATCCTTATAACCTACAACAAAGCGAGAAAGGTTCTGTATGGATCGAAACGAACTCGACCCCAGCGTCCCCAGCGCCACGGAGGTCAAGAAGATCCCCCTCGTCATTAAGGTGTACGCCGTCCTGTGCATCCTGTCCGGCGTGAGCACGCTCCCGTCGGTCGCCGCCTTTATGTGGCAGGTCATCACCGCGCTCATCAACGGCAACGCCGCCGAAAAGCTCGGCGACAACACGCTCGTCGCGGTTGGACTCATCGTCGCCGGCATCATGCTCTCTGCGGCAAGTGCCGTCATCCTGATCATCTTTGGCCTGGACCTCATCAAGGACCAGCGGCGCAATGCCGCCCGCCTGTCTTACGTCCTCATCGCATTTACCGTCGTGGAGCTTTTAGTTGACGTGATGCTCCAGGGTATCGGACCCTTCCTGCTGCGCCCCGCCATCCAGCTCGGCATCCTCGTTGCGCTTTCGGCCACCGTCGACCCCACGCTACGCCAGGAGCGCGAACTGCAGCGCCGCCTGCAGGAAATGCTCGACCGCGATGCCGCCGCCGAGGGGATGCTCGGCCGCGACGAAACCGGCGAGGGCTACATCAAGCTCAACTACTTCAACCTGTTCTGGGTATTCTTCGTCTGCAGCGTGTTAGGTCTCATTCTCGAGGAAGTCTGGCATATGGTCGTCGTCGATCCCGGCGTCTATCAGGACCGGGCCGGTATGCTATTTGGCCCCTTTAGCCCCATCTACGGATTTGGCGCGGTGCTCATGACCATGGCGCTCAACCGCTTCTATAAAAAGAATCCTCTGATCATTTTCCTGGTAAGTGCCCTGATCGGCGGCGCTTTCGAGGTGTTTGTAGGCTGGTTTATGCAGACCTCATTTGGCGTGGTGTCGTGGAGCTACTCGCACATGAAACTGTTCGGCATGCCCGACCCACTCGCCGTCCTTACGGGCGGACGCACCTGCACGGGCTTTGCCTGCCTGTGGGGCCTGGGTGGCCTTATCTGGATCAAGCTGCTGCTGCCGAGGCTGCTCAAGCTCATCAACATGATTCCGTGGAAGAGCCGCTACTCGGCTACCGTCATCTTTACCGTCATTATGCTGGTCGACGGCGTCATGACGCTGCAGTCGCTCGACTACTGGTACCAGCGCGTCAACGGCACGGAGCCGGATATTCCCGTCGCGCAGTTCTACGGCAAGTATTTCGATAATGAATACATGGAAAATCGCTTCCAGAGCATGACCATGAGCCCCAAGGACGCCACACGCGTATAGCGCTGGCGCTGCTGCAAGTCGGTTCCAACGGACAAGTAAGCCCGCTGGCAGTTCAATCTAACTGCCAGCGGGCTCTTGCTACAGATGGGCTCGAATCGATCGCAAAGCCCTATGCCTCGCGCTCTACCTCGTTCACGCATTCATTTTTGATGGTGCCGACAAGCGACTGCAGGGCATCGACCACGTGCGGGCGAATGTCTCCGCCAATGAGCACGAGCATGATATCGTCGCCCACGGAAAGCTCGCCGCTCGCCAGCCACACGCGCACATAGCCGATGCCGGGCATCGCGCGCGTGGCTTCGATAGCAGACCGCACCTTTTCGGCGTCGTAGTCAAAGACCATGCCGCCCACCTTGTGGCCCGGCGCCACGCCACCGGTCTCAACTCCGCGCACCTCGGCCTTGGGCGTCGCACGCACCACACCGTTATGCGTCAGATACATACCGCACGCAGGCGCCGACGAATCGGCTTTGGCCTCGCGCAGCCAAGCATCAATCGAAGGCATCGTTTTGCCATTCTCGAGCATCATTTCCTCCTTTTACCGTCATCGAGCAGCTCATTTGGGACGGGGCTCTTTTAGCTACTCTTAACAATCTATTCCTCGACCGGCGTGAGCACCATGACGGCGCGCGTATTGCTAAATGACAGTGAGCGACAGGTCACGAGCGTCACGACCTTGGTTGCCGAGGCAGCGCGATCGCCTGCATCACTCGCCACTGCCGAAGCACCGTCGAGCATCTCGGACAGGTAGTTCTTGAGCCCGTCGTCACCCTCAAAATTAGGCGTGCGCGCCTTGGCATACGTATCCTCGACCACCTTGGTCGCCAGCGGTCGCAGCTTATACGTTGCATCGCGCGTGATGTAATATACGTACTCGATGCTATCGAATGTCGCTTGGTCGGTGGTGTCCGAAATCACGTTGAACATCGACCCGTCATTCATGTGGTGGCCGTAGATCGTGGTCTGCTGGTCAACCATTCCCGGCGCGGTGTCATCGCTATCCAGGAAAATGGCCCCGGACGCATTGGCCGTACCGTCGAACAGCGTGTTGAGGTATTTGGAGTTGTTGTTGGTCTGCACCACGGGATAGTTGATGTTGGTTCCCGGCGCGTAAATCCAACCCACAACCTCGGGATTTGTCTGGGCAAGTGCATCGAAGTCGATAATCGGCACGCCGCTGGCGTCCTTATCGCTTACATATTGCTTCTCGATTTTCTGGTACGAATCGCTTGCCTGCTTATAGCCAATCTGAGCATTGATAAAGATGGCAGCGGCGGCAACAATCAGGCCGATGCCGATGATGATGAGCAGAATGGGGATGATGGAGCGGCGTTTCTTGCGCGGCGGCTCGGTGTAGCTGGACGGAGCGCCGCTCGGTTGCCTCGTCGTCCGGGTCCGCTTCTTTGCCGTGCCATATGACGAGGGGCGATACGCAGCCGGCGTATCCTGACGGCGATGGGACGTCGGCGTTACGGGGCGCGGCGCACGAGCCTGTTGAGGAGAGGATGCCCGACCCTGCTGCATGGAGCGGGCCGATCCCGCCTTGGATGGATCGGGGATCTGAGAAGCCGAGAAACGTTTTCCCTGATAGTCGGACATGACTCTCCCTATGATTGCAGCGGAATGGCAAGCCGCTTAGGCGTCGGCCATCTCCTGCTTCATTTTCTCGATAACCTTGCGGTACTCGGGGTCGCAAGCACCCAGAATCTGCGTGGCATAGATGGCGGCGTTCTTGGCGCCGTTGATGGCAACGCAGGCCACGGGCACGCCCGAAGGCATCTGCACCATCGACAGCAGCGAGTCCATACCGCCCAGGTCACTTGTCTTCATAGGCACGCCGATAACCGGCAGCGGCGTAAAGGCAGCCACGACACCACCCAGGTGAGCGGCCTTGCCGGCGGCAGCGATAATTACTTTGATACCGCGATCGGCAGCAGTCGAGGCCCACTCGTGGACCTTCGCCGGCGTGCGGTGTGCGCTCGCAATGACGAGCTCATAGGGCACACCAAGCGCCTCGAGCTCGGCGGTGCAGCCTTCCATAACGCCCAGATCGGACTTAGAGCCCATGATGATCCCGACAACCGGCTTTTGATCTGCCATAAACAAAGACCTCCTGTTGAGAGCGGCGACGCGGCGGATCCGCGACCCTTAACTACTGAGAGTAGTATAGCTGCTCCCGTCCCTGCGGTCTTTGTGGTGGCGACTGAGCCTTTCCCTCGGGAACTGGGCTTCGCGAAGTTTCCCGAGGGAAAGGCTCAGCCGCCACCCTGCGACCTACCGGGGATTGCCATGACGTACGTTGGCTGAAATATTAACGTGGGCTCCGCCGTTCGAACGAACGGCGGAGCCCACACTCACTTTTTATTCAGCCCTAGTCATCGCGCAAAGCCCCTTCTGCAGCACACGGTGCAGCCGAGTCACCGTAGGCCGGGGCGGGAGGCGGTCCTTTCTCTCGGAAAACTTCGCGAAGCCCAGTTTCCGAGAGAAAGTGTCCGGCTCCCGCCTCGGCCGGACAGCTCGACCTACACCGTGTGCTGCGGCAGGTCCTGCAGGGCGATGACGTCCATGCCCATGTCGTTTGCGCTGCCGTGACCCTGCTGGTCCTCACGCACCGCCTCGATGGCACTCACGTACGTGTTGGCGGCAGACATCGCCGTCACGCAGGTCACGCCGCGGCGCACGGCCTCGGTGCGCAGCAGGTAGCCGTCGCCACGCGAGCCCGGGCCGTACGGCGTGTTGATGATCACCGCAATCTTGCCATCGGCGATGAGGTCGCCGATGTTGGGACGCTCGCCGTCGTGCGGGCCGCTGATCTTTTCCACGACCTCACACGTCACGTTGCCTCCGCGCAGCACGCGCGCCGTACCCTCGGTAGAGCAGATGTCAAAGCCCAAGTAGCGCAGGATGCGGGCGACCGAAAGGATATGGCGCTTATCACGATCGCACACGCTGATGAACACCTTACCGCAACTCGGGTCGGGCAGCTTGTAGTCAATCGCCAGCTGCGTCTTGGCGTATGCCTCAGGATAGCTCTTGGCGATACCCATGACCTCGCCCGTCGACTTCATCTCGGGCCCCAGGATAACGTCGGCTCCCGGGAAACGGCCCCAGGGCATGACAGCTTCCTTCATGCAGAACCAGTCCAGCTGACGCTCATCGCTCGGCAGGCCCAGGCTCGCGATGGAATCGCCCGCCATGATACGTGCCGCGCACTTGGCCAGCGGCACGCCGGTGGCCTTGGAGATGAACGGCACGGTACGGCTGGCACGCGGGTTGGCCTCGATCACGTAGACGGTCTCGCCCTTGATGGCATACTGCACGTTGACCAGACCGCGGACTCCCAGCGCCATCGCGATGCGGCGCGTGGTCTCGCGAAGCTTCGCCTGCAGGCTCTCGCTAAAGCTGAACGGCGGAATGCAGGTCGCAGAGTCACCGGAGTGGATACCGGCCTCCTCGATATGCTCCAGGATGCCGCCGATGTAGACCTCCTCGCCGTCGCACAGGGCGTCGACGTCGGACTCGATTGCACCCTCCAGGAAGCGATCGAGGTACACCGGGTAGTCGGGGCTAATGCGCGCAGCCTCGGCCATGTAATCGCGCAGATGCTCGGCATCGTAGGCGATCATCATGCCGCGACCGCCCAGCACATAGCTCGGACGCACCAGCAGCGGGTAGCCAATGTGCGCTGCAACGGCCTCGGCCTCCTCAAACGAGGTGGCCTGGCCCGCCGGCGGGTACATAATGCCCAGTTTGTCGAGCAAGGCGGCAAAACGCTCGCGGTCCTCGGCAAAGTCGATGGCATCGGGCTTGGTGCCCATAATGTTCACGCCGCTCTCCTCGAGCATGCGTGCCAGCTTAAGCGGGGTCTGGCCGCCGAGCGTCACCACGACGCCGTCGGGACGCTCAACGTCGATAACGTCCATGACGTCCTCGTAGGTGAGCGGCTCAAAGTACAGGCGGTCTGACGTGTCGTAGTCGGTCGAGACGGTCTCTGGGTTGCAGTTGACCATGATGGTCTCAAAGCCGCGGGCCGCCAGCGCATAGCTCGCATGCACGCAGCAGTAGTCGAACTCAATACCCTGGCCGATACGGTTGGGACCGGCACCCAGAATCATCGCCTTGGGCTTGCTTGCCGGCGTGGTCTCGTCGGGGGCAACGCACTTCTTGGCGATCGGGCTCGTGCGGTAAATGTTCTCGTAGGTCTTATAGTGGTATTCCGTGGCACTCGAGAACTCGGCGGCGCAGGTGTCGACCGTCTTCATGCTGGGAACCACGCCCAGACCCTTACGGTAAGCGCGAACAAAACGCTCATCCGAGCCGGTCAGCGCGGCAATCTCGGCATCGCTCGTGCCATACTGCTTGAGCAGGCGCATCGCGTCGGCGTCAATGTCCTCCACGCGCAGGCCGCGGATGCTCTCCTGGACCTGCACCATATCGTTGATGCGGTTGAGATACCACGGATCGATACCGCAGATGGCGTGGATGCGCGCAACATCCCAGCCACGGCGCAGGGCCTCGACCACAAAGAAGATGCGGTGCTCAGTCGGGGTGCCCACGGCCTGGGCGAGTTCATCGTCGCTCAGCTTATCGGCGCCCTCCTTGCCACCGGCGCAAATACCCTGGTGCCCGTCCTCCAGCGAGCGCATGGCCTTGCCAAAGGCCTCCTCAAAGGTGCGGCCGATCGCCATGATCTCGCCCACGGCCTTCATGCGCGTGGTGAGCGTGGGGTCGGTGCCCTTGAATTTCTCAAAGGCAAAGCGCGGCACCTTGACCACGCAGTAGTCGATCGTGGGCTCAAAGCAGGCGGGCGTGGCCTTGGTGATGTCGTTGACGATCTCGTCGAGCGTATAGCCCACGGCCAGGCGAGCGGCGGCCTTGGCGATGGGGAAGCCCGTGGCCTTGGAAGCCAGCGCGGACGAACGACTCACGCGCGGGTTCATCTCGATGACAATCAGGCGGCCGGTCTGGGGGTTCACGGCAAACTGCACGTTAGAGCCACCGGTCTCGACGCCGATCTTCTCCAAGATAGCGAGCGAGGCGACACGCATGCGCTGATACTCAAGGTCGGAGAGGGTCTGCGCCGGCGCCACGGTGATGGAGTCACCGGTATGCACGCCCATGGGGTCGAGGTTCTCGATGGAGCACACGATGATGCCGTTGCCGGCGTGGTCGCGCATAACCTCCATCTCGTACTCTTTCCAACCCTCGATGGATTCCTCGACCAGCACCTCATGGGCAGGCGAGAGTTCAAGGCCCTGGCTCACGATGGAGACGAGTTCCTCGTGAGTATGCGCGATGCCACCACCGGCGCCGCCCAAGGTAAAGCTCGGACGCAGCACGCAGGGATAGCCCACACGCTCGGCGATGGCCTCGGCGTCAGCCACGCTGTAGGCATAGCCCGAGCGCGCGACCTCCAGGCCGATCTCGGCCATGGCCTCGTTAAAGAGCTTGCGGTCCTCACCGCGCTCGATGGCGGCAAGGTCACAGCCGATCATCTCGACGCCGTACTTGTCGAGTGTGCCGTCCTTTGCCAGCTCGACGGCGGCATTCAGACCGGTCTGGCCGCCCAGCGTGGGCAGCAGCGCATCCGGGCGCTCCTTCTTGATCACGCGCTCGATAAATTCGGCGGTGATGGGCTCGACATAGGTGCGGTCGGCCAAGCCCGGGTCGGTCATGATGGTCGCCGGGTTGGAGTTGACCAGGATGACCTCAAAGCCATCCTCCTTGAGCACCTTGCAGGCCTGGGCGCCGGAGTAATCGAACTCGCAGGCCTGGCCAATGACGATGGGGCCCGAGCCAATGACGAGGATGCGCTTGATGTCGGTACGTTTAGGCATGTTTAAAACCTCCTAGAGAGGCTGACTCAATGTTTTGGAAAAGTCAGCGAGGGTGCAGCTGGTGCATCAGGTTGCCGTGATGCGAGGGCGCGCTGGGCTTATGCCCGCGCGTCCGAAGCAGAACGGCAAGATGATGTGCCAGATGCAGCCGCAGCGTCGACAGGTCCGCCGTTCGGTAGAACGGCGGAACCACTATCGGCGAAATTCCAGCCGGCAAGGCGGTCCTTGGCGGTATCGATGTCCAGATAGTTCTCCTCGCCGTCCATGAGTCGCGTAAAGGCGGTAAAGAGATAGTGAGCATCGGTGGGGCCGGGCGATGCCTCGGGATGGTACTGGACCGAGAAGCACGGCGCATCGAGCAGCTGAATGCCCTCGGCGGTGCCGTCATTGAGATTCACATGCGTCAGGCGAATGCGGCCGAAACGCTCGTTCATCACGACCGGCGCGATACCGCGGCGCACCCAGACGCGCAGATCGCCATCGGCCGCGTGCTCGGTCTCGCCGCCCGAAAGCTCGGGGACAAGCTTGCCCAAGCTGGGGAACAACAGGCCAAAGCCGTGGTTTTGCGCGGTGATCTCCACACGGCGGCTGACCAGATTCATAACCGGCTGGTTGCCACCACGGTGACCGAATTTGAGCTTTTCCATCTGGGCGCCGCATGCCAAGCTGATCATCTGGTGACCAAGGCAGATGCCAAAAACCGGCACCTTGCCGATTAGCTGCTGCACCTGCTCGTAGGTCTCCACCACGGCATCGGGGTCGCCGGGGCCGTTGGACAAAAAGACGCCATCGGGATTCATGTCGAGCACCTGACGCGCGGGTGTATCCCACGGCACGACGGTGAGGTTGCAGCCAGCACGAACCAGGCCCTCCAGGATGCCGCGCTTGACACCGCAGTCGTAGGCGACCACTTTGTGGCGGGCAGGAGCGGTAGGGGCAAGCGCAAAGTCATGCGTAGCGGGCAGGTCGCTCGCGGCAAAAGCGTGGGGCTCAGGGCAGCTCACGGTCTTGACCAGGTTCTCGCCGACCAGCGTAGGCGCGGCGGACAGGCGCTCGGCAAGCTCGTCGACGTCGAAGATCTCCGTCGAGATTATGCCCATCTTGGAACCGTTGTCGCGCAGGTGGCGCACGAGAGCGCGGGTGTCGACGCCCTCGATAGCGACGATGCCGTGTGCACGCAGGTACTCCGGCACGCTGACGGTCGAGCGCCAGTTAGAAGGCGTGGCGCACATGTCGTGGACGACCATGCCGCGCATGGCGGGAGCGCTCGCGGGGCGAGCGGTATCGCCGGGGAAGGCCGACTGGACATCGGTCTCGTCAATGCCGTAGTTGCCGATCTGCGGATAGGTCATGGTTACGATTTGGCCGGCATAGCTCGGGTCGGTCATGACCTCAAAGTAGCCCTCGAACGACGTGTTAAAGCAGACCTCGCCGGTTGCGGTACCCTCGGCACCGCATGCACGGCCATAAAAAATGGTCCCATCCTCAAGATACAGGATGCAGGGACCGCAGGTGCCCTTGCTGGTTTTAGCCAGCATACGCTGGCACAGCTCGCTGGGCGCGACGGTGCGGGCGGCAGCGCCCGCAATATGGTTGTTCGCCATAGTTCTCCTTCCCGGTCTCACAGGACCGGCTTAAAGGTGTGCAGTTAGGCCTCGCGGTATTCTAACCGCAAGCATCGCCCATGGCATTAATTACATAGAAT
>DBFZVF010000112.1:0-9566 GCA_048519165.1 Collinsella sp.
AGGTGCCTGTCCCCTTTGTGGTGGTTTTGGGCCAGTCCTAGAGTGCGTGGCCGTAGGCGTTTGCGGCCTTGATGGCGGCGGCGAACTTTTCGTCGGTGAAGGGCTCGGGGTTGCCCTGCTTCCACTCGTTGGTGGCGTGCGCGTACTCGCACAGGGCCGGGATATCGGACTCGGAAAGCCCGACCTGCTCAAGCGTCACGGGCAGGCCCATCTGCTTGTTAAAGGCCGCGTAGCGCTCAAGGTTCTCGGTATCGCCCGTATAGGCGAACAGCACGAGCACGCCCAGGCTCACGACTTCGCCGTGCAGGTAGGTGCCCTCGCGCGGAATGCTGCATGTGGCGTTGTAGAATGCGTGCGCCACGCTCGAGTTGTAGTAGTAATCGTTCTGGTTCGTCAGGTTCGAGACATAGCCCGTATTGACCACGATATCGAGTGCGATTTGCTTGACGGCCTCGCTCGACAGGTCCTGGCGCACGTCCTCAAGACCCTGGACGCCATAGGTAAACAGCGGCTCGGAGCAGGTGTGGGCAAGCGCCAGGCCAAGACCGGCGGTGTGCTCCAAATTACCGGCGCTCGTTGCGTACTCGACCTCGGGCTGCTTGGACAGGGCATCGCCCACGCCGGCCCAGAAGTACTCCGCCGGAGCCTCGGCGATGATCTTGGGGTTGATGAAGATGTGCGCCGGTCGGTTGGGGTACGAATAGCCCACGAGCGAGCCGTCGTCGTTGTACACGACGGCAATGGCGGTCGCGGCGGAGCAGTTGGAACACATCGTCGGGACAGTGAAGACGATCTTCTTGAGCTCGATGGCCGCCGTCTTGACGGTGTCGAGCGCCTTGCCGCCGCCGCAGGCGATAAGAACATCAGCCTCCTGGCAGGCAGGGGAGTTCACGACCTTGGCGATATTGGCACGCGTACTGTTGGTGCCATAGACGCGCGTCTCCAGGACCTCGACATCGGTACCTTCAAGTGCCGCCTCGATTCCCGGCAGCGCCGCAGCCAGGGCTCGCTTGCCGCCAATGATGGCGACTTTCTTCGCGCCGTACTCCGCCAGTGCAGTTGGCAGCTCGGTAAAGCAATCCTCGCCAACGGTGTAGTCGCTCATTCCAATCGTGCGCATAGCAACCTTCTTTCGTTCGATAAAGTGCTTTCAGGTATTTTGCTCCTAGAGAAGGGCTGTAATAGCGAGAAATTTCGAACGTATAAAACCAGTGTTGAGGGTTTTTCGCCGACGCAGAACGTGCTAGCATACACCGCATAAGCGTTGATGGGGACGAGTAGTCGGCCGTCCGCATGCTACAGAGAGCGGGAAGCGCTGAGAACCCGTGCATGCGACCGATGAAAATCACCCCGGAGCTGCGGTCCCAACGGACGTGCCGCGCAGACACGTCTTAGTAGATATCGCCGAGATGGTCGTCGATACAGGCCAGCCGAGTAACGGATGCGAGCGCGCGAATACGCGGGCGAGGGCATCTAAGCTGGGTGGTTAAACGAAGAGCTTTTGCGGGCGTACAGCTCGTTTTGTGGCGCTTCGTCCCAGCTTGTAGGGACGGGCGCTTTTTTGGTGCCCAACGGGCGTGCGCGCCCACGACATGAAAGGGGTACCGTGGCAAACGAGTACAAGCAGACGATGAATCTGCCCAAGACCGGTTTTCCCATGCGTGCCGGTCTTTCTAAGTCCGAGCCCAAGCGACTCAAGGACTGGCAGGACAACAAGGTCTACGAGCAGGTTCTGAAGAAGAACGAGGGTCACAAGAAGTTCGTGCTGCACGACGGCCCTCCGTACGCCAACGGCCCGATCCACATCGGCCACGCCATGAACAAGATCTCCAAGGACATGATCAACCGTTACTGGATGATGCAGGGTTATGAGGTTCCCTATGTCCCCGGTTGGGACTGCCATGGCCAGCCGATCGAGCATAAGGTCGAGGAGAAGCTCGGCACCGAGAAGTTCAACCAGACCTCCACGGCTAAGATCCGCGAGCTTTGCAACAAGTTCGCTGTCGAGAACATCGAGCTGCAGAAGGCCGGCTTCCGTCGCCTGGGCGTGCTCGGCGATTGGGACAACCCCTATCTGACGCTTTATCACCAGCATGACGCCGCCGACATCGAGGTTTTCAAGGCCATGTTCGACAAGGGCATGATCTATCGCGGTCACAAGCCCGTTCACTGGTGCAAGCACTGCCATACCGCACTTGCTGAGGCCGAGATTGAGTACTCCGACGAGACGAGCCCGTCCATCTTCGTGCGCTTTGAGATGACCTCCAAGCCCGCCGGCCTCGAGAACTTCGACGGCCCGGTTGACTTTATCATCTGGACGACCACGCCGTGGACCATCCCCTCCGACCAGGCAGTTTCTCTCAAGCCCGGTGCCGCCTACGTCGCCGTTGAGCACGACGGCCGCGCCGAGGTCATGCTCGAGGACCTAGCTCCCAAGTGCTGCGAGGAGTTTGGCTGGGAGTACACCCCGGTTGTGGTCGACGGCAAGCCCTATGTGGTTCCCGCCGAGACCTTCCATCACATTCACTATAAGCAGCCGATCTTTGACGGTGTCGAGGGCGTTGCGCTGTTGGCCGATTACGTCGGTGTCGATGACGGTACCGGTATCGTCCACAACTCGCCCGGCCACGGCGTCGACGACTACTTTGCCTGCCTCAAGGAGGGCATTACCGACATCTGCATGCCGGTCGATGACGACGGCAAGTTCTACACCGGCGAGGAGTTTGGTACCGGTGGCCCCTTCAGCGGTATGGACACCGATGAGGCCAACCCGCACATCATCGAGTTCCTGCGCGAGCGCGGCACCCTGGTACTTGAGAAGAAGATCACGCACAGCTATCCGCACTGCTGGCGCTGCAAGCATCCGGTGCTCTTCCGTGCTACCGACCAGTGGTTTGTCTCGATGGACAAGACCGGTTTGCGCGAGCAGGCTGGCAAAGAGGTCCGCGAGAACGTCAAGTGGTATCCGGCCCACGCGGCTAACCGCATCGGCGCCATGGTCGAGCAGCGTCCCGACTGGTGCATCAGCCGTCAGCGCAACTGGGGCGTGCCTATCCCCAGCTACACCTGCGCCGACTGCGGCGAGAAGGTCATGAACGACGCCACGCTCGACGCCGTCATCAAGCTCTTCCACGAGAAGGGCTCCGACGCCTGGTTCACCGACGCTCCCGAGAGCTACCTGGGCGAGGCCTGCGTCTGCCCCAAGTGCGGCGGCCATCACCTCAAGGCCGATAAGGACATCCTCGACGTGTGGTGGGATTCCGGCGTCTCCTGGAAGGCCGTCTGCGAGTACCGTCCCGAGCTGGAGTATCCGGCGGATGTGTACCTCGAGGGCTCCGACCAGCACCGCGGTTGGTTCCAGAGCTCGCTGCTCACCTCGGTGGGTGCCAACGGCCATGCTCCGTACAAGGCGGTCGTCTCTCAGGGCTTCACGCTCGATGGCCAGGGCCGCAAGATGTCCAAGTCGCTCGGCAACGTCATCGACCCCAACAAGGTCTGCGACGAGATGGGCGCCGACATCATCCGCCTGTGGGTTGCCTCCGTCGATACCAGCTCCGACGTGTCCATCGACCACGAGATTCTCGCTCGTACGTCCGATGCCTACCGTCGTTTCCGCAACACGCTGCGCTTCCTGCTCTCCGAGCTCGAGGGTCAGTTTGAGCCCGAGACCGACGGCGTCGCCTTTGCCGACTTGCTGCCGCTCGACAAGCTTATGGTTGCCCGTCTGACCCAGGTCCAGGCCGAGGTCGACGACGCCTACGCCAGCTATGAGTTCCCGCGCGCCTACCGTGCGCTCTACGACTTTGTGGTTACCGAGCTCTCCAACGTGTATCTCGACGCCCTGAAGGACCGTCTATACTGCGACAAGCCCGGCTCGCTCGAGCGCCGCAGCGCCCAGACCGTGCTGGCCGAGCTCTTCTCGATGCTCATGCGCGACCTGCAGCCGATCCTGTCCTACACGGTCGATGAGGCCATGGCCTATGCGCCCGCCGGCTGCGTCGATCACCAGAAGTACGCCGCGCTGCTCGATTGGTACAAGTCGCCCATCACGGTCGACGAGGCCAATGAGTTTGAGGGTGTGCTCGAGGCTTCGCTCGAACTCCGTAGCGCCGTGACCAAGTCCCTTGAGGATGCCCGCTCTGCCGGCACCTTCACCAAGAGCCAGCAGGTTCGCGTCAAGGCGGTCGTTCCCGCCGAGATGTACGCGCTGCTGACCGGCGACAAGGCTGTCGACCTGGCCGAGTTCTACATCGTCTCCGATGTTGAGCTGACCCAGGGCGAGGAGCTCTCCGTTGCTATCGAGGCTGCCGAGGGCGAGTGCTGCGACCGTTGCTGGAACTACCGCACCACCGTCGGCGAGTACAACGGCCACGCGCATATCTGTAAACGCTGCGCGGAGGCGCTGTAGTTACGCGGTTTTACCAAACCGCGTAACGGCTCGACGCTGCAAACCCGCCAGAGCGGCAATTGGGGGTTCCGCCGTTCTGCCGAACGGCGGACCTGCCGACGCTGCGCGGGCCGCATTTGGACAATCTGACGTTCAATTTCAAGGGCGCGACCGAAAGGTCAGCGCCCTTTCATTTCACGTCACCTTGTCTCAAATGCGACCCGCTCGCTCATTTATGCTCTACCTGCGGTGTTTCCGTTCTTGGGAGATTTGTCGCTTCTTGCTTGCGTCAATGTATGATTATCTACTGCGTTAAACGTAATTCGATGTTCTGTAGGGTAGGGGATTGATTTGGGTCGTGCTGGGGAAATGACGCCGCCTTTGCGTTGGCGGTTGGGTGTTGCTGGTGGGGTAGCGCTCGTTGTGCTGCTTGTTGACCAGCTGACCAAGCTTGAGGTTCGTGCCGTGGGCGAAGCTTTGCATGTTACTTTCATCCCCGGTGTCATCGACTTTATGTTTGTCCGCAATATCGGTGCTGCCTTTAGTATGGGCGAGGGGCATGGCATCGCGTTTGCCGTGCTGGCGCTGGCGGTCATTGTCGCTATTGCCGTGTACCTCGTTCGTGCACCCCAGCTCGCCCATCTTGAGGTTGTGGGCATGGCGATGGTTGCGGGCGGTGCTATCGGCAACGCTATCGATCGTTTGGCCTTTGGCTTCGTGACCGATTTTATTGCCACCACCTTCATCGACTTTCCCGTCTTCAATGTGGCCGATATCGGCATTACGGTCGGTGTTGTGCTGGCGCTTATCGGTTACATGTTCTTGAGTCCCGCCGCTCGCGAGGTCGATGCGACTGCTGAGCTCAATGCCCGTGATGAGGCCTGCGCTAAGCGCAAAGCCAAGCAGCGTGGGGAGCGTGCCCGCAAGATTCGCGAAAGGAATGAGCGTTAATGGCCGACATCCATATTCTCGTTGCCGACGATTGCGCTGGTCAGCGTCTTGACGCCTATCTGGGCTCCAATGACGGCTGCCCTACGCGCTCTGCCTGCGCGCATCTGATTGAGGGCGGTGCCGTATGTGTCAATGGCGAGACCTGTCTGTCTAAAAAGTACGCCGTGCGAGCCGGCGACCGTATTTCGGTCGATTTGCCTGAGCCGCACGATCCCACCGATGTGATTCCCGAGGCCATCCCGCTCGACATTCGCTATGAGGACGACTATCTCATTGTGCTCTCCAAGCAGCGCGGGCTGGTGTGCCATCCCGCCCACGGCCACGAGAGCGGCACGCTTGCGAACGCCTTGGTCTACCACTGCGGTATCGATCATCTTGGTACCGTGCAGGGTGAGGACCGCCCCGGCATCGTGCATCGCCTGGATCGCGATACCTCGGGCCTTATGCTCGCGGCAAAAGACGACGACACCCAGCGCGCGCTTCAAAATCTCATTCGCACGCGTACGCTCGACCGCCGCTATATCACGCTTGTCCACGGGCACATCGCCATGGACGAGGGCACCATCAATACCGGTATCGCCCGTTCTACGCGCGACCGCGTCAAGATGGCGGTTTCGGACGACCCCTTTGCCCGTCAGGCCATTACGACATTTAAAGTCCTCGAGCGCTTTGATTCCACGCGCTTTGACGATGGTTATACGCTCGTTGAGTGCCATCTGTTTACCGGTCGCACGCACCAGATTCGCGTGCATATGCGTCATATCAACCACGCCTGCGTGGGCGATCCACTCTACGGCAAGTGCGATGCGCGCGCCGACCAGGGCCTGACCAGGCAGTTCCTTCATTCCTGGCGCGTGGCGTTCGATCATCCCGTGACGGGGGAGCGTATTGAGTGCCGCGATGAGCTGCCGTGGGATCTCGCTGCGGTTCTCGACGACCTGGCTCCGCGCTCACTCGGTCGTACTGCCGCTGGCGACGAAATCGTTCCGCAGCTCGGTCTTCTCGAAGCCTAACCAGTATTAGGTGGTTTCTTGAACTCGGTAAGACTGCGGTAAGATATACGATTGTTTACGTAACGCGTTCCTGGGAGCCTGCATGCTCGCCTTTTTACAAACCAACACGCCCATCGTGATTTTCAACCAGATTGTCGTCACGCTGCTCACGGTCTGCTTTCTGTACCAGGTGGTCTTCTTTGTCATTGGCGCTCTTCGTGGCGAGGTCGCGCCTCCCAAGGCCAAAAAACTTCACCGCTATGCCTTCTTTATCGCGGCGCATAACGAGGAGGCCGTTATCGCCAATCTCGTTCGCTCCATCAAGGACCAGGATTATCCGTCCGAGCTCATCGAGGTCTTCGTGGTCGCCGATGCCTGTACCGATAACACGGCACAGCTCGCGCGCGAGGCGGGCGCCATCGTCTATGAGCGCAATGACCTGGCCCGTAAGGGCAAGAGCTGGGTCATGGACTTTGGTTTCGATCGCATTCTCAACGAGTATCCCGACACGTTTGAGGGCTACTTTATCTTCGACGCCGACAATGTTATCTCCCGCGATTACGTCTCCAAGATGAATGATGCCTTTGACCAGGGTTTCCATGTGGTCACGAGCTACCGCAACTCTAAGAACTTCGGCAGTTCGTGGATCTCGGCAGCTAATGCCACCTGGTATCTGCGCGAGGCGCGCTTTCTCAACAACGCGCGTAACATCTGCAAGACGTCTTGCGCCGTCTCGGGTTCGGGCTACCTCATCTCCGCAAGCGTTATCGAGGGCATGCACGGCTGGCAGTTCCATACGCTGACCGAGGACATCCAGTTCACCACGTTCTGCGCGATTCACGGCATTCGCATCGGTTATGCGCCGGCGGAGTTCTTTGACGAGCAGCCCGTGACGTTTAAGGCGTCCTGGAAACAGCGTATGCGTTGGACCAAGGGTTTCTACCAGGTCTTTTTTACCTATGGCAAGCATCTTGTCAAATCGACGTTCCGCTATCATCGCTTTGCCGCCTACGACATGTTTATGACCATCGCCCCGGGTATGCTGCTATCGCTGATCTCGATGCTCGCCAATGCGACGTTCCTGATCGTGGGCGGGCTCTCGCACGGCTTCTTGGCTACCGAAGTCGAGATGCAGGCGTGCGCCGCTTCGCTCATTATGACCTTCGCCATGATGTATCAGACCTTCTTTATCCTGGCGCTGCTCACGACTATCTTTGAGTACAAGCACATTCACTGCGCGCAAAAGTGGCGTCTGGTGACTAACCTGTTTACCTTCCCGATCTTTATGTTCAGCTATATCCCCATCACGGTGGCCGCGCTGTTCCTTAAGGTCGACTGGGTGCCGACGCAGCACGCCGTCAACGTTACCCTTGATGAGGTCATGCAAGGCGCCAAATAACCACCACCAAAACCACCGTAAAGGGGACAGGCACCTTTCTGGTGGTTTTTGCTTTTGCGATGCAGCTCGAGGAGGCGTCCGATGGTCTATATCCCGTTTTGGATTTGCATCTTTGCCGGCGTGGCAATTGATGCCCGAGAGCGACGGTTTCCCAATGGGCTTGCCGGCGCATGTGCCGTGGCGGCGTTGGCGGGTGTTTGGCTCGACCTCGGTTTGAACACAGCGCTTGACCACGCGGGTCTTGCCGTCATTGTGTATCTTGCTCTCGTGCTGACTGAGTCCCTCTGGCGTCGTCTTCGCCAAATCCCGGGCATCGGCATGGGGGATGCCAAGGCGCTCTTCGCGCTTTGCACGCTCGACCCTATGGGTGGCATCGTGGCATTTGCCGACGCACTCCTGGCCCTGGCCCTCTCCTGTCTCTTCACAAAATCGCGCTCCCTGCCATTGCTCCCGTTTTTAGTGCCGATTTTTGCCATAATCGAGGTCGTGGGCTGCACTTTGTAACCGATTGCGCATCCTTCTTAAGGAGCATGCCATGGCATCTAATCAAGAAACGGCCGTCATTAAGGCGCGCATGGACCGTATCCCCTCGGCGTTGTCGCCCGAACTTGTCGAGCGCATTGCCGCCGATCGTGCTTCGGGCTATGTCAACCCGTATCGTTGCAACGACGATCAGGCTATTCGTCGTATTGATCGCGCCGCCGACAAAGGCACGCTTATGCGTCCGGCGTTTATGCGCGATACCGAAAAGATACTTCATCTTCCGGCGTACACCCGTTATGCAGGTAAAACGCAGGTCTTTAGCTTCCGTAGCAATGACGATCTGTCACGCCGCGGTTTGCACGTGCAGTTTGTCTCGCGCATTGCGCGCGATATCGGTCGCGCCCTGGGGCTCAATTGCGATCTGATCGAGGCGATTGGCCTGGGCCACGACTTGGGACACACGCCTTTCGGCCATGCCGGCGAGCGCTTCCTCAACGATATCTATCACGAGCGTACGGGGCGTTATTTTTTCCATAACGTGCAGTCGGTCCGCGTGCTCGACGCGTTGTATGGCCGCAACGTGTCGCTCCAGACGCTCGACGGCGTGCTATGCCATAACGGCGAGTACGAGCAGCGTGTGTTTGAGCTCTCGGACATGAGCTCCTTTGACCAGTTTGACCAGACGGTTGAGGATTGCATTGCCGCGGGTTACGGCGCAATTGAGCACCTGCGTCCCATGACGCTCGAAGGCTGCGTGGTCCGCATCTCGGATATCCTTGCCTACGTGGGGCGCGATCGCCAAGACGCCATTGCGGCGGGCCTGCTGTCACCCGACGCCTTTGACGATGACCTTGGCGGTGCCTACAACAGTTGGATCCTCACGCATGCCTCCATCGATATCGTTGAGCACGGCTATGGTAAGCCGCGCATCGAGATGAGCGAGGACCTGTTTGAGGAAATCCGCCGAGCCAAGCGCGAGAACTACGAGAAGATCTATAGCAAGGGCGGTATCGAAGGCGATTCCGAGGCGGAGCTGCGCGAGGCGTTCGAAAAGCTCTACGACCGTTGCCTGCGGGATCTAAACAGTGGTGACGAGTCCTCGTACATCTTTAAGCACCACATTTCTCGCATCGAGCAGCAGCTTTCCTACTACGATCGCGCCTATGCCTGGCAGGACGATAAAGATCAGACCGTAGTGGATTACATTTCGAGCATGACGGATGGCTACTTCTGCGAGCTCACGAGTAAGTTGTTCCCGGGATTGAAGTTTCCGCAACGTACCTATATTAACGAACGGTAGTTCGTATATATTCGGTATACTGTTAGTGGAAAACGTTTTTGATTGATGCACGGG
>DBFZVF010000113.1:0-6985 GCA_048519165.1 Collinsella sp.
AAATTGCATATATCAACTCCAAGACAACAAGGCTCAACGGGAGGATGTTCATTTGAACCAACAGGATGGATATGCTTCATAACAGCTCCTCACCTTAATCCAATTAGAGACTACGTTTGATCAATGCCACAGTGATCTACAACGCAGATGCTGCCGCCATCCATGTCATAGTCGCAGTAATCGTATGCACCACAGCCATCTGCTTTATCATAAACAGTACAGATGTCAGTAATGCCCAAGAGGCAGTCAAAAGACATCGGCTTCACGCCTGCCTCGTCGCCACTTCCTGGATTAATCGGATGAATATGCTTCACGACTACCTCCCTTTGAGTGCAGAAAAACCTCAATATTGTGTATAACAAACCAAGATGTCTAGTTCACCATATTTCTAGAATGGTTTCGGCGAATGTAGCAATAAGCTTCGCAGACGGTAATCAGAAGAACGAACACCTCCACAATGGTGACAGCAATGCGCTGAACCGCTTATTCCGATACAGTAGCTTCTCGTTGATTTTTCTCCTGCGAAGATGAGTGGCGGGAAATAAGGTCAAAAGCCATCTCGTAGCACATTTTTCTATATTCACATGATGCAGGGTGTAGACTCTTGGGCAAGTAGCCGTGCTCGTCTGCAGCCTCCCAGCTACAGCCCCCACCACAGAAAGACCGAGCCCAACAGTCCGTACAGTCAATTCTTTTTTCGACACCCTGACTCCAGTTTTCAATATACCTAGTTTCGTCAATTCCGGTGACGATGTTGCCCATTTTGAATCGCATCATCCCGACAAACCTGTGACAGGGGTATACGTCCCCTTCGGGAGTCACGGAAATAAAACGCCTGCCAGCCCCGCATCCGACAAAGGCGATCCTGTTGCTCATAATCAAATCAACTGCAGTTTTCAATGTTCTAAACAAGGGCTTTTCCCCTTGATCAATCTGTTTGAGATATTGATCCGCCAAATCTATTAGGCCCGCCCTGATTTTGTTTAATGAGTGTTCGTCGAGTTTGATATTCTCATCGAATGAGCTCACGGGCGAGAAGTAAATCCTTCTGAAGCCCATCTCTTTAAACTGAAGATAGTCTTCAACAAGGTTACAGTTATTATTTGTTAAGGTCGCTCTTGCGCCGAAGGGGAACGACTCGGAAAAACGACGAACGTTTTTGTCGATATCGGAGAAAGAGCCGCCTCCCGTCTTGTACGGGCGCGATGCATCGTGCTTGCATCCTGTACCATCGAGACTAATCAGAACAGAAAACCCGTGCTCCTTGAAAGAATTCACAGCAGTGTCATTCAAAAGCGTTCCGTTGGTCGTAATAGAATAGGTAAAGTTTCTATTGGGGTATATTCTTTTTGAATAGTCGACCGTTTTCCATATCAGCGGCTCGTTAATCATGGGTTCCCCACCAAAAAAGACGATCGCAAGCGTTTCGTTTTCCGATGAACTTGCGACGAGGTAGTCGACCGCCTTGAAGGCTATCTCGTCTGTCATCAGCAGAGGAGACGTTCCATAATCTCCTTTACCGGCAAAACAGTAACTACAACCAAGGTTGCATGCATGTGAAACGTGGAGTTCGATGGATCTAAGTTTTCGAGGCGTGTCTTTTGTTAAGAAAGTCCGCTCAGACAATCGTTGATACTCATCAATGTCGTCTTCAAGTTCTGCTATGGTCGTTTGGTCGTAGCCTTTCGCAGCAAGTGACTTTGTTAGCAACTTCGAGTTGACCGTTCTTCCCGATGCTTCAAATATGCGAAGCGCATCTTCTGATGCTTGGTCAACCTGAAAGCAATTGCGAGTGACCTCATCGAAGCAGTAACGACGATCACTTACTGAGAAAAAAATGCATACGTTCCTCAATTTCATGCTGGACTGGCACTAACCTTGTTTATTGTCGCGCAGCTATAAAAAACCACCAGCGGGGATTCGGTGTGCGGCCCAATCGGACTCCCAAAAGGTTCTATTTGAGACTGGCAAGCTTTGTGTTGTTGGCACTTCGACAGCGCTCTTTATTCCAACATGGAGCCTCGCAGTTTGAGTCGACTTGCCTCTGGAAGGTCCGATCTTAACTTGATTTAGGATGAAAACAGATTACAGGCGCGCTCCTCTAGAAAGAAAGGAAACCAATCGCCGCCTTTCACCAGGAAAGTTTTCATAGCCCACCTCGAGCAAAATGAAAGATGCGAGAGCGATTGGGGAACAACGCGAATCTCCCCTTTTGGGTGGGAGCGAGCCTTCAGCCACCGGCGAACGACTCGCCCTGGTCAGAATCTGGAAGTGGTGCCGGGCCGCTTGGGCCTCCCCGGTGACTTCGTGGGGCTTACCTGCCTGACGTCGAGGAGTACATCCGCAAGATTCGTTCCCTATGCCGTTTGCTCTCACGCCCGCCTTAGTTCCAAGTCGGGCGAGCCGCCGCGCTCATGCGACCCGTGGCGGCGACACGTCGACGCCGCGCTCGCTGAGCACATCTTCGGTCGCGGGCGAGCACGAGGTCGCGCCGGCGCATCCGCTGGGACTGCTGTGCGTGCAAAACGGCTACGTGGTGAGCGTCCCGCGCTGGATTCAGCCGAGTGAGGAAGGCGTTGAGATCGGCGCGCTGGCAACGGGGGAGGGCGGCATCACCGACGACGTCTCGGCCCGCCATGCCCATATCTGGTGCGACGAGTCTGGCGCATGGTTTGTCGAGGACCTGTCGTCCACTAACGGCACCGTGGTGGTAAACGGGGCCACGAGTGTGTGTATTCAAGTAGAGCCCGGCCGCTCCGCCCAGCTCAACCCCGGCGACGAGCTCAAACTCGGCGAATCCACCACCTACGCCATCCTGCTCGGCGCCCTCTAGCCGGCAGTTAGGGACGTTCCTTTCCTGCCGGTACTTGGGGACACTCCTTGGCGCGTCAGAGCCAGTCGTCCGGGGATGGAGGGACCATTCTGGCCTTTGGCGGTCACCCGAGGTAAACCTTTACCGCCCGCCTATATTTGTCGAAATTACACTTAACGGCGGGGTACAATAAACCCGCATGCGGATTTCCGTTGCGGGCGCTTCCCATCGCCGGGGCGTGCCCGGGAGCATCCGGCATGCGGCCTTTGCGGCGCTCGGTCATGTGCAAGACGGGTAGCTGGGCCTGTGGAGCGCGTGCAGCCCTCCTCGCCTTGGCATGCCTTCTCTCCACGCCATGTGCCTGCTGCTCAGTCTGCCTGCCAGATGATTGGAAGCAACAGCGAAAATCCCATCACGCCAACATCCCGGCAATCGCCGGGGCCTGTATACCTATATGAGAGGAGAGGGGTATATGGCGCGTAAGTTTAAGTCTATGGACGGCAACGAGGCGGCCGCATATGTTTCGTATGCGTACACCGAGGTAGCGGGAATTTATCCCATTACGCCGTCCAGCCCGATGGCCGACCATGTCGACCAGTGGGCGGCCCAGGGTCGCAAGAACATCTTCGGCACCCCGGTCAAGGTCGTCGAGATGGAGTCCGAGGCAGGTGCAGCCGGTACCGTTCACGGTTCGCTGGGCGCCGGTGCTCTGACCACCACCTACACGGCTTCTCAGGGTCTGCTCCTGATGATCCCGAACATGTACAAGATCGCAGGAGAGCAGCTCCCGGGCGTTTTCCACGTCTCCGCGCGTTGCGTCGCTTCGCACGCCCTGAACATCTTCGGTGATCACTCCGACGTCATGGCCTGTCGCCAGACCGGTTTCGCCATGCTCGCCGAGGGCAACGTCCAGGAGGTCATGGATCTCTCGCCGGTGGCTCACCTTGCCGCCATCGAGGGCAAGACCCCGTTCCTTAACTTCTTCGACGGCTTCCGCACTAGCCACGAGATCCAGAAGGTCGCCATGTGGGACTACAAGGATCTTGCCGAGATGTGCGACATGGACGCCGTCCAGGCTTTCCGCGACCACGCGCTCAACCCTGAGCACCCGCACACCCGCGGCAGCCACGAGAACGGTGACATCTTCTTCCAGAACCGCGAGGCCTGCAACAAGGTCTACGACGAGCTTCCCGCCGTCGTCGAGGGCTACATGAAGAAGATCAACGAGAAGCTCGGCACCGATTACGGCCTATTCAACTACTACGGCGCTCCCGATGCCGATCGTGTCGTCGTGTGCATGGGCTCCTTCTGCGACGTGCTCGAGGAAGTCATCGACTACCTCAACGCTCACGGCGAGAAGGTCGGCCTGGTCAAGGTCCGCCTGTTCCGTCCGTTCTCCATCAAGCACTTTGTCGACGTTCTTCCCGAGACCGTCAAGAAGATTGCAGTTATGGACCGCACCAAGGAGCCGGGTTCCATCGGCGAGCCGCTCTACCAGGACGTCGTCTCCGCCCTCTACGAGGCCGGCAAGACGGGCATCAAGGTCGTCGGCGGCCGTTACGGCCTGGGCAGCAAGGACACGCCTCCCGCGTCCGCGTTCGCTGTCTTCGAGGAGCTCAAGAAGGACGAGCCCAAGCGCGAGTTCACCATCGGCATCGTCGATGACGTGACCAACCTGAGCCTGCCCGAGGCCGAGGATGCGCCCAACACCGCAGCCCCCGGCACCATCGAGTGCAAGTTCTGGGGTCTGGGTGGCGACGGTACCGTCGGCGCCAACAAGAACTCGATCAAGATTATCGGCGACCACACCGACAAGTACGTCCAGGCCTACTTCCAGTACGACTCCAAGAAGACCGGCGGAGTCACCGTCTCGCACCTGCGCTTTGGTGATTCCCCGATCCGCTCGCCGTACTACGTGACCAAGGCCGACTTTGTCGCCTGCCACAACCCCAGCTACATCGTCAAGGGCTTCAAGATGGTCCGCGACGTCAAGCCGGGCGGCACCTTCCTGGTCAACTGCCAGTGGAGCGACGAGGAGTTCGCCGAGCACATGCCCGCCGTGGCCAAGCGCTATATCGCGAACAACAACGTCAACGTCTACCTGATCGACGCTATCGACCTGGCCGCCAAGGTCGGCATGGGCAAGCGCACCAACACGGTGCTTCAGTCCGCCTTCTTCGCGCTGGCCAAGGTTCTGCCCGCCGAGGACGCCCTGCAGTACATGAAGGACGCGGCTACCAAGTCCTACATGAAGAAGGGCCAGGCCATCGTCGACGCCAACCACAAGGCCATCGATGCCGGCGCTACCGCCTTCCGTAAGTTCGAGGTTCCGGCCGACTGGGCAACTGCCGAGGATGCCGCTCCCGTCGAGCTCTCCGAGGAGACCAAGTCCGCCATCGCCCAGCAGGTCAAGAACCTGCTCGAGCCCATCGATCGCATGGATGGCGACAGCCTGCCTGTTTCCGCCTTCGTCGATTGTGCCGACGGCCAGTTTGAGCTGGGCGCCTCTGCATACGAGAAGCGCGGCGTCGCCGTGGTCGTTCCTCGCTGGGACGAGACCAAGTGCATCCAGTGCAACCAGTGCGCCTATGTGTGCCCGCATGCCACCATCCGTCCGTTCGCGATGACCGAGGACGAGGCTGCCGCCGCGCCCGAGGCTACCCGCACGCTCGACGCCATGGGCCCCAAGGCCAAGGGCATGAAGTTCACCATGGCCGTGTCCCCGCTCGACTGCATGGGCTGCACCAACTGCGTCAAGGTCTGCCCCAAGGGCGCCCTCGAGATGGTTCCCACCGAGCAGGAGATGGATCAGCAGCCCGTTTGGGACTATATGGTCGAGAACGTCTCCGAGAAGAAGGAGCTCATCGCGGCCAACGTCAAGGGCAGCCAGTTTAAGCAGCCCTACCTGGAGTTCTCCGGCTCCTGCGCCGGCTGCGCCGAGACCGCCTATGCACGTCTGGTGACCCAGGTTGCCGGCGACCGCATGTTCATCTCCAACGCCACCGGCTGCTCCTCCATTTGGGGCAACCCCGCTGCCACCGCTCCTTACTGCAAGGACAAGGACGGTCACGGCCCGGCGTGGAATAACTCCCTGTTCGAGGACAATGCCGAGCACGGTCTGGGCATGGCCGTCGGTTACGAGGCCGTCCAGAAGAAGCTGATCGCCGCTACCCAGGACATCATCGCTGCCGATGGCCCGTCCGATGAGCTCAAGGCTGCCGGCCAGGCTTGGATCGACTCCGTCAACGACGCCGAGGCTTCCAAGACCGCTGCCGCTGCCTACGTTGCCGAGCTCGAGAAGTGCGGCTGCGACGCTTCCAAGGCGATCCTCGCCGACAAGGCTTACCTCACCAAGAAGTCCTTCTGGATCTTCGGCGGCGACGGTTGGGCCTACGACATCGGCTTCGGTGGCCTGGACCACGTCCTGGCTTCCGGCCACAACGTCAACGTCTTCGTCTTCGACACCGAGGTTTACTCCAACACCGGTGGTCAGGCCTCCAAGGCCTCGAACCTGGGCCAGGTCGCTCAGTTCGCCGCTGCCGGTAAGGTGACCAAGAAGAAGTCCCTGGCCGAGATTGCCATGAGCTACGGCTACGTCTACGTGGCGCAGGTCGCCATGGGCGCCAACCCGGCTCAGACCCTCAAGGCCATCCACGAGGCCGAGGCCTACGACGGCCCGTCCCTCATCATCGGCTACAGCCCCTGCGAGATGCACTCCATCAAGAAGGGCGGCATGCAGAACTGCCAGGCCGAGATGAAGAAGGCTGTCGAGTGCGGTTATTGGAACCTCTTCCGCTTCAACCCCGAGGCTGCTGCCGGCAAGAAGTTCTCGCTCGATTCCAAGGAGCCCGCGGGCGGTTATCAGGAGTTCCTGATGAACGAGGCCCGTTACGCTTCGCTGACGCGTTCCTTCCCCGAGCGCGCCGAGGAGCTCTTCAAGGAGAACGAGCAGGCCGCTATGGACCGCTACGCTCACCTGCTGAAGCTCAAGACGGTGTACAACGAGGCCTAGGTCTCCCACCGCAGGATCTGAGGGCTGACCTTCGCGGACGTCCTCGGACATGAAAGAACCCCCGCTGCGCACTGAACTGCACCCCAAAACTTGGACGGCTTAAATAAAAACTACGCCGCAAGGGACTGTCTCCGGAACTCCTCCGGGGTCAGTCCCTTCAG
>DBFZVF010000114.1:0-12217 GCA_048519165.1 Collinsella sp.
CTATGCGGTCGACACGCTCGACCACGTAATAACTACGACCAACCTGCTAAAAAGAGACTGGTTTATTTTGGCAGCTTTTATCTTGGAAAACGCCGTCTCTCTGCCATTTGGTGCAAACCAACCTGTTCCCTTCGCACCAACCTGGTGCAATGGGGACAGGTTGGTTTGCACCAATAAAAAGATAAGGGCCGCGCACCCAAATGGATGCGCGGCCCTTTTGCCATGAATGCGAGTGTTTCCGCGGCGAGCTATTTACTCAGCAGCCTCGGTGGTCTCGGCCTCGGCAGCGGCCTCCTCGACGGGAGCCTCTGCGGGAGCCTCGGCGGCCTGCTTGGCAGCCTCCTCGGCAAACTTAGCGGCACGCTTAGCCTTCTCGGCAGCCTTAGCCTCAGCGGCGGCCTTGCGAGCAGCCTCGGCCTCAGCAGCCTTGGCGGCCTTAGCAGCCTTGGCCTCCTCGGCCTTCTTGAGCTGAGCGGCAGCGGCGCCACCGAACTTGTCGGCGAAGCGCTGGACGCGTCCACCGGTGTCGACGAACTTCTGCTGGCCGGTGTAGAACGGGTGGCACTCGTTGCAAAGCTCGACCTTCATCTCTGACACGGTAGCGTGCGTCTTGAAGGTGTTGCCGCAGGAGCACGTCACCGTGCACTCGACATACTGGGGATGGATACCCTGCTTCATGGTAGGACTCCTTATTGGTCAGGCGCTGGTTACCGATCAGCGCATAAGGCGTCTTGGTTTCCGACCAAGACAACAAACTCGGCTATGGTACCACGGCGTCGAGCGTCCCACAAAAGGTTCACGGTCTTTGCACCGGAGCGCACAGGTGCATCTGCCCGATCGCGGCGCCAACAGGAACCGCCTGACCTGTCCAGGGTGCCAAAAATACACCCCGCGAGACAAGCACCCCATGTTGCAGACGTGTAACGCCGCAGCAAAGGTGCCCTTTTTTGCGCAGGACAGGTACAATGATGAACACTGTACCGTAGCGGAGCGCCCCCGCGCGCCGCAACCACGCGAAAGGGTTTCCCATGGCCGAGATCTCGTCCTCCCGCATCGTCATCACCGTCCTTGGCAAGAACCGCCCCGGCATCGTCGCCGGCGTCACCCGTGTTCTGGGCGAAGCCAACGTCGACATCCGCGACATCACGCAGTCCATTATCGAGGACATCTTCACCATGACCATGCTGGCCGACACCGCCGAGTCCAAGCTCGACTTCGCCGAGCTGCAGAAGGCCCTGGCCGAGGCAGGCGAGCTTTCGGGCGTCAACGTGTCCATTCAGCGCGAGGACGTCTTCAACTTTATGTACCGCCTGTAGCGAGCAAGCCGCTGGGGATAGCCTGACGCGCGCATGCCCATGCAAGTCACCCCGATGCGGCCCGGAGAGGAGCGCGCATGGCCTACGACGCCAAGAAAATCTATTACCGCTTCGACGACCACCTGAGCCGCCTGGTCTTGGATTACGAAGCGAGCCGCCAGATTTCGCCCGAAAGCGAAAATCTCTACTATGGCCTGCCGACTGACCCTTATGACGAGGGCCTATTTGTTGAGCACAATGTCAAGCGCGGCCTGCGCAATGCCGACGGCTCGGGCGTGGTCGCGGGCCTCACTCGCATCTCGGATGTGCACGGCTACAACAAGGTCGACGGTAAGGTCATGCCCGATCAGGGCAAACTCACGCTTCGTGGCTACAGCATCGAGGATCTGGTCAACAACGCCCAGGCCGAGAACCGCTACGGCTACGAAGAGGTCGCCTATCTGCTCATTACGGGCTCTCTGCCCACCAAGGAAGAGCTTGACGGTTTTTGCGGACGTCTGGGTGCTTTTAGGCACCTGAGCGACGAATACGTCCGCGAGTTCCCCATGACCACGGTGTCGTCGAGCATCATGAATGTGCTTCAGCGCGCCGTGCTGCTGCTCTACGCCTTCGACGCCGAGCCCGACGCCATTACACCCGAGCACGAAATCGATGTCGCCATCTCCATGCTCGCCCGTCTCCCCCGCATCGCCGCCTTCGCGCATATGGCCTCGGTCGCCAAGCGCCGCGGCTCCGAGGTTCATGTACCGCATCCCACGCCCGGTCTCTCCACCGCCGAGACCATCCTGCAGGTGTTGCGCGGCGGCATGGCATTCGCCCGCGACGAAGCCATGCTGCTCGACGTGATGCTCATGCTGCATGCCGAGCACGGCGGCGGCAACAACTCCACGTTTGCCTGCCGCGTCCTGTCCTCCTCGGCCACCGACCCGTATTCCGCCTACGCCGCGGCTATCGGCTCGCTCAAGGGCCCGCGCCACGGCGGCGCCAACGCCAAGGTCGTGTCCATGCACGAGGACATTCGTGCGCATGTCTCCAATTGGGAGGACGAGGACGAGGTCGCAGCCTACCTGGGCAAGATTCTCGACAAGCAGGCCTTCGACGGCACGGGTCTCATCTACGGCATGGGCCACGCCGTCTACACGCTCAGCGACCCGCGCGCCGAGGTCTGCCGTCGTTACGCACGTTCGCTCGCTGCCAAGAAAGATCTGGGCGAGGAATTCGCTCTGATCGAGCGCATCGAGCGCCTGGCACCGCAGGTGATGCGCGACCACGGCATGACCAAGCCCATCTGCGCCAACATCGACCTGTACACGGGCTTTATTTACAAAATGCTCGGCGTGCCCGAGACGCTTTTTACGCCGCTGTTCGCCGTCGCCCGCATGGCCGGCTGGTCGGCGCACCGCATGGAAGAGCTCTTCTGCGCGCATCGCATCATCCGCCCGGCATACCGTCCGGTGATCGAGCCGCTGGAATACAAGCCGCTCGCCGACCGCTAGGACGCGGACCGTTATAGAACCCGAGCGTGGCCAGGGCATCACCGCCCTCGGCCACGCTTTTTATGCCAGCAGAAAGGGCTGCATCAAATGATTGTGTTTTCCGATATGGATGGAACGCTGTTGACGAGCGATAAGCAGATGAGCGATGCCACCTGGGCGATGCTCGACGAGCTTGCGCGCCGCGGTATTGAGTTTGTGCCCTGCACGGGGCGCCCGCTGTCGGGCATCTTTGAGCCCATCCTCGCCCACCCCGCCGTACACTACGCGGTCTGTGCCAACGGTGCCAGCGTCTGGCAGCTCGACGACGGTATGCCCACCGATACTTCACGTGCCACGCGCATTTTGAGCCGACCGCTCGACCGCGCCATCGCCCACCGCATCCATAGCATTGCCGCCGGCCACGATGTGACCTTCGATATCTTCGCGGACGGGCAGTGCTTCCTCCCCCGCTCGCTCTACACGCGCCTGGATGAATTCTGCGGCGGCGACCCCCACATCGCGGCTTCGCTCAAGCGTACGCGAACGCCGATCGACATGGATATCGACAGCAAGATCGACGAGGTCGAGACGCTCGAACGCATCGCCATGTACTGGCACAACCCGGCCGATCGCGACGCCATCGCCGCGGCGCTCGACACGCTCGAAGGCATTGAGGTCACGCGATCGTACGCCATGAATATCGAGGTCATGGGCGAGGGCGCCACCAAGGGAACGGCCCTCACGTGGCTCTGCGAGCACCTGGGCGAGCGTCTCGCCGACGCTTGGGCGTTCGGCGACAACATCAACGACATCCCCATGCTGCAGGCAGCGGGCCACGGCATGGCCATGATCAACGCCGAGCCCGAGGACCGCGAGGCCGCCGACGCCATCACCGAATACGACAACGACCACGACGGCGTCGCCCGCACCATCATGGCCGCTCTCGCCTAGTCATTGGCCAGTCACTGGGGACGTTCTTGAATGACTAGTCGTTGGGGACAGTCTTTGCGAAAAGGCTGCAAGGACTGTCCCCCACTGCCGGCAGAAAAGAAACGTCCCCATCTGCCGGATTAAGCGAGACTCTCCAGCACGCGACGGAGCTCCTGCTGGACGGCGTGGTCGCGGTTACAACCCACCACGCGATCGGCCACCGCCTTGAGCGCGGGACGCGCGTTTTCCATCGCGCAGCCCGTGCCGACAAAGCGAATGATCTCGTAGTCGTTCATCGAGTCGCCAAACGCCATGACCTCGTCGCGTCCAACGTCGTAATGCTCCGCGAGCTGCGCGATGCCCGATGCCTTCGATACGCCGGGCTGCATGGCATCGATCCACGCGTTGCCCGAAGGCGCAAAAGTAAAGAGCTGACCGAGTTCGCGCTGTAGTACGTAAGCGCTGTCCATAACGGCACCGTCATCGCAAAAGATACTCGCCTTGATGATATTTACGCTGGGATCGGGCAGCTCCCAAATGCGCTCGGCATTGGGAAGGTCCTTATCGACCTCACGCACGAACTTGCACTCGTCATCGAGCAAGAAGGACTTGGTTCGGTCAAAAAGCGCAAGATGCAGATTGGGAAACGTCGCGACGGCCTGGGCGAGCTTTCGAATCGCCAGGTGCGAATACACCTCGCGGTCTACCATCTTGCCGTCGGCGTAGACCTGGGCGCCGTTAGCGGCGACAAAGTCCATCTTGTCGCGAACGGGCGCAAAGAACTCGCACAGGCGATCGTAGCGACGACCTGACGATGCGGCGAAATGCACGCCATGCTCGTGTAGCGCCACAATCAGTTCGTAGGTCTCGGGAGGCACCTGGCTGTTTTCGTCAAGCAACGTGCCGTCCATATCGGATGCAATCAGTTTAAACATAGAAAAGCTCCCTTCGGGCTTGTTGGAATCGAACGTGTATCCAATTCCAACGTACCCAAAGGGAGCTCAGGTAAGACTCCGCGGGCGCAAACGTTACAAGGACCTGGCAAATAGCTCACGCGCGCCAGGGGTCCCACATTCGCAGCGCCAGGCAACACGTCAAAGAGTGTCGCAGGCGACTAGCCGTTTAAGAACGTCCCCGATGACTAGTCGGCGTAGGTGAAGGTCGTGACGTCGAACATGCCCTCGGGGCGGATGCGGAGCGTCGGGATAACCGGCAGGGGCAGGAAGATGATGCCCATGATGGGGTCGAGCGGCGGCTCAATACCCATAGCGCGTGCCTTGACCATAAAGTCGTCGTGCTGCGCGGCAACGTCCTCGGCCGTGCCTTCGCTCATCAGACCGCCGAGCGCCAGCGGAATGCGCGCCACGACCTCGCCGTTGCGCACCAGCACGTGACCACCCTGGCCCACAGCCTCAACAGCAGCCATCATATCGGCGGCATTGTCGCCCACCACGCATACGTTGTGCGAGTCGTGGCCGATTGTGGAGGCAATGGCGCCACCGGTGATGGTGAAGCCGCGCACCCAGCCGCGACCGATGTGCTTGCCGACAAGACCCAGGCCCGCAGGGCCATCACCGTCGGCGCCCTCGGCCTGCAGCGACACACCGCGGCCGTGGCGCTCGATCAGCATAATGCGGCGCAGGCCCTCGGCGCTCTCGGGGCGAACCATACCCGTGATGGCCTTACCCGGCACCACGTCGATCACGGCCTCGCCCGGCTTAAAGGCATAGTCGAACACGTCGAGCGAAAGCTTCGGCAGCTTAACGGAGGCGCGCAGCTCGTCGGCAAGGGCTGCGACCTCGGCCATCTCGGGTGCGATCTCGCCCACAAAGGTGCCGTCCTGCGCCACCAGAGCACCGGCGGCGTATACGCGATGCGGAGCCGTGGCAAACGTCAGGTCATTGAGCACCAGCAGGTCGGCACGCTTGCCCGGGGCGATGGCGCCACGCAGTTCGTGCGGGTCGCGGCAGCCGTGATCCAGGCCAAACGCCTCAGCCGTGGAAAGGGACGCCATGGAGATAGCGACCACCGGGTCGATACCGGCCTCAATCGCCACGCGGCAGGCGTTGTCGATCATGCCGGACGCAAGCGCATCGGAAGGAGCGCGGTCGTCGGTCGCAAAGCAGCAACGGCGGGCACGGGCAGGATTCTCCAGCAGCATCGGCGACAGGTTGGCCAGGTCATGGCTGCACGTACCCTCGCGCAGCATCACATACATGCCGCGAGACAGCTTGTCGAGTGCCTCCTCGGGAATCGTCGACTCATGGTCAGCGATAATACCTGCTGCGGCATAGGCGTTGAGGTCCTTGCCGGCAACGAGCGGCGCGTGACCGTCAACCTGCTTGGACGGCGTCTGGTTGGCAGCGTCGATTCGAGCGCAGGTCTCGGGATCGGCCATAAAGACGCCCGGCAGGTTCATCATCTCGCCCAGGCCAAAGACATCGCCCGGATGCTCGGCAAAAAACGCCTGCATGTCAGCGGCGGTAATCACAGCGCCTGCTTGCTCATCGGGCAGCGCGGGCACGCACGAGGGCATCATGTACTTGATGGAAATGGGCGCGCGACGGCCGTCCTCGATCATAAAGCGCAGGCCGTCCAGGCCGGAAACGTTGGCGATCTCGTGGCTGTCGGCAATGGCAGTGGTGGTACCGCGCGTCGCCGCCATGCGCGCATACTCGGCAGGGCGGATGTTCGAAGACTCGATATGCAAGTGTCCGTCAATAAAACCGGGGGCAAGATAGCGGCCCTGGCAATCGATGACCTCGGCAGCCTCATACGTACCGGCGGCATCGTCGCGACCATCGTAGAGCACACCGACGATCACGCCATCCTTGACGGCAACGCTACCGGGCGCCACGCGCTGGCCGTACACATCGACAATCTGTGCGTTGGCAAACAGCGTGTCAACGGGCACACGACCCTCGGCGGCCTCGATCACAGATCTCATGACCTCAACGGACATACATACTCCTTTAACCGTAGAAAAAAGCTGCGGAGCGGACAGGCCTTCACCGCAGCAAACCAATAGCCATTATATGCCCAAAAGGAGGCCGCCGATAACACCCCTTCCGCTTAACGGCACTGCCAAATGATCCCTTGGGGACGGAGGAAAACGGATCACCGGGCCAAACCGACCCCCTCGGTGATCCGTTTTCCTCCGTCCCCAAGGGATCATCTAAAAAGGCCGCAGTCGGGAATCCCGGCTGCGGCCCTATTGCACATGTTAGGTTGACCTACTTGCTAGACCAACTTAAAGCCCTTGCGCTTGCCTACGGAGAGGGTGTCGCCCAGCTTGAGGGCGCTGGGGTCGATGTTGTAGCTCTTGGGAGCCACGGCCTTGCCATTGATCTTGACGCCGCCGCCGTCGATGTCGCGACGGGCCTGGCCGGCGCTGGCCGAAAGGCCCAGGTCCTTGAGCAGACCGGCGAGGTAGATCTGGCCCTCGTCGTTAACAGTCAGCTCAACATGCTTCTCGGGGAAGTCGGCGAGCTGGCCCTCCTTGAACACGCGGTCGAACTCGGCCTGAGCCTCGTCGCCGGCACCGGCGCCGTGGTAGGTGTCGCACAGGTCGCGGCCCAGAGCGCGCTTGAGCTCATAGGGATCGGCGGAACCGTCAGCCAGGGCGGCGTCAATCTTGTCGACCTCGGCCGGGGTGAGCGAGCTCGCCAGGCGGTAGTACTTACCGATCATCTCGTCGGGGATGGACATGGTCTTGCCGAACATATCCTTGGGCGTATCGGTCAGGCCGATGTAGTTACCGTAGGACTTGGACATCTTACGGACGCCATCGGTGCCCTCGAGCAGCGGCATGGTGAGCGCGATCTGGGGCTCCATGCCCATCTTCTCCATGAGCTCACGGCCGGCGAGCAGGTTGAAGAGCTGATCGGTGCCGCCCATTTCCACGTCGGCCTTGATCTGCACGGAGTCGTAAGCCTGCATCACGGGATACAGGAACTCATGCAGGGCGATCGGCGTCTGGGACTGGTAGCGCTTGGTAAAGTCGTCGCGCTCGAGAATACGGGCGACGGTGAACTTGGAGCACACCTGCAGCAGGCCGGCCAGATCCATCGACAAGATCCAGTCGCCGTTGTGCACGATGGTGGTCTTCTCGGGATCCAGGATCTTCATGGCCTGGCTCACGTAGGTCTCGGCGTTGGCCTCGATCTGCTCCTGCGAAAGCTGCGGGCGGGTGGAGTTCTTGCCCGAAGGATCGCCAATCAGCGCGGTACCGTTGCCGATGATGAGGGTGACGTTGTGGCCCAGGTCCTGGAACTGACGCATCTTGCGCAGCGGCACGGCGTGGCCCAGGTGCAGGTCGGGGCTGGTGGGATCGACGCCGAGCTTGATGTTGAGGGGCTCGCCCTTCTCAAGCTTCTTGCGAAGGTCGGCCTCGGGGACGATCTGCGCGGCGCCCGAGGTGATGATACGCATTTGCTCGTCAACAGACAGCATTGGGTATCCTCCTTTTGCTATAGCACCCTCGCCGAAAACGGCGGTGCTGGAAGTCCATAAACTCTCTTATGATAACAAACTGACGCGACGCAGCATCTACGACAGGAAAATCCTCGTCCTGCCGCATGCGTCGATGGCAACTGGCAGACGCGTACCGTCACGCTCGACCAGATAGCGCACCTGCCGACGACGCAAGCAGTCGCGGCAACGGACCTGCCCCGTCGCATCGGTGGCGCAGACGCCCTCGGCGGTCAGCAGGCAGTGCTCGCACACCATAAGCTCGGGACAGTCGGCGTCGAACGGACCCAAGACGCCGGGTTCAGCAGCCAGCTCGGCAATACGCTCCCTGTCATTGCTGAGCAACTCGGCAGGCAAGTATACCCACCTCGCGCCAAGCCCGCGCAGCCAGGCAAGCGTGGCCCGATTGGCGCAGAACACCGGCGCCGCCACGTCAAACGTCGTGCCCAGCTCGCGGGCCATCGCCACCTGCCCCAGGTTGCGGCAAACAATACGCCCGGCACGTTGCATAAGCGCTCGAGTCCGCTCGGCGTCGCCTGCGCGGCACACTTCGTCGAGCACCACCGTCGCATCGGACAGATCCCGCTCATCGCGCGGATCCAAATCCATCAGCTCCCAGGCAAAGACCATACGAGCAAAAGCCTCATGCTTTGCCGGCTCCGCCGGTCCCGCCAACTCCGTCGGTACATCGCCATCTGCCAGAACGCCCTCAAACGGCAGTACCTCAACGGACTGCTCAGCAGGCGCGACCGCATCTGCCTCGACCCGCATGCGCTCCAACACCGTTGCCGTCTGCCCCAGCACGCCGGCACTGCGAATCAGATAGGCCTCGCAGCCCGCGTCCACCTTGCGTTTGCAATGCACGACGATGCGCTCTCCCGCAGCGGCATCCACGGGGCAAGGCACCTGTGGCCAGCGCTTGGGCACATCGGGACGCGCGTCGGCACCCGGGTAAAATCGGATTTCGAGCGTATCGCCCGCCGCCACGGCGGCATCAAGCTCAACCGTCACCTCTTCGTGACCCACCGCCACCAAATGGCCCACGCGCACGCCCTGGTTGATCGCGCGCTCAAAGCTCATGAGCTCGGCGCCCGAACGACCCCGCAGATACGCATCGGTAAAGCCGCGGTTGAACGACCTTCCCAGCTCGCGCTCAAGCGCCGGCACCGCATCGGCATCCCATGTGCCGTCGCGCAGCATATCGAGCGCCCGACGCCACACCCTCACCACGTTAAAGACGTAGTCGGGATTCTTCATGCGGCCCTCGATCTTGAGCGATGCCACGCCGGCGGCAACAAGCTCGGGCAGATGCGCGATGCCCAGATAGTCACGCGGACAAAGCAGGCGATCCCCTTCGACAGCGACAACACTCTGCCCCGCCTCGTCCACCAAGTCATAGGATAGACGGCACGGTTGCGTGCAATCACCGCGCATCGCAGAGCGGCCACGTCGAAGGGCAGAGAACCCGCACGCACCCGAGTATCCAATGCAAATAGCGCCGTGACAGAACACCTCGATGGGCACGCCAGTAGCGCAAAGCGTCTCAATTTCCGCCACGCTCAGCTCGCGCGCAGTCGTCACGCGCTCAACGCCCAACTCCTTGGCAGCCAACTGCACGGCACCCTCGCTATGAGCGCCCGCCTGAGTGGACAGGTGAATCTCGACCCCCGGAATCGCCGCACGAAGCGCACAGGCCAGCCCGGCATCGGCCACAATCAACGCATCGGCACCCAACGCATGCGCATACGCCCCCAACGCCACGGCGTCGGCAAGCTCATCATCGAACACGAACACGTTGAGCGTCACGTACACACGCACGCCATGGGCATGGGCCACGGCACAACCGCGCGCGAACTCATCATCGCTAAAGCCATGCGCGCTCACTCGAGCGTTGAATCCGTCCAGCCCCGCATAGATGGCATCGGCACCCGCCGCAATCGCCGCGAGCATCTGGTCAAGTCCGCCAGCAGGCGCCAGCAGTTCGGGCAGCGCCACTTCAGCCGCCGCCAACTCGCTTTCGCATTGTCCGCTCGGTTCCATCGGCCGAATCGCCATCGGTAAACTCCTTGCCAAGGTGTGCTTTCACTCTGAAAATTGCTGCCACCCAGCATACACGAGGCCTCGCGTGCCCCGATTGGTTTAATGTGTAATAACTTATGTCCATCCTGCCAGGCATAACACCTGCCGCCTGGCACGACATACCTGGAGGTCAATATATGGGTCCTCGCCAACGACAGGAGCGCGGTCGCTCTAAGACGCATGCCCTTCCCATGATTTTGCTCTCGTTTTTGGGCTTTCTGCTTATCGCGGGCGTAGCGTTTGGCATCGGCATGATCGGCAACGTCAACCGCTGGCTGTCCGATCTGCCCGACTACACCGACGCCAACGCCTATCTGGTCAGCGAGCCCACCGACATCGTCGACTGCAACGGCAATACCATTGCGAGTTTCTACACGCAAAACCGCAAGTCCATCACCAAGGACCAAGTGTCCCCGTACGTGCTGCAGGGCACCGTTGACGTTGAGGACGAGCGCTTCTACGAGCACGGCGGCATCGACCTCTGGGGCATTGCACGCGCATCGGTGGCAACCCTCACCGGCGGCCACGAGGGCGCATCGACCATCACCCAGCAGCTGGTTCGCAACACCATCTTGCAGGAGGAACAATTCGACTCGACCATCGAGCGTAAGGTGCGCGAGGCCTATATCGCCATCAAGATGGAGGATATGTACTCCAAAGACGAGATCCTCATGATGTACCTCAACACCATCTACTACGGCCATGGAGCATATGGCATCGAGGCCGCCGCCGAGACCTATCTGTCCAAAACCGCCGCCGACCTCACCCTGAGCGAGGCCGCGCTGCTGATCGGCCTTCCCAACTCGCCCTCGCAGTACGACCCCACGGTTAATCCCGACTTGGCGCTGTCCCGCCGCAACAAGGTTCTGGACAACATGCTGCGTCTGGGCCACATCACGCAGGAAGAGCACGATGCCGCGCAGGCTGAGCCCATCACGCTTAACGTGACCGAGATTTCGGGCAGTGGCGTCGATGTGTACTCTCAGCCCTACTTTGTCGCCTACGTTAAGCAGCTGCTTGAGCAGGAGTTCTCCACCGACGTGCTCTTTAAGGGCGGTCTGACCGTCAAGACCACCATCGACCCCACCATGCAGCAGGTGGCCGAGGAGGCCGTGCGCTCGCAGCTCGACACGCTTTCGCTCGACGGACTGGACATGGGCATGGTCGTCGTTGACCCCAAGACCGGCTACATCAAGTGCATGGTGGGCGGCTACGACTACAACGCCGACGAGAATCACGTGAACCACGCTACGGCAAAGCGCCCCGTGGGCTCCACGTTTAAGGCCTTTACGCTGGCAACTGCCATCCAAAACGGTATGAACCCCAACGTCACCCTCAACTGCAACTCGCCGCTCAAGGCCAAGGGCACCACGACCGAGGTGCAAAACTACGGCAACCAGAGCTATGGCAACATCACGCTTAAGCAGGCAACGGCATACTCATCCAACACCGGCTACATTCAGGTGGCCGAAGCCATCGGCAACGACAAGATCATGTCGCTCGTCAAAAAGCTCGGCATCGATCCCGCCAAGGACAATATCGAGGACGTTCCCGTCATGACGCTCGGCACCGGGTCCATCTCACCGCTCGAGATGGCATCTGCCTACGCAACGTTTGCCAACGGTGGCTACTACCGTCAGCCCATCGCCATTACCGAGATCGACTCGCGTACCGGCTCGGTTCTGTACCAGCACACCGACAATCCCACGCAGGTGCTCACCGAAGGCGAGGCTGCCGCGGTTACCGATGTTCTATCCGGCGTCATGCAGGGCAGCGGCACGGGTGCCGCCGGCGCGCTGAACGTCAACCAGCCCTATGCCGGCAAGACGGGCACCACTGACAACACCACCAACCTGTGGTTCTGCGGCTTCACGCCGCAACTGACATGCGCCCTGTGGACCGGTTATTCCGCAGGCGAGATTCCCATCCAAAAGTACGGTTCGGACC
>DBFZVF010000115.1:0-3537 GCA_048519165.1 Collinsella sp.
GCGTGGAATTAGCCCGAAGATGATCGGTGCCGCTATTGCGCGTAACGGCATTCTTCGTTCAGCGTTCATCATGGACTGCTCTCAGGCATTTGCTTTTGTCGCCCTGGAAGACTTTTTCTCACTGCTGCTTGCGGGTCGCGGAATGAATGCCGTCGCTTCGGGTGTGACCATTGCGGTCCAGCTCCTTGCCTCGGCTTCCATGGGGCTTATTGTGCCGAGTGTGATTGCTCATGTCGACAAGGGCCGTTTTGCGCGTATTTGCGGCATCGTGCGCCTTTTCCTGACTGCTCTGTTTTTGATTCCCTTTACTCCGGTCTATTTGCTGCCCGTGTTCTATGTACTGCAGACGGTTGCTTACTCGTTATTTGCTCCAATTAAATACTCAATTTTTCAAAATGCTGTCGATTCTTCGATGCGCTGTTCACTGATTTCGGTCCAAAGCCAGATGGTGGCGGTGGGTGCCATCCTTTTCTATCTGTTCAATGCTGTGTTGAGCAGCATCGCGGGTATTCGAGTCATATTGCTTGTAGCGCTCGGGATATCTTCTTTGGTGTATATCCCCGCGCTATTTCGTCTTACAAGTCAAAGGCCGTGAGTATTTGGGCACCGATAACTTATATATCAACGCAATAAACCCGAGCGCGAGGGCGTTTGGGTTTATTATTGAAGCGTATGTAACCTGGCGGCGCCACACCGCCTGTTAGTAGGGAGACACATGAACGTTCTGGTCGTCAACGCAGGATCTTCGACCCTTAAGTATCAGGTCATCGATACCAAGTCCCACAAGGTGTCCGCAAAGGGCTCCTGCGAGCGCGTCTGCTTTACCGGCGGTACCTTCACCCACGCTGCCAACGGCTCCAAGAAGGTGACCGAGAACATCGAGTTCCCCGACCACAAGGTCGCCATCGAGGTCGTCCTGAAGGACCTCGAGGCCAACGGCGTCAAGATCGAGGGCATTGGCCACCGTATCGTTCAGGGCGGCTGGTACTTTGGCGATTCCTCCCTCGTCGACGAGGACGTTCTCGCCAAGATCCGCGAGGTCGCCCCGCTGGCGCCGCTGCACAACAACCCCGAGGCCAACGTTATCGAGTTCTGCCTGGAGCAGTATCCCGACCTGCCCAACGTCACGGTCTATGACACCGCTTTCCACTTCAACATGCCCGAGGTCGCCAAGACCTACGCCCTTCCCAAGGATGTTTGCGACAAGCTGCACATCCGTAAGTACGGCGCCCACGGCACCAGCTATCGTTACATCTCCAAGAAGGTCGCCGAGATGACCAACGGCGAGGCCCGCAAGGTTGTCGTGTGCCACATCGGCTCCGGTGCCTCCCTGTGCGCCATCGAGGACGGCAAGTGCATGGATACCACTATGGGCCTCACCCCGCTCGACGGCGTCATGATGGGCACCCGCTGCGGCTCCATCGACCCGGCTACCGTGTGCTACCTGCAGCGCGAGGGCGGCTACACCTTCGACGAGGTCGACGAGATGATGAACAAGAAGTCCGGCCTTTTGGCTGTGACCGGTGGCAAGACCAACGACTGCCGCAACGTCGAGGAGCTTGCCGCCGCTGGCGACCCCGAGGCTCAGCTCGCCTTCGACATGTTCGTCTACAAGATTGCCGCCAAGGCTGCCGAGATGGCCACTTCCATGTGCGGCATGGACACGCTGGTCTTCACCGCCGGCATCGGTGAGCACGCTCCGGCCGTTCGCGCCGGCGTTGCCGACCGTCTGGCCTTTATGGGCGTCAAGATGGACCATGCCCGTAACGCCCTGCGTGGCGACGGCGCTTGGTGCCTGTCTGCCAAGGATTCCAAGGTCAAGATCTTCGTCATCCCCACGGACGAGGAGTTCATGATCGCTTCCGACGTCGAGCGCATTGTCAACGGCAAGTAATTGCAAGAGGGGAGGGGCTGGACGACCAAGTGCCGTTCGGCCCCTCTTTTGCGCTCGTCGGGCGACATTCTGATAGCTATTTATCAAGATATGATAACTTCTTATTAACATACGGCCACCTTAAGGGGTCTGCGCCGACCGTATCGCACTGCAAAGGAGTCTCATGAACGTACTTGTTGTCAACGCCGGCAGCTCGAGTCTCAAATACCAGCTTTTGGATACCGATACCCGCGAGGTTTTCGCCAAGGGCAACTGCGAACGTATCGGTTCGGACATGGGCATCTTTGGCCACTCCGAGAACGGTGGCGTCAAGCAAACCGAGGAGGTCCCCTTCCCGGATCACCGTTCGGCTATCGCGCGTGTGCTCGAGGAGCTCGAGAAGACCGACTTTACGATCGATGGCATTGGACATCGCATCGTTCAGGGCGGCTGGCACTTCGATGATTCCGCGGTCGTCGACGACGAGGTCATGGCTAAGATTCTCGAGGTAGCCCCCTTGGCTCCGCTGCACAACTACGGCGAGGCCGCGGCGATTGAGTATTGTCGCGAGAAGTATCCGGAGCTGCCCAACGTGGCCGTCTTCGACACCTCGTTCCACATGACCATGCCCGAGGTTGCCTACACCTACGCCCTGCCCAAGGACGTGTGCGACAAGTATCACGTGCGCAAGTACGGAGCCCACGGTACGAGCCACCGCTATGAGTGGATGATGGCCAAGGAGATCCTGGGCTCGTGCTGCCACCGTCTGCTTTCGTGCCATCTGGGCAATGGCGCTTCGCTCGCCGCCATCGAGGACGGCGTGTGCCGCGACACCACGATGGGTCTCACACCGCTCGACGGCCTGATGATGGGAACCCGCTGCGGCTCTATCGACCCGGCTACCGTGTGCTACCTGCAGCGCGAGGGCGGCTACAGCTACCAGGAAGTCGATGACATGATGAACAAGCAGTCTGGCCTGCTTGCTATCTCGGGTATCTCCAACGATGCCCGCGACATCCGCACGCGCGCTTCCGAGGGAGATGAGCGCTGCCTGCTCGCCTTCGATATGTTCGCCTACAAGGCCATGCAGCAGGCCGGCTCCATGATCGCTTCCATGGCGGGCGTGGATACCATCACCTTTACCGCCGGCATCGGCGAGAACGACTGGTCGATCCGCAAGGCCTTCTGCGACTGCTTTGAGTGGCTGGGCGTGCGCATCGACAACAACAAGAACCGCGAGGCCGTGGGCAACGGGCCGCAGGTCATCAGCGCCGCCGGTTCCGCCGTCACGGTCATGGTCATCCCCACCGACGAGGAATACATGATCGCCCACGACGTCGAGCGTCTGACCAAGAACAACTAACGCGCGCATTTGCAAGTAAACGAAAGGCCTCCTGAACAGCAGCTCGGGAGGTCTTTTTGCTGGCAGGCGAAAATTCCAGTCCCAAAGTGACCATTGCCAGCAACGCCTACGCTCCCAGCAGCGGTACCCGATCATTCAGATTTTCAGCCCTAGCTCGTAGCCAAGCCGCCGTCCACTCCAGATGCCCTGACTGCCACGTTGCGGCAGGGACCCTACAGGGTAAAGCTCTGAAAACAATCCGCAGGACGCATGAAACCCCCGCCGCACGAAGTGCGCAGCGGGGGTTTCATGCATGTCCGAG
>DBFZVF010000116.1:0-4260 GCA_048519165.1 Collinsella sp.
ATTCTTTGAAATTTTGATCACTGTCAGCAGACGAATTGCCAAAGATTGCCGTGCCCTCAGTGTTCGTTACCAACGTCTTGCCCGTGGGGCAGACTGCTACGCCGCCGCCATAGCCGCCAGCGGTATTGCTGCTAATGTACGAGTTGTATACAAATAATCTACCAGCGGTCTTTTCCATACCCTCATTCGAGTTTCCCTGGACGAAGATACCGCCACCGCCCCAGTCAAAGCGAGACATGCAGCGGTTGTGAGTGATGTAGACTTTGCTGTTTGGAGTGCCGTTAATCATCGCGTCAACTTGCTGGCCCACTCGGATACCGGCACCTTCAGATCGGTAGCTCACGTTAGAGGCAATAATTCCTCCCGTAATGTCGAGCCATGCCATACCTGATTGATCTTGATTGGTAACGTAAACGCCGCCACCAGCTTCTTCAGAATAATTGCCAGTAATCTTGCCACCAGAAATGGTGACATGGGCGCCGTTATTGGCAGCAAGCCCAGCGCCGCCATGGTTACCCCAGCCATCGTGGCCGCAAAACTTAGCGTATTTATTGTTAGTGATGTAGCCACCAGAAACGGTCACACTACCGCCCGAAACCAAGATGCCGCCACCGAGACCATCCGCCTCGCCGTACGTAGCGTTGCCAGAGATGATTCCACCCGTAAGCTTCAAGGTGGCTCCGTTGTCAGCATAGACGCCGCCGCCAGAAGCTGCCTTGTTTCCCGCGACCACGCCGTCTGTCATTTCGAGGCTGGCATTCGCGCCCGTTATGCACAGACCACCGCCCCAGCCACCGCGGTTGCCGTTGGTGACGTAACCGCCTTCGATTTTGACCTTACCCGTAGAAAGAATCACATGGCCGTTATCGCTCAGATTGGCGGCCGTGGTAATCATGCCGCCCTTGAGATCGAGCATGCCGCCCTCATTAACGGTGACCACTTGCTTTACGGAACCGTGGTCCGATGCCGCAACGATAGCGCCAAAGCCCGTAACGTCATGCCTGTACGTAGTCTCGGTGGTGCAAAGTCCATCTGTATTGGGCGTGCTCTTAGTCTCATAGTAAGTAAGACTCTTAGGAGCGCCGTTATTAGAGCTAGACTCGTCTCCCCTTTCCCATGTCATAATCGCAGGCTGACCCGCCGGCGCATTGTCGACCGGAGTCTTTTCGTCTTTTGTGCTATCTGAGCCCTCGATAATGTTCTCGATGGTGAGCGTGACTCCGTTTTCGACCACAAAGAAGGAGTCTAAGCCGCCGGAGCGGTTGTAGAGCATGTTTCCTGCAAGATTAATGGTGGTGTTTTTTTTGATGTCAATCTGCTGACTCGAATAGGCAGGACCCGTCAGTTGAAACTTGCCGCCGTTGTCGAATTTCCCAGAAACATCACCATTTACCTTGTCATAGTCATCGTCACTGACGCTGGCGGGGGCAATTGCGTTTTCGTCGCTATTTTCATCATCAGAAGTCTGTGCGTCGGAAGGCTGCGCGGCGCCCTCGGCCTCCGCGTCATCGGCTGTCGAGTCTGGTGCAACGGTATCCTCGTTCGCCTCATTCTCGGCATCATCACTATTCTGGTTTTCGGCATCCTCGTTAGTAGTGTTGTCTACACCAGTAGACTCACCTGAGGAACCCCCCCCCATCACAGTTTCCTCGGCAGAAACCGTCTGGGCATCGCTAGCAATGGCCTGCGAGATTGGAGGCATGACGAGCGACAGTACCAGGCTCAAAACGGAGGCTCCGCACAAAACGCCTGCCAGTACACGGCGCGTCGCTTTAGTACTCTGCTTAGATTTGTCTGAATTCGCTTTCATCGATGTCTCCTCCCCAAGAGACCGCGATCTTGCTCTTTCACTATCAAACGTATCTGCGCAATCTGTAATTGCGCACGCTTAGTAATACTATTGTAACTATTGTTTAAACATCCGAGCAACAAAACCGACATTTTTGTAGCCAGTTCTCAATTCTCTTGACATTTACTCAGATTTGCCTTCGTTTATTCGCTTTGAAATATCTATTTCTGCTGGTAATTAAGCCAGTTATCAGTTTTTTAATAGCATTTTATTTATTTGCACAACATTTTGCTCAAGAGCATGCATCCTGCGAACAGTCGAAAATCGACCGTGAACGGTAGGTCATTAACCGGGAGGAATAGACTACCAAATTGATGGGAATATCTTTATTTCATCGGTAGTTAGAAGCGTAATGTTCAGACAACAATATTTGAATTTTCGCGCAGATTTTAGGCATCAATTCGTCCAAATCGCCTGAGACCACCGCAAAGGGGACAGGCTCCTTTGCGGTGGTTCTCCCCCGGCGCTACAGCAGATGCTCCTCGATAAAGATCGCGATGCCGTCTTTGTCGTTGCTCGCGGTTACAAAGTCGGCGGCGGCACGGGTGGCGTCGCTGCCGTTTGCCATGGCCACGCCCACGCCGGCGTCAGCCACCATGCAGGTGTCGTTATCGGCATCGCCAAACACGCAGATGTCCTGGAGCTCCATGTCGTTGAGCTCCGCCACGCGCACAAGGCCGCGCGTCTTGGACACGCGTGGATCCATGAACTCGTAGAGCCGCTGCGTGGTTTGCAGAGCCGCCGCCTTAACAGTGTCATCGGCAAACGTCGACGCCCGCTCAATCACCTGCGGCATTACCTCGGGCGCCATGGTAAACATCACCTTGGGCTGCGGCTCGCGCAAGAACTCGGCAAAATCGACCACCTTGTAGGGCACGCCGTCGACACGCGACAGGTGTTCGACGCACGCGTTGCTCTCGGGCACGTAGAACACGCCGTCTCGGGGGCAGACGGGCGTTGCCGGAAGGTCCGCCATGTGCTTGCAGATGCGCGCGATGGTCTCGCCCGGCAGCGGATAGCTCAGCTCGTTGATGTCGTGCGCGCGGTCGATGACCTCGGCGCCACCGCAGCCCACGAGCACGTCCACCAAGCCTTCGATGCCCCAGAGCTCGTACATGGCCTCGGTCGCATGGGCGTCGCGCCCGGTGCACAGACCAAAGAGCACGCCGCGCTCGCGCAGTGCGCGGATCGCCGCCACGGTGCGCGGGGACACCGTGTGCTGACTCGTGAGCAGTGTGCCGTCGATATCGCAGAACACGGCTTTGATGTGGCTGAAGGTGGTGTCCATGGGGGCCTTTCTGGGTTGTGCGGCGGTGTGGGGTGCATTCGTGAACGGCGTGCATGGTATACCAAGGCGCGGGCGCGGCCCGTCAACGCAAAAACCACCACAAAGGTGCCTGGCCCTTTGTGGTGGCCGAACCCGAAGGGTGGCCTGGCCGGAGCGCAAACCATCACAACATTCGACGTTTTTCGGCAAAATCGCGATTTTCGCTGAATGTTGTGATGGTTTTTACCGCCTCGCGGCACGATCAAAATGCCGGCGGCCAAACAGCAGCAACGCCGCGGGAACCGCCGTCACGACCATGCCCGCCCCTATGAGCGTCTGCTGCACGCCAAACGTCACCGCCAGCCACGGGGCAATCGCCAACGGGGCCACGCCAGCGAACATATTGCCAAAGCCCATGACCGAGTTCACGCGACCGAGTTGCTCGAGCGGTGCCGTCGTTTGCACGATGGTGTTGTGGAGCGGGTTGACGACGCCCCAAGCCACGCCCAGGGCAATCTGGCCGACAAGGGCCACGCCCACGTACGGCGTTCCCACATAGAGCAAACTTCCCAGGCCCACGGACATAAGCGCCACGAGCAGCGTTTTAAGGTTGACCAGGTGCGGTGGCAAGCGGAGCGCGAGGACGGCGCCCAGCACCGCGCCTACACCGCTTGCCGACGAGAGCCAGCCCATCCACTCAACACCAACGCGCAGGACATCGCGGTAGAAGAACGACTCCAGCGGATCGAAGGCACCGTAGCCAAAGTTCGAGAGGAAGATGATGCAGAACAGCAAGGCGAGGATACTGTTGGTGAAGACTGTCTTGATGCTTGTCACGAAGGTGACGCGGGCGAACGTGCTGGGGTTGGAGCTTTGGCTGGCAGTGATTGCCGTTGTACTGCTGTCCGCGGGAGTACTTTCACGCGCGGCGACGCGAACTGCTTGCGATCTAAAGCCCCAGCCGGCAATGAACGCCAGTACGGTAAAAGTCATCATGAGCACGAACACCGCGCGTGACGATGTAGCCGCCGCGACAAAGCCGCCCATCATGGGGCCGACGATGATACTCACGTTAGAGAACATGGCGATGGCAGAGTTGATGTCTTTGAGCTCGACAGGATCGTCGGTGAGGTAGGCTGGATAG
>DBFZVF010000117.1:0-3051 GCA_048519165.1 Collinsella sp.
ACCATGCCCGAGACTATGTCCGTCGAGCGTCGCAAGCTTATGCAGGCATATGGCGCACAACTCGTGCTCACCGACGGTTCCAAGGGCATGAAGGGCGCCATCGCCAAGGCCGAAGAACTGCAGAAGGAGACCCCCAACAGCATTATCGCCGGCCAGTTTGTAAACCCCGCCAACCCCGCCATCCACAAGGCCACGACCGGCCCCGAGATCTGGGACGACACCGACGGCGAGGTCGACATCTTCGTCGCCGGCGTCGGCACCGGCGGTACCGTGACCGGCGTGGGCGAGTTCCTCAAGGAGCAGAACCCCGAGATTCAGGTCGTCGCCGTTGAGCCCGCCACCTCCCCGGTGCTCTCTAAGGGCCAGGCCGGCCCGCACAAGATCCAGGGCATCGGCGCCGGCTTTGTGCCCGACGTCCTCGACACCCAGGTCTATGACGAGATCATCCCCGTCGAGAACGACGACGCCTTTGCCACCGGCCGCGCCGTGGGCCACAAGGAGGGCGTGCTCGTGGGCATTTCGTCCGGCGCCGCCGTGTGGGCCGCACTGCAGCTGGCCAAGCGCCCCGAGAACGAGGGCAAGACCATCGTGGCCCTGCTTGCCGACACCGGCGAGCGCTACCTGTCCACGGCACTCTTCCAGGACTAGGGCCCGTCGCCCATAGGTTGAGCTCAGGGACGAGCCGGCCTCCTCTCTCCCGGCAGTCTGAGCCCATCCCATCAGGGCGTCCCACGAGACGTCCGAACTTGCTACAATGTCTGCGGCGCGGAACTAGCCTCCCGCGCCGCTTTTCTTTTTTGGCCACATGCCACCAAGGAGAACCTCCCCATGCACAACAAGCGCGTGCTCGTCGCCATGAGCGGCGGCGTCGATTCCAGCGTGACCGCGTACCTGCTCAAAAGCCAGGGCTACGAATGTGTCGGTGCCACCATGCGCCTCACCTGCCCCGCGCCCGATCCCGTCACGGGCATGAGCAAAGTCGACAGCGACATCGCCGATGCAAAGGCCGTCGCCGAGCGCCTGGGGATACCCCACCATGTGCTCGACCTGCAGCAAACCTTCGACCACGACGTTATCGAGCGCTTCGTGACTGCCTACCAGGAGGGGCTGACGCCCAACCCATGCATCATCTGCAACCGCCATATTAAGTTTGGCGCGTTGCTCGATGCGGCGCTGGACATGGGCTGCGGCTACATCGCCACAGGTCACTACGCCAAAACGAGTCAGGCATCCGACGGCACCTGGCAGTTGCACCGTGGCGAGGACCCCAAGAAGGACCAGAGTTACTTTTTGTATTCGCTCACGCAAGAACGTCTGGCACACACGATCTTTCCGCTGGCTGGGCTGGACAAAGAGCGCGACGTGCGCCGCATTGCCGCCGAGCAGGGCTTCATCAACGCCAAGAAGGCCGAGAGCGAGGATATCTGCTTTATCGCGGACGGCGACTACGCGGGCTATATCGAGCGCCGCTGCGGACATGCCGCTGCACCGGGCGATATTGTGTGGCGCGACGGCAGCGTGGTCGGGCGCCACAATGGCGCGCTGCGCTATACCATCGGCCAGCGCAAGGGCCTGGGCGTCGCGATGGCGCATCCCGTGTACGTAACGGGCGTCGATGCCGCCAACAACATTGTGCATCTGGGCGAGGCCGAGGACCTGACGGCCACAGCGCTCACAGCCGACGACTGGATCTGGAGTGCCCCTGCCTACCGCATGGAGGCGGAGCTCGATGCCGGCGGCATTCGCGTGGGCGCCAAGTACCGCTACCGTCAGAAAGACCAGGCAGCGACCCTTACGCGTGACGAAGACGGGCAAATGCTGCTAACTTTTGACGAGCCGCAACGAGCCATCGCCCCCGGCCAAGCCGTTGTAATCTACCGCGGCGACATCGTCCTCGGCGGCGGCACCGTTACGACAGCCATCAAATAGCAGCACCTCGCCCCATCCCCTCCATAACTTGCGGTGAAATAGGGACTGTTTAAGCGTTTAAAACCGCCAAACAGTCCCTATTTCACCGCAACTTAGAGAGGACGGCCTCGGTCGGTACTGCTGTGTCAGCCGAGGCCGCTGCATTGCTAGCGCTGAACGTAGGCGCGAACCAGCTCAAAGGTATTACGCACACCGTCGATGTGGCTGCGCTCGTAGTTGTGGCTCGCGTACACGCCGGGGCCGATCAGGCCATGGCGAATGTCGTAGCCGGCCGAGAGCGTGGCCTCGACGTCGGAGCCGTAGTGCGGGTACACATCGATGGCGTAATCGAGCTCCAGCTCGCGCGCGATGTTGGACAGCGTGGTCACCAGATCGTAATTGTAGGGGCCACCCGAATCCTTGGCGCAAATCGACACCATGCGCTCGGTGCAGCCCAGGTCGTCGCCCACGCAGCCCATGTCAACGCTGATCATCTCGCGCGTGTCGGCCGGCACGAAAGCGCCGCCGTGGCCGACCTCCTCGTACACGGTGAAGAGCAGCGACACCTTGCGCGAAAGCGACACCTCGCCGTCAGCAACGGCACGGGCCAGACCCAGCAGAATCGACGCCGACAGCTTGTCATCCAGGAAGCGGCTCTTAATGTAGCCGCTCTCCGTCACCGTGGTACGCGGATCCATAGCGATGATGTCGCCGGTCTGAATACCCAGCTCGAGCACATCGTCCTTGCTGTCGACGTTCTCGTCGAGCAGGATCTCCATGTTCTTCTCGATGGTCTTGACCGGCTCGTCGGCCACGTGCGCCGAGGGCTCGGTATTGAGGACCACACCCGTGTACACATTGCCGTCACGCGTGTAGACGGTGCAGTTCTCGCCATCGGCCGTAGACCACTGGTGCCCGCCGAGCGTCGTGGGGCGCAGGCGACCATTGTCCTTGATAGAGCGCACCATAGCGCCCAGGGTATCGACATGGCTCGCCAACACGAGCGGCTCGCCCTCGCCGCCGAGCTCAACCAGCACGTTGCCCTTATTGGAACGCTCGGGGCCAAAGCCCATATCGCGCAACGTTTCCATCAGGTAATCAGTCGCCGCACGGGTATAGCCCGTAGGCGAAGCAATCGAGGTA
>DBFZVF010000118.1:0-5656 GCA_048519165.1 Collinsella sp.
CTACAAACTTACGCGCTATGCATGCTATTTAATCGCCCAGAACGGAGATTCAAACAAGCCAGAGATCGCACTCGCCCAGGCATACTTTGCCGTGCAGACGCGCCGCCAAGAGCTCATAGAGCAGCGCTTCGCAGAGATTCAGCGCTTGCAGGCGCGCCACTCGCTATCCGATTCAGAGAAACAGCTCTCGGGTATTGCGTTCAAACGCGGCGTGGACTCCAAAGGATTCGCGATCATCAAGTCGAAGGGCGATGAAGCGTTATTCGGCGGCAGAAGCACGGCGGAAATGAAGCAGCAGCTCGGCGTACCCAAGAGCGCGGCATTGGCGGACAGGTTAGCCGATGTCCTCATCAAAGCAAAGGACCTTACGAACTCGATGACTGCTTTCAACGCAGAGGAACACGACCTGTACGGTCTGGACCAAATCAAGCAAGAGCACGTCGAGAACAACACAAGCGTGCGTGGCAGCCTCATCGACCGCGGAATTGTCCCCGAAAATCTACCACCTGCCGAGGACACAAAGAAGCTCGAGCGCCGTGTGAAGGCAGACGAGAAGAAACTCAAGGAGGGTACTGACGGATTTACCGATCCGCAGGGTAGACTCGATTTGTGAAAGCGGCTGTGCCCCGACGGGTTCGACCCCATACGAGGTCAACAAAAAAAAGACGGCCAACTTTCGTTGACCGTCTTAACATGCTTTGGTGGGCCGTCAGGGGTTCGAACCCTGGACCTTGGGATTAAGAGTCCCCTGCTCTACCAACTGAGCTAACGACCCAAAGCTAAAGTCCGTTATGACGGACTTTAGAGGAGATATCGTGTGGTGGGCCGTCAGGGGGTCGAACCCTGGACCTTGGGATTAAGAGTCCCCTGCTCTACCAACTGAGCTAACGACCCGATATCAACACGAAGCAAGAACTGGGGTGGGTAAAGGGACTCGAACCCTCGACCTACGGGACCACAACCCGTCGCTCTAGCCAACTGAGCTACACCCACCGTGTCCTGTGCGCTTCGCGCTCGACTATTATTGCAAGGAACGCCATGCGATGCAAGCCCCAATTTTCAAGAATTTTGAAAAGAGTTTTTCGAGCGCGTTTCGAGCAATTCCCACCCTTTTCATAGGAGTAAACTTGTCCCACTGCAAACCCTCGAAAGGACCGTCATGAAAGAACTCTCCAACCGCACGGCAAGATTTACCGATTCGGTCATCCGCCGCATGACGCGCATCTCCAATAAGTACGGTGCCGTCAACCTCTCGCAGGGCTTCCCCGACTTCGATCCCCCGGCGCAGCTGCTCAACAGCCTGAGCGCCATCGCCAGCGACCCCAAGCCGCTCTATCACCAGTACTCCATCACCTGGGGCTCCCAGGCCATGCGCAAGGCGCTCGCCGCCAAGCAGGAGCACTTTATGGGCATGCCGGTCGACCCCAACCAGAACGTCGTGGTCACCTGCGGTTCCACCGAGGCCATGATGGCCGCCATGATGACGGTCACGAACCCCGGCGACAAGGTCGTCATCTTCTCGCCGTTCTACGAGAACTACGGCGCCGACACGATCCTTTCGGGCGCCGAGCCCATCTACGTGCCGCTCAACCCGCCCACGTTCGAATTCGATCGCGAGGTCCTCGAGGCGGCCTTCCGTGACAATGATCCCAAGGCCATCGTCCTGTGCAACCCTTCCAACCCCTGCGGAAAGGTCTTTACGCGCGAGGAGCTCGCCTTTATCGCCGACCTCTGCAAAAAGTACGACGCCTACTGCATCACCGACGAGGTGTACGAGCACATCGTCTACGCGCCCCACGAGCACGTCTATATGGCCACGCTGCCCGGCATGTTCGAGCGCACTATCAGCTGCAGCTCGCTGTCTAAGACGTACTCCATCACCGGCTGGCGTCTGGGCTACACCATTGCCCCGGCCCAGATCACCGAGCGCATCAAGAAGGTCCACGACTTCCTCACCGTGGGTGCCGCCGCTCCCCTGCAGGAAGCTGTCGTCACCGCCCTCAACTTCGACGACAGCTATTACGATGAGGTCCTCGACCTCTATACCGCCAAACGCGATCTGTTCTGCCAGGGGCTCGATAGCATCGGTCTTGAACACAACGTGCCGCAGGGCGCCTACTACGTCATGATGGACATCTCTGAGTTTGGCTATGACAGCGACCTCGAATTCTGCGAGGACCTCGCATCTAAGGTGGGCGTGGGCGCCGTGCCCGGCTCGAGCTTCTTCCGCGAGCCCGTCAACCATCTGATTCGTTTCCACTTTGCCAAGCGAGACGAGACGCTTAACGCGGCGTTGGAGAACCTCAAATCGCTACGTGATAAAATCAAGCCGCGCGGGTAAGGACGGCCCGGCAACTAAAGCAACCAAAGAAGCCTCGCACCGCCCGCCGCGTTGCGAGGCTTCTTTTTATAGCGCTTTCTAAAATGGTTTAGAGCTCTATACTTTAGTCACGGAGCAACTCGTCCCAAAGAGAGGAATACTATGGCAGAACAGCAGCTTATCGGAGCGCTCGAGGCCGGCGGCACCAAGATGGTCTGCGCCACGGGCTATGCAGACGGTACGGTCCTGGAGCGTGAGCAGATCGCGACCACGACCCCGCAGGAGACCGTTGAGGCCGTCAATGCATGGTTTGCCAACAAGGGCATCGCCGCGCTGGGCATCGGCGCCTTTGGCCCCACCGCGGTCAACCCCGCCTCGCCCCAATACGGCAAGATCCTGGAGACGCCCAAAACGGCATGGCGCTACTTCGACCTGCTGGGCACCATCCAAAACGAGCTCAATATTCCCTGTGGCTACGATACCGACGTCAACGTCGCCTGCCTGGGCGAGGTCACTTTTGGTTGCGCCCAGGGCCTCACCGACGTGGTCTACCTGACCATCGGCACCGGTGTGGGCGCCGGCGTGCTCTCGGGAGGCAAGCTCGTGCACGGCATGATGCATCCCGAGGCCGGCCACATCCTGGTCACACGCGACCCGCGCGACACCATCGGCGAGCACAGTGCCTGTCCCTTCCACGACAACTGCCTCGAGGGCCTCATCGCCGGTCCCGGCGTTAAAAAGCGTTGGGATGGCAAGAGCGCCGGAGACATGGCCGATGACCCGGAGGCCATGGACCTGCTCGCAGGCTATCTGGCACAGGCGCTCATGACCTACACGCTGTGCTACGCACCGCAAAAGATCATCATCGGCGGCGGCGTGGCCGACCACACCCCCATCGTGCCGCTCGCACGCAAAAAGTGCGCCGAGATGCTCAACGGCTATATCGTCACGCCCGAGGTCAACGACATCGATACCTACATTGTCAACAACAGCCTCGAGGGCAAGCAGGGCATCATGGGCTGCCTGGCCCTGGGCGCCCAGGCGCTCCAGTAAAGGGTGCATCAATGGCGCACGGCGTAGCCAAGCTCGCAAAACGCCCGGACAAAACCGTCACGCCCCGCAGAGGCCCTCAAACGAACAAAGCCGCCTAGGACCAAGCAAAACGTCCTAGGCGGCCTTTTTGGTGTTAATCAGCGACCGTAAGAGATATCGGAGCACGACGCCTGCCGTCGCCCCGCAGCAGTCGATCATCACATCGGTAATCATACCGGCGCGACCGGGCACAAAAAGCTGGATCGTCTCGTCGATAGAGGGAACAAGCAGCAAGAACACCGCCGTGGGCAGCAACACATCAAACGTGCGCCGGCCTTCGAGGTCAAAGGCGTGCGTCGCCAAGATGCCAAGCACCATGTACTCGGTAAAATGAGCGCACTTGCGCACGACGAAGTTGGTGACCCACTCGTATGGAAGCCCCAGGGCCTGCAAAAAGCCGCGAATGGATTCCATGATCGACAAGCTCAACGAACCAGACCCCGTACCGGGAACCAGCGAATTGCCCCAAATGACGAGCACCATGGCGCAGGCGGCAAGCGCCCATTTTCGATCGAGTTTAACCATGAGGCAATTATGCCTCCGCGCGCAGCGGTGTAAAGCTGGCGGTACCGCCCTCGATAACGCTCAGATAGGCACGGCCCGTGCGCTTGACGGCCGCAGACTGCAGACGGTTGATTTCTTCCTCGAGAATCTGATTGACGCGCTCATGACGACGGTTTTCCATAACGCCGGCAGCGATAGCCTCGGCGCGCTCGATACCCTCGCGCGAGATACGCGCGGTATCCTCGGGAAGCACGGAGCTGTGGCGGCCGACATAGACGGGAGCAACCGAGACAGGTGAGGCTGCAGGCGTGGGCACCGCCACGGGGGCGGGCTCGGCAGCCTCGGCCATGATCGCCATGGCGGCGGCCCACATGTCCTCGTGGCCCGAATAATCGGCCATGGGGATATCTTCCTCGAGAGAGGCATCGGGGAGACTATCGGTATCCACGCGATCTTGGGTATCGATAGAAGCAGTGATGGCGGCAGGCTCGTCCAAATCGGAGAGATCCACACCCTTGGCATCGGAAATGATGGGCATGCTGGCGAGCTTGGCGTTGTACGGCGCCGCCTCCGCGGCCTGCATTTGTGCCGAAGCGCCCCAAAGCGAGCTTTCGGCAGCTCGGCGAGCGGCAATGGTCTCCTCGTCGACAGCCAGGGGCTCATCGGCAAAGGGGTCGGCGACAGGAGCCGCCTGAGCTGCGCTCTGTTGGCCGGTCGAAGCGGCCGCCGCGGCAGAAGTGTACGCAGCCGACGATGCGCCGCTATAGGCGGCATTGTTGGCGGCGTTGGCTACAAGCGCCACGAAGGCTGCGGTGCTGCCCGCAGGGGCTGCATGAGAGCCCGAGACGGCGCGTGCGGCAGCGGCGATGTCATCGCGATTGTAAGAACCGGTCTTTCCACCGTTGGTGAGCTCGTCGATTGCAACCTGGTAGACATCGCGCGAACGCACGGGATTGCAGCTGACCGGGGAATCGTCATCGAGCATGCTGTCGATCATAGACCAGGCCTCGGCCTCATCCATGGCGTTAGCCGCGCGCGCGATGGTGGGCACGCCATCGTCGGCGTGGCGGCGCTGGAACGCACCGGTCAGGCCGGAGAGAAATGCGGGAGAAGGCTGTGCGGCATTGGCCTGATCGGCCGGGACCGCAGGCTGAGGCGCCGACCCCTGCTGCTGTGCGGGAATCGAGGCGGTCTTGAACTCGTTGTGGGTCCGGCCAAACTGAGCGGCGCCGCCCACGGCATCGGGCTCAAACAGGCGGCCATCATGCTCAGAGCGATACTCGGAGATGCCCAGCGAGGCTGCGTAGATGCCCACGCCCGCCACCGCACCAACGGCGAAGGGAACCGCGCCCGCGACAACCGTCTCGTTGACCGACGAGAACGGCAACGTCGCGGCATACATCACCACGGGGGCGGCAAGGCCGATCCCGCAGGAAAGTCCAGCAAGGACTGCTCGTTGTGTTGCATCAGAAGAAGCCATGAGCTCTCCCCATCTTCCAGCACCCAAATCGCATCATTTAGTTGGCTGCGCGAGAGAAGATGAAGCGGGACATGCGTCCCAAAGCAACGGTATATGGTTCGTTTCATCTGCGTTTTCCGTCGCGAAGCTTAAAGTTATTATGCGAAACCGACCCTCCGATTGCAAGCGATGAGGCCGGATTATGGCTCGAAAACTGCTGCTTGTCGGTCATAAGGTCAGAAAATGTTGCCGAGTGGCGCCGTAAAGAAAGGGCCGGGGCA
>DBFZVF010000119.1:0-13478 GCA_048519165.1 Collinsella sp.
AAACACATCTGTCCAACAATTCGTCCGAAACATAATGAAAAACCGTTTGATGTGAGTTAATATAAAGAACGTCGTGAATCTGACTCCTGCCACATGCATGACAGGGGTTAAACACAAAAAGGAGTCAATTATGGTTTCTGAGAAGGCTACCCTCGTTAATCCTCAGGGTCTGCACATGCGTCCGGCTGGTCTGTTCGCCTCCACCATGGGCAAGTACGCCTGTGACGTGACGGTCGTCACCCCCGAGAAGGAGGTCAACGGCAAGTCCCCGATGGCCCTCATGGCTGCTGGTATCCCCTGCGGTACCGAGGTCGAGGTCAAGTGCGACGGCGCCGACGAGGCCGAGGCTCTGGCTGCTGCCATCGAGCTCATCAAGAGCGGTCTTGGCGAGTAGAACTCAAACGGGTCGCATGTTGAACAACTAAGTTCATATTTGGGGGCGCAGTGACCTGTTGGACGGTAACTGCGCTCGTTTGTCATGGATATGGCAAAACGCTTTATCACATGACACGGAGAGAGGAATGGGAATGTATCAGGGAGTCAACGCTTCCGAGGGCATCGGTATCGGCACCGTCATGGTCGCCGTCGATCCCGACTTGACGTTTGAGCCGCACGAGGTTGCTGATTCGGCAGCAGAGAAGGAGCGCTATCAGTCCGCTCTTTCGGTCTTCTGCGAGAAGACCCAGGCTCAGGCCGACCACATGAAGGCGACGGTGGGCGAGGCCGAGGCCGAGATCATGAGCGGACACATTGTTCTGGCTCAGGATCCGGGTATGACCGACGCCATCAACGCCGCCATTGACGGCGGTACCTGCGCCGAGCAGGCGCTCATGGACACCTCGACCATGTTCGAGAACATGTTCCTGTCCATGGACGACGAGATGTTCCGTCTTCGCGCGGCTGACATCGCCGACATCCGCACCGGTATTCTGGCCGAGCTGCTGGGCAAGGAGGTCGTCGACCTCTCCGTCCTGCCCGAGAACACTGTCGTTGTCGTACACGACCTCACGCCGTCCATGACCGCCACGATCGATAAGGCCCACGTTGCCGGTATCGTCACCGAGACCGGTGGCCGCACGTCGCACTCCGCGATCATTGCGCGCGCCCTCGAGATCCCGGCTGTCCTTTCGGTCTCCAACAGCTGCACCGCACTGCGCAACGGCATGACCGTTGTCGTCGACGGCGGCAAGGGTATCGTCGAGGCCGATCCCGACGAGGGGACGCTCGCCGCCTACACCGCCAAGGCCGAGGCCTTCGCTGCCGAGAAGGCAGCCCTCGAGGCCTTCCGTGGCAAGCCGTCCGTGACTGCCGATGGCATCAAGAAGATCATCGCCTGCAACATCGGCAACCCCGATGACGTGCCCAACGCGCTCGATCACGACGCCGAGGCTATCGGTCTGTTCCGCTCCGAGTTCCTGTTCATGGACTCCGCTGAGCTTCCTTCCGAGGAGGAGCAGTTCAACGCCTACCGTAAGGTCGCCAGCGCGCTCAAGGGTGCTCCGGTCATCATCCGCACGCTCGATGTGGGTGGCGACAAGGAGATTCCGTATCTGCATATGGTCAAGGAAGACAACCCCTTCATGGGCTTCCGCGCCGTGCGTTACTGCCTGGCCAATCCCGACCAGTACAAGGTCCAGCTCCGCGCTCTGCTGCGCGCTAGCGCCTTCGGTGACGTCAAGATCATGATCCCGCTCGTCACCTGCGTCGAGGAGGTCTTGGCTGTCAAGGAGCTCGTCGAGCAGTGCAAGGCCGAGCTGACCGAAGAGGGTCGCAAGTTCAACGAGAACATCGAGGTCGGCATCATGGTCGAGACGCCCGCCGCTTCGCTGCTCGCAGACCGTCTTGCCGAGGTCGCCGACTTCTTCTCCATCGGCACCAACGACCTGATCGGCTACACCATGTGCGCCGACCGTGGTAACGACACCATCTCCAACCTGTACCAGGTTTACTATCCCGCCGTGCTCCGCTCGCTCAAGAACATCATCGAGAGCGGCGTGAAGGCCGGCATCATGGTCGGTATGTGCGGCGAGGCCGCTGCCGATCCGCTGCTCGAGCCGCTGCTGATCAGCTGGGGCCTGGAGGAGTTCTCGATGAGCGCTCCGTCGATCCTGCGCGCCCGCAAGACCATCAGCCAGTGGACCAAGGCCGAGTGCGACGAGCTCGCCGAGAAGGCACTCGCCTGCAACACCGCCGCCGAGGTCAAGGCACTGCTCGAGTCCGCAGCTCGCTAATTTGGTATCAGAGGTAACCGCGTGGTTGGAATGGGCCGGCCACGCGGCCCTCACATATACAGGGGGTACTGTAAATGTTCTACACGCTAACCGCTAACCCGGCTGTCGACATGACGGTTTCGAGCTCTCCGCTCGAGCCCGACGAGAACGTCCGCACCGGCTCGGCCAGCTACACGGCTAACGGCAAGGGCCTCGACGTGTCCTTCGCCTTTAAGAAGATGGGCGTCGACACCGTCGCGCTCGGCTTCTTCGCCGGCTTCACGGGCAAGTTCATCGTCGAGGAGGTTATGAACCTGGGTTGCCTCTGCCGCCCGGTCTGGACCGACGGTATCACGCGCATTAACACCTACGTCAACGATGGCCAGCACGAGTACGGCATCCTGAACCCGGGTGCTCCGATCACGCCGCAGCACCAGGAGGAGCTCTACAACATCCTGGACACCGCGGGTGATCTCGAGTGCCTGATCGTTTCCGGCTCCGTGCCTCCCAAAGCTACGCCTGACTTCCTGGCTAAGGTTATGGAGCACGCTCAGGCTCGTGGCGCCGATGTCGTCTTGGACCTGTCCTCCGACAAGCTCAAGGAGCTCGCTCACAAGAAGCCGCTGCTCATCAAGCCGAACCATCACGAGATGAAGGCCATCTTCGGCGTGCCGGTCGACACCGACGACGAGGTCCGCGTTGCCATGAAGATGGCTCACGACGCTGGCGTTCAGAACGTGCTGCTCACCCGTGGTAGCCGCGGCGACGCTTACTTCTCCAACGGCGAGGACATCTGGTACGCCAAGCGTGAGTTCAACATCAAGCTGGTTTCTTCCGTCTGCGCCGGCGACTGCACCCTCGCTGCGTTCCTGCACAAGTGGTACAGGGATCGCGACAACGTCGAGGAGGCCATGAAGCTCGCTATGGCCACCGGCGCCAACGTTGCCGAGTCCGTCGGCATCGGCGACTTCGGTCACGTCGACGAGTACAGCAAGCGCGTTGCTGTCCGCAAGCTCGATCGTCAGTAATTGAAACGCGACATATTCGTGCGCATGTGGCGCCCCGGTTTCGGCTGGGGCGCCTTTTTGTTCCGCCACGGGGGAGAGGTGTCCCGCCGTGCTTCATCGCTTCCACACCGTTCGCCGAGTTGTCCTAGCCTTTTACCGATGCGTGGAATATACTTTCACTAACACGTTACTTCGTGAAAGGAACATTCATGATTTACACGCTCACTGCAAATCCCGCCATTGACTACAACATCGCCTGCGACGGCCTTGCTGCCAACACCGTCACGCGTACCCGTAACGCCGTCTACACGCCCAACGGCAAGGGTCTCAACGTCTCGTTCACCCTCGATCACTACGGTGTCGACACCACGATCCTGGGCTTTTTCGCCGGCTTCTCGGGCGAGTTTATCGTTAAGGGCGCCGAGGCCCTGGGCGTGCCCGTCAAGCCCGTTTGGACCGACGGCATCACGCGCGTCAACGTGTTCCTCAATGCCGGACCCGACACCGAGTACAACATGGTCAACGCCGGTGCCGCCATCAACGAGGCCAACGAGCAGGAGATGTTTGAGCTCATCGATTCGCTCGATGACATGACCTGCCTGGTCATCAGCGGCTCGCTGCCTCCCAACACTTCCGAGGGCTTCTTGGCCGAGGTCCTGCGCCGCGTCAAGGCCAAGGGGGCCGAGTTCGTCCTCGACATCTCGAGCCATCAGCTGGCAGACCTCATTGCCATGGAGCCGCTGCTGATCAAGCCCAATGACGACGAGCTGCTCGACATCTTTGGCATTAAGGTGAGCGGTGGCGACGATGAGTCCGTCAAGGGCGCTATGGCCGAGCTGCACGCTAAGGGCGCCAAGAACGTGCTGCTGACCCTCGGTGGCGCCGGTGCGTACTTCTCCAACGGCGAGCACATCTGGTTTGCCAATCGCACCTTCGACGTCAAGCTGCTGTCGACGGTGTGCGCCGGCGATTCCTCGCTCGCTGCCTTCCTGTCCGTATGGCACGACGCTCCCGAGCGCGTCGAGGATGCCCTCCGTCTGTCGATGGCCACCGGCGCCAACGTGGTCGAGTGCCCGGGCCTGGGCGACTTTGCCAAGGTGGACGAATATAAGAAGCACATCGAGGTTCGTCAGGTCTGCTAGCCGCATCGAAAAATCGCTGCCGAACACCCGCTTTGGATCTCCGAGGCGGGTGTTTTTTGCTCGCTGAACGCATATGGCGTCTGCTGTCTCGTTTTATGGAATTGACGACGCGATTGCGTGTGCGCGCTTTCTCGTTTCTTGTTAGACTTCTTGAGAACCATCGATTAACGCTCACAAGTGCAGGAGGCCATAGGCATGTGCAATGTTTCGCTCAACGGTAATCAACCGTCCGATGCGTCCCTGTGCGTCCTACGCGCGCTTGAGGCGGCTGGTCTTGAGGCTTGGTACGTGGGCGGTTGGGTGCGCGACGCCCTGATGGGGTGCCCCAGCCACGATGTTGATATGTGCTGTAGCGGCCTGTGGCAGGAGTCCAAGGCGGCGCTCGAGGCCGCCGGCATCGCGGTTGTGGAGTCTGGCATTAAATTTGGCGGAATCACGGCTATTTCCGATGGCGAGCGTATCGAGGTCACCACGTACCGTTTGGATGGCTTTTACACCGATGGTCGCCATCCCCAGAGTGTGGAGCGTGCCGCCTCGCTCGAGGACGATCTGGCGCGCCGCGACTTTACCGTCAACGCCATGGCCTGGCATCCCGAGCGCGGGCTTGTCGACCGCTACGACGGCCAGGGTGACTTGGAGCGCAAGCTGATTCGCGCTGTCGGCGATCCCAAGCGTCGCTTTAACGAGGACGCCCTGCGCATGTTGCGTGCGGTGCGCTTTGCCTGCCGCCTGGACTTTATGATTGAGCCCGAGACTAAGCGAGCGCTTGCCGAGTGCGCGCCGCTGCTCGACGCCGTGGCGCGCGAGCGTGTGGGTATTGAGCTCGAGGGCATTCTTTCGACCGGTCATGGGGGAGACGCGATGCTGCGCTACCCCGAGCTCATCTGCGCCGCCGTGCCCGAGTTGGCAGCGGGTCGCGGGTTTGATCAGCGCAGTGTCTATCATGCGTTTAACGTCTACGAGCATATCGCCCGTGTGCTTACGGTGGCGGGGGAGCTCGCGCTGTGTGACGGCGTCGCGCCCTCGTCGAGCCTTATGTGGGCGGCGTTTTTGCACGATGTGTCCAAGCCCGAGTGTTTCACGGTCGATCACGCCGGCAGCGGACACTTCTACGGTCATCCCGAGCTCGGCGCCAAGAAAGCGCGCGTCATTATGGATCGCCTGGCGCTCTCGCACGACCTGGTGCGCGACGTGTGCCTGCTCATCAAATATCACGACAAGCCGCTGCGCCCCGAGCGCTCCTGCCTGCTCAATATGATGCGCGCGCTTTCGGGCGAGGGCGTCGACACGCCGCGTTTGATGGACGAGCTCATGGATCTTAAGCGTGCCGACACGCTCGGCAAGGCCCCGTCGTGCTTCTATTACGTTGAGACGATTGAGGAGATGCGCGCGATGGCGCACGAGCTGCTGAAGGCGGGGGAGCCCTATACGCTCAAGATGCTCGCCATCAACGGCGGCGACCTGATCCGTGCCGGAGTCAAGCCCGGGCCGGAACTGGGGCAGCTACTCAACTCCGCCCTCGACGCCGTGATCGAAGACAACATCCCCAACGAGCGCGAAGCTCTTTTGGTCCATCTCAACTTGAATTAGCTACCCAGTTTACCTGTGTGTTCCATAACCTGCCGACAATTTTTCGGCAATTTGGAATTTCTTCTTGCGCTGACGTTTTTTGTCCCGTAATATATTTCTTCGCAGCACGGCAGTGCAGATGTCATGTGGCCCGTTCGTCTAGCGGTTTAGGACGCCGCCCTCTCAAGGCGGAGATCACCAGTTCGAATCTGGTACGGGCTACCACGCATCTGATACCCGGACTTCCCATGGAAGGCCGGGTTTTTTATTTTCAAACAACCGTCTGCAATTCCCGTTTGAACCAGAGCTTTGCGTTCTGCTTATGGCCCTTACGGGTACAATATCCAAGATATTTTGACTGTTAGAAGGAGTCTCATGACGGAGTCCTCTCAGCATACGTCTAAGCCCCAGGTCGAGGTTGAGGCCTCGGGCGGAGATGACAATAAGAGCGCACGCCGCGGCGCCATCTTTATCGGCGTCGTGCTGGTGGGTTATATCGTCTATCTGGTGGTAACCGGGCAGATGGGGCAGTTCTGGGCCGCAATGTCGAGCGTCCAGGCGCCTTGGCTCGCTGCTGCATGCTTTTGCATGTTCCTGTACCTGTTCTTTGGCATTGTGGCCTATGCGATCGCTGTCTGGCTCGACCCCAATTCACCCGTTGGCATTCGCGACCTCATTTCGGTCGAGGCGAGCGGCATCTTCTTTGGCAACCTCACACCTATGATGATGGGCTCGACTCCTGCTCAGATCTACCGCCTGACCAAGGCGGGCCAAAATGTCGGCGAGGCCGGAGCCACGCAATTCACGCGCTTTATCGTGTATCAGTTTGGCCTCGTTGCCTGGGGCGCTATCCTACTGCTTGCTCGCATGCCGTTTTTTGCCGAGCGCTATGGCGACATGACGCTGCTGTGCGTCTTTAGCTTTGGTGGGCACTGCTGCATCTTGCTTGGCATCTTCGCCGTCGCGCTCATGCCTAAGACCGTCACGCGCGTCGCCCACTGCATCATCAATTGGCTTGAGCGCATTGGTGTCTCGGCCACTAAGATCGAGGGATGGCGCACGTTTGTCGATGGCGAGATCTACTCCTTCTCCGAGAAGTTCAAGCTTTCAGCCGGACATTTTTCTTCCATGCTGCTCACCGTGTTTATCACCATGCCGCAGCTCGCGTTTTTCTATCTGGTTCCGTATTTCCTAATGCTTGCCTTTGGCCACCACGAGGTCGACTTTTTCTCGGTCATGGCCGCGAGCGCCTTTGTCCAGTTGCTGAGCTCTGCGGTCCCCTTGCCCGGTGGAACTGGTGGCGCTGAGGGCGGCTTTGCATTGTTCTTGGGTCATTTCTTTGGGTCGGCTTCGACCGCCGGCTATCTGCTGTGGCGTCTCATTACGTTTATTGCGCCGACCATTTTGGCTGCGCCCCTGCTGGGCCTTAAGAGCGCCCACAACGAGAGCATCCATGCGCGCTGGGATCGCGTGATGCGCAAACTCGGCCGCACGTCTCAGACGCCCTCTGCGCCCACTAAGCCGCACCCCGCGAATGCTGTTACCGTTGACCCCAAGAAGCACGCTCAGAAGGCTTCTGGGGCCGCTAAGCCGGCTCATAAAACCTATGTGCGCCAGACAGGCGACGGTATTCGCGTATCTCCGTCGGCGCTCAATAAGAAGAAGCACCCTAAGTCGCAGTAGGGCAGTCGTGCGTTCTTCATGATGCGGGGCATATTTGTGCTGCATGGGGGATAATCCTCTTACGTAGATTATCTCTCATCTGTTGATGAGTGCTCGCATATCGAAGGGACACGCCCATGGCAACCAGCAAACCGCGTCTTGACCGCCGCATCGTTCGCAGCCGCAATGCCATCCTTTCTGCTTTCGAGCGCCTGCTCATGGAAAAGCCGTTGGCAGACATTACGGTGAGTGCCATCGCGCGCGAGGCCAATGTCGACCGCAAGACCTTTTACGTTCACTTTGGTACGGTTGACGGCCTGCTCGATGCCATTGCCGTCGATGTTGTGGAGATGATTGTCGACTCGGTCGAGAAAACACTTGCTTCCATGGACGGCGACACCAACGAGCGCGCCCTTGGCGCGGCGGCGACCTTCTTTAAAACCGTTAACGAGGCGCTGTGCAACAACCTCGTGCTCAATCGTCAGCTGATCGAGAATATTCCGCTCGATGATTTTATGGCTCGTCTTCGTGCGCCGCTCGAGCACGAGATTGCCGAGCGCGATCTGTTGCCCCAAGGTCTCAAGGACGAGATGTTCGATTACTATCTGGCGTTTTTGCTGTCGGGCATTATCGGTATCTATCGCACGTGGGCACTGTCTGACGGCTCGGTTCCTATTGAGCGTGTCTCTGAGGTCGCCAACGATCTGACTCTCAATGGTCTGTCGAGTCTGGAATCTCGCTTGGATTAGGCCTAGTTGGGCTCGTCGGCGTGGAAATTCCTGTTCACGAGGTTCTCCGGCGCCTTGTAGACCTCGCCGGCGCAGGAGCTGTAGCCTGAGGATCCTTAAAAGAAAGTTCAGTTTATCCTTCCCGCTCCAAATGGGAATCCTCCGATGCGCCTTCGCACGCTTGCATGACCTCGATACCATGCGAGCGTGCGAAGGCGACGAGCTCTGCGTTGCGGGCGTTTATGGTGCCGAAGGCGGCGGGGCACACAATAAGGCGCGCACAGTGGACGAGGAGCTCTTTGGCGCGGGCTATGGTTTTATCCCCGATCGGCTCGAAGGCGCGCTCGGCCACGCATTCCGTCGCCAGGTCGCGCGCGAGCTCGCAGTCGATGTCCCCTTCGTGCAGAACGCCCGCGTAGAACGCCTTGCCCTGCCGGATGAGCTGGCGAAACACAGCCGACCCCGTACCTGCGCCGGCGATGACGAACGTGTGCGCATCACCGTGTGGGCGCCCAATTTCCACGCTGCCGAAGCGCTCGTTGAAGGTGCCATGCTGAAGGCCGTAGAGCTCGCCAATTGTCTCGCGCGTGAATATGTTCTCGGGTGCGCCGGCGCGGAAGACCCGGCCGTCCTTCACGCAAATCACCTTGTCGGCGCTTTTCTGCGCGAGCTCGAGTTCGTGGATGGACATGATGACAGCCACATTCCGCGATTTCGCAAGGTGGCGAAGTATTCGCAGCAGGTCGATCTGGTAGCGGATATCGAGATACGACGTGGGCTCGTCGAGCACGAGCACACGCGGATCCTGCGCGATGGCGCGTGCGAGCATGACGCGCTGGCGTTGCCCATCGCTTATCTGCATGAAGCCGTGCTCGGCGAGCTCTTCCACATGTGCGGTTTTCATTGCCTCGTCGACCCGACTATGGTCGTCGGGCGAGAGTGTGCCCATTCGCCCGGTGTAGGGATGTCTTCCCGCCTCTACGATATCGCGGCAGGTGAGGAGCTCGGTCCGGGGGCGATCTGTCAGCATAACGGCAAGGTTCCTTGCGAACTCCGCCGTCTTCCATCGGGAAATCTCCCGTCCGTCGAGCTCGACCGCGCCGGCAAGCGGTGCAAGATGGCGTGTGATGGTTTTCAAGATGGTCGACTTGCCCGAGCCGTTCGGCCCGATGAGCGCCACGACGTCGCCCGCGCGAACCTCCAGATCGACACCTTCGACTACGACCTTCTTGTCGTAGCCCGCCGACAGGTCGCTTATGCGGAAAAGCGGCGCTCCGTCAGCCTGCGTTTCGACCGGGGTTTCGAGGTTCGACTGCGCTCGGAGGAGGCGTTCCGCGCGCAGTTCCGCACGAGCCGAAAGTGCCTTCTGGCGCTTTCGTGCGAGCTCAGGACTGGCCAAGCATGGAATGTTCCCTCCGAGCGTTTTGGTCCGCGGCACGAATTCCCCCATCTACCTCACCCGCTTCTTCAACATGAGTGCAATAACCACCGGCGCGCCGAAGATGGCGGTGACGGCGCTGATGGAAAGCTCGACGGGGGAGAACAGCGTGCGCGCGATCAAATCGCAGCCCGCGCAGAAGATGGCGCCTCCCAAGAAGCACGCAGGAATCACGCGGATGGGCTTCGACGACTTCAACGCCGACTTCACGAGATGCGGAACCGCGATGCCTACGAACGACACCGGACCAGCGAACGCGGTCACGCAGGCAGAGAGCATGCTCGCTAGAAGGACGAGCACCACGCGGAAGCGTGCGACGTTCACGCCGACGCTTTTCGCGTAGGCTTCTCCCAGCTGGAAGGCGGAAAGGGGCTTCGATATCGCGAATACGCATGCGCTCACGGTGATCACCACGACCGCGATGACCGCGATGTCGTTCCAGCTCGAACCCGAGAAGCTACCCAAAGACCAGTTGTGCAGGTTCACGATGGACTGGTCGTCGGCGAAGGCGATGAGGAAGTTCGTCGCCGCCGAGCAGATGTATCCCACCATGACGCCCGCCACGATGAGCATGGCCATGGAACTTATGCGCCGTGCGATGAGGAGCACGAAGCCGATGGTGATAAGCGAGCCCAGAAACGCTGCGGCCACCATGGCCGGCGAGGACATGGCCTGGTTCGCGTCCAGAAGTGCGATCATCGTAAGCGCGACGACGAACTTTGCGCCCGAGGAGACGCCCAAGATGAACGGGTCGGCGATGGGGTTGTTGAAAAACGTCTGCAGTAGGAACCCGGAAAGCGAAAGTGCCCCGCCGAGAAGCACGGCTGAAAGCACGCGCGGCAGGCGAATCTCCCAGATGACCTGGCTTTCCATGGAATTGGCCGCGCCGCCCGAAAGGATGCCGGGGATGTGGTCTGCTGGCACGAGCACGCTCCCGATGCACAGGTTGGCCCCGACGAGCACGATGAGGGCAACAGCGAGCAGCGCCGTCACGACGCGACACCGCGCGGCGCGCCCCGATTCGTCGTATGTCATGGAAAGTCGGCTTTTCATGGTGCTAGCCGAGCTTCCTCAGATAATGGAAGTCGCTCGCGTCATCGCCGGTGAAGGCCCCGTGCAGCTCGTCGATAATGTCGGCGGTAGAAGTCATCTGCTGGTACATGTCGGCGCTTGTGACCCAGACGTTGCCGTTCTTCACGGCTTTGAACTGCGACAATAGCGCGTTTTTGCCTACGAAGTCGTTCAAGGTGGCAACCGATTCGTCGATGGTGCCGTTGTAGACGATGATGTCGGCATCCTTCGCCGTCGCGTAGAAGCGCTCCATTTCGAGCGTTACTGACGAACCTGACGTCGACGCCGTCTGCGCGTCATCGAGCGCGTAGCTGCCGCCTGCAAGCTCGATCATCTGCGCCACGTAGTCGCCCGCCCGCCTCGTGACGGCGGCCCCGTTCGAGTTAATGTAGAAATACGCCACGGTTTTACCTGACGACGCGAGCCCCGACGTTTGCTCGACGCGGGCCTTCTGCTCGTTGAACAGGTGCGCGGCCTCGTCTTCCTTGTCGAACAGGACGCCGAAAAGCTTAATCCACTCGACGCGCCCGAGTGCTTCGGGCTCGCTCGACGACTGTTCGGTGAGCACGACGAGCCCGAGCTTCTGCAGCTTTTCCTTCACATCGGGCGTGTGGTTGATCATGGTGTTCTCGATGGCGAGCGTGCAGCCCGAGGCCGATATTCGCTCGTAGTCGGGCGCGCTGTACTTGCCGCCGTAGGCGATCGCCCCACTTTCGAGCGCGCTTTTGAAGCGCGCGACCGAGCAATCGTCGGCCTTCGTGCCCGACATTAAGATATTGTCGTTCGCATCGAGCGCGTCGACCAGGCACATCGTTGCCGACGACACGAGGTACACCTTGTCGGCGGGGCGCCTTATGACCGCGATGTCGGAGCTCAACCCATCAGGTACCTTCGCATCTTGCGGCACCACGAGGAAGCGCTCCCCGTTCGAAACGCAGATAAGCCGCAGGCCGCCTTCGTACTCGTCGACAGTGAAGTGCTTGGCGTATTCAAGCTGAAGCGCCCCCGTCGGCTCCCAGCCGCAGCCCAAATCGGCGTTGTGGAAGTCAGCCGCGGCGCTTGAAGCCGTTACCGCAGGGGAACCGCCGCTTGCATCGTCGCCCGATTTCTCCTTCATGGTGGATGAGTCGAAGTAGAGCGTGTAGTCGATGGTGTGCGGCGTCGACATGGCGACGGTCTCGGCCGACACGGCGATGTCCTCGTCGAGCGTGACGGGTATCTCGAATGTGGAGTTGCCGCCGTCGTTTACAGGCGCGTAGTCCACGCCGTCGACGGTCATTTTGTCGTAGTTCGAACTCGACCAGGTGATGGTCGCGGTGTAGGTGTCGCCATCCTTCACAATTGTGGTGGGTGAGGCGATGCTTGCGCGCCCTGACCCGCCGGAAAGCGAGACGCTCACAGTGTATTCCTGAGAGCCCGCCGTGCCACCGGTCGCGTTCGGGCTCGCACTGCACCCCGCGAAGGGAAGCGCGAGCAGGGCGACGAGAACGCAGGTGATCGCGCGCGCCGCGATGCTGCGGCGCTTCCTGCTTTCCTTCTTGGGAAGAATCGACCGCATGGCGTTACTTCAGCGCGTCGGCGCGCAGATCGACGCCGGCGGATTCGAACACGAGCGTGCGGTCGTACCACTGCCCTTTTCTAATGCTCCACGCGGCGCAGGCGGTGTCCTCGTCGAGCGCTTCAACGGGTACGTCGTAGGTGTACTTGCCTTCCGCGTTTTCCACATAGGGGATGAAGTCGGCCTCGCTCGCGGCGGCAGCCTCGTCGCCCGTGCCCATGAAGAGCTTGCCGTAGCCCGTGCCGGAAAGTGTCATCACGCAGTGCATGGAGCCGTTTTCCACGATGAGCTGGGCGTCCACAATCCTGAACATGTTCGAGCTGGAATCTACGGTGATCGGATAGGTGCCGTCGGCCACCTTGTCGGCGGTGATGGGGGCAGCGCTTGCGCCCTCGGGCGCATCGGCCGCCTGTTCGGTCTTTTCCTGGGAATCGGCATCGCTTGCCTTTGCGCTGTCGATTGAATTTCCGCCGCAGCCGGCGAGCGAGAACGCGAAAAGCGCCGCCGACAAGGCGAAGGCGAGGGTTTTCTTCAACATGGAGTGGTTCCTTTCAATCGCTTCGACCGCCCGCGCCGTGCGGTGGGCGGGCGGGATGCGAATGCAACGGGCATGCGCCGTCAGTCGGGGAAGGCGCATGCCCGTTGCACGGGGACGCGACCGGCGCCCCCGTGCGCGGCGAGTTTACAGCTTGGCGATGGCGTCGTCCACGTGCGAGACGTAGATGTCATCGACCGCGGCGTTCTGTCCCAGACCCTGGAGCAGGCACGTCACTTCGAAGCCGGCGGCCACGAACTTCGCAGCCCAGCTGTCGGGGTCGGTCTCGTCTGCCATGTCGTTGTTCGCGTGGTCGCCCGCGACCACCATGAACGGTGCGAGCACGGCCTTCTTGTAGCCTGCGGCGCTCGCGGCGGCGATAACATCCTCGCAGGTCGGTTCAGCCTCGACGGTGCCGACGAAGAACTGCGTCAAGCCCTCGTTCTTGAACACTTCCTGCATCTTGGCATAGTCGGCGTTGGAATCGGCTTCGGTGCCGTGGCCCATGAGGCACAGCGCCGTCTTGCCGTCGTCGAAGGACGCCATGTTCTCCTTAAT
>DBFZVF010000120.1:0-7125 GCA_048519165.1 Collinsella sp.
GTCTCCTATTGTCTGAACTTGGAGCATTGCCCAGCGGCTGCCCCACGTCATCGCGCACATTGCGCTCGAGTACCCCCATCGGGGTCCCCCTTCCCTCCAGAGCCCAACGCGTACCGGCGGCATGCGCCGCGGCCGCGTACAAGATGGGAGGCGATCCGACTTAACCTTACCGACCCGGGCGCGCCGTCCGATCTGCGACGCGACTATCCCGGGCCAAGAGGAATTACGGTTACTGGTACAGCCGGGGACTTGCACCCCGATTCTCCCAAACGCGCAGGAAAACCGCGCATTCGTGCGTCTCCGCACCACCATCTAGGCCATCGATTATTACTGTTAGTATGGTATCACGCAAAAGGGCCCCGCACGAAGGCGAAGCCCAAGGTAAAAGCTATGGTTTGCGATAGATTAGGGCGTGGATGGATCGCTGAGCAAAATGATCCGTTTTCCTCCGTCCCCCAGGGGTCATTAACGCTTGCCGCCGTGACTGTTGCGCCAGATCTCGCGGCCCAGCATCAGCGCCAGCACCAGCGCGCTCACGTAGCCCATAAAGCCAATGACCGGGATACCAAACACAACCGGCTCGATGCGCGCGTAGTACACCACCGACGAACCGATAAACAGACCGGCGATCACAATTGCCATCGACATACGGTCGATAATTCCACCCAGCTGCCGCAGCGCCTTATCGCTGCTCATGATCTGCGTGTTCACCTTAAGCTGGCCGCGCGTGAGCATACGCGACGCCAAGCCCAGATACTCGGCCGCCTCGAGCGAGCCTTTTGCCGCGCGATAGCTGCTCGCCGCAAAGTCGCGCCCCATTTCGCGGACGCGTGCATAGGTGCTCTTTTCGTTTTTGATGTGCGCTTGGATGATCTGGATCATGTTGACGTTGGGCATATACTCGGTCAGCAGACCCTCGAGCGTCACCATGCCGCGGGCGAACATCGTCACCACGCTCGGCAGCTCAACGTCATTTTTGCGCGCCAGGTTTAGCAGCGAGGTCAAAAACTCGCCGATATCCAGGTCCTTAAGATCGAGGCCCGCAAAGTCGGCTACGATAAAGTCCAAATCGGACAAAAAGGCCGAATGGTCAAGCTCGGCCGAGTCGCCGCGCGTCACGGCAAAGCGCATAAGCGAATCCTTGAGCTTGGGCACGTCGCCCTCGGCCACGGCAAAGATCATATCCTTGACGATACCGCGGTCGTGGCTCGACATGCGCCCGACCATGCCCAGGTCGATAAAGTAGACGATGCCGTCCTTGAGGATGATGTTTCCCGCATGCGGGTCAGCATGGAAAAAGCCATCATCGAGCACCTGCGTCGAATAGTCCTCGACAATCGCCGAGCCGATCTTTTCCAAGTCATAGCCCTCGGCCACCAGGCGCTCGGGATCGGCAATCGAGATGCCGTCAATGTAGTCCATGACCACGACGTTTTCGGTGCAAAGGTCCAGGTAGGATTTGGGACACGACACACCATGCACGCTTTTGTGAAAGTCATAGAAATCGTTGAGGTTTTTGGCCTCGGCCAAAAAGTTGGTCTCCTCGCGAAACGAGGTCCACAGCTCTTCGACCACGCCGTGTAAGTCAACAAACTGGTCGGTGTTGACGAACTTGGAAACGATGCGCACCACCGAACGGATGATGTCGATGTCCTGTGCCATGACCTGTTGCGCGCCGGGGCGCTGTACCTTAACGGCCACGTCCTCGCCGGTCACCAGACGGGCGCGGTGCACCTGCGCGAGCGATGCGCTACCGAGCGGGTTGGGGTCGATCGCGTCGAACATCTGCCCCAGGCGCTGGCCGTACTCCTCTTCCAGACAGCGGAGCACTACCTCATACGGCACCGGCTCTACGTCGGAGCGCAGGCGACGCAGCTCGTCGCAAAACCGCTGCGGCAAAATCTCGGACCGGTTGGCCAGAATCTGCCCCATTTTAACGAACATGGGGCCGAGCTCTTCGAGCAGGCGGCGCAGGCGAACCGGCGTGAGGTTATCCCATACGCGGTACTTTTTGATCAGGCGAACGATCTGCCCAATGCGTTCGCGGCGGCCTGCCGGCGTGAGCTGGTATTCCTCGTCCGGCGCCATCGCATCGGGCTCTTCGGGAACCATATCGACAGCACGCGGCTTCTTGCGAGCGCCCGAGACGGCGGCATCGACCTCATCGACAACCGCCGCCTCGTCACCCAAGGGATCTAGATTGTTGTAATCGGTGGTGGAATCTGCCATCTGCGCTGCTACTCGGCCTCTTCGGTGTCCTCTGCATCGTCGGGCTCAACGGACTCGACGGGCACCGAGGTCACGTTGTCCTCGACCGAATCGACGATGTCGCGCACATGGGCCAAAAAGGCCGTGCGCTCGGGGGCGGTCATTACGCGGACGCGGGCCAGGATGAGCTCGTCAAGCACGCGCTGTGCCGCAGTCTCACCCTGCATGCCCAGGCGCTCGGTGAGGTCGGAGATGGTGCCGCCGGCCTGCTCGAACATGTCGGACACGCTGCGGGCGATATCGGGAGTGCCGGCGTCCTTGCGAACCTGCTCGCCTTTGGTATTGAGGTCGTCGAGGACCTTCTTGCCGCCCTCGACGGCAACGGCGGCGGCGCCGAAGCCCACGTTGATGGCACCGTTAACAAGCTGATCGAATTTCATAACCATGGTTGGCTCCAATCGTGAACAACTGCATTGGCCTTCTTGTACCCAAGATTGAGCGAACGACACAAAATCGTTTTACCGCCAAGATAGAAATCGAGCGGGGCAAAGCCTTTGACGGCGTTTGCCCCGCTCGCTCGCTGCAAGGCCGTCTTTACCTTACGTTATCGTTCATCGCGAAGGAATTCTTCATGGCACAGCTCGTGGTGTAGAGCACCTTGCCCAACAGAGCATCGGTCTCCACGCGCACGAGCTCGGCAAAGGCCTCGTTGGCGCGGGCGAGCTCGGCAGGCACCTCAGTCTCGGGCAGTGCGGCTACGACAGCGTCAACGTCGTGAATCTGCTTGTGGCCCATGCCGCCGACCTTCTCCTGATAATCCTCGACCGCGCGACCACACTCGTGGAAGCGAACATCGGCCAAGGCACCGATCAGGCGATTTGCCCAATAGAAATTCTCCGACGTCACGCGGGCCTGCGTGTCGGCATAGTACTCGGGCATGGTCTCGACATTGGCGTACAGCGGCACGAGCGCGTTAAACGAGTTAGAGCCAAAGGCCATCCACTGTACGGCGCGATACGCCGGCTGTGCATAGGGGCGCAGTTGCAGCACGGCGAGCTGACCGTTGCGGTTGATGCCGATGGGACGATAGGCGCCGCGCGTGGCGGGCGTGCCCTTGCTGCCGTAGCAGTCGTACTCCGTGCCCTGGTAGTGGCTCGAAAGCACGTACTTGATGTCCTCGATGGTCACCTTGCGCTCGGGCACGCGGCTCCAGGGGATATCGTCGCTCTCGGGCGTGTAGTCGGCCTCGGGACCGTCCCACACATCGCTGGGGTTGAGACAGCGCTGCATATACCAGGCACGCGGCGTGTTGTAGACGTGGTCGCTGTCGCTGTGCGAGCCAAAGGCCTCGCGCGGGTTAAAGACCGCGGCGGGACCGTCGCCCTCGACGCCCAGCGTCAGGTCCAGATGCCACTCGGCCATCCAGGAGCGCAGGTCGGCGGAGCACATGTGGTCGGCTTGGGCGCCCTCGGCATCGTCCAGGTCAAAGCTGTCGATACCCAGTTGGTTGGGCATGGTCACATAGGCGTCGTCGGGCACGCGCTTGGCGATCCAGTGGTGGCCGCCGATGGTCTCGAGCCACCAGATCTCGTCCACGTCACTAAAGGCGATGCCGTTGTTCTCGTAGGTACCGTAGCGCTCGAGCAGATCGCCCAGGATACGCACGCCATCGCGGGCGGACGTGGCATACGGCAGCACCAGGGTCACCATGTCCTCCTCGCCCAAACCACCGGGCTGCGCCGGAACATAGCCGTCCTCGCCCTCGTTGCCCTTGGCGGGCACGTAGTCCACGAGCGGATCGGCGCCGCGGACGCGCTCGTTGGTGGTGAGCGTCTCGGTTGCGGACATGCCAACATTGAGCTCGTTGAAGCCGGCCTCGGCCCAAATGCCATGACCGGGGACAACGTCGGGGACGCTTGTATAACGCATGGGATTATCGGGCAGCTCAACGGTCAGGTGGCTCAGGACGCTCGTGTAGACGCGCGGCTGTTCATCGGGATGCACCACGCGCATGCGCTTGGGCTCAAACACCCCGTTGGACGAGTCCTCATTTCGGGCAACCAGGGTCGACCCGTCGTAGCTCGCGTTCTTACCAACCAAAATCGTTGTGCACGGCATGCGCATCCTCCTTGAGCGAAGAAATCAAACGGCAACAGTGTATCGCTTCGGCGCAAAAAGGGCGAAACAGCCGCCCCGGCAACCCCTGTGGTCAAAAACGACTATTTCGATGCGCGCTCCGCCGACTCGATCACGTGCTTGGCGAGAATCGCCGTCGTTACAGCCCCCACGCCGCCCGGCACGGGAGTAATTGCGCCAACGATCGGTTCCGCAGCATCAAAATCGACATCGCCGACCAGCTTGCCAGCGGCCTCGTCCCAATTAATGCCCACATCGATGATCGTCTGGCCCTCGCGAACCGCATCCGCGCCAATCGTGCGCGCGCGTCCAACGGCCGCAACCACAATATCAGCTGCACGGCACTCGGCAGCCAAGTCGCGCGTATGCGTATGGCACGTCGTCACCGTGGCATTGCGAGCCGTAAGCATGGCGGCAACGGGACGGCCAATCACCAGCGACCGACCGACGACCGCAACCTTGGCCCCATCCAACTCAACGCCGTAATGGTCCAGCAACGCCAACACGGCCTCAGCCGTGCAAGGAGCAAAGCCCTCGCCTCGCCCCGAAAGCGTGGTGAGCAGCGAGGCCGGCGTCATGGAGTCGACGTCCTTGGCGGGATCGAGTGCCGCGGCAACTGCATCCTCGTCAAGCCCAGCGGGCAACGGGCGAAACATCAGGCAGCCATGAACAGCGGGGTCGGCATTGATGTCCTTAATAGCCGCCAACAGCTCGTCCTGCGAAACATCGGCGGGAAGCAAAACGCGGCGAGCCTCGATGCCAACCTTCTCGCAGCGCTTGAGGGCGCCGCGCTCGTAGGATAGATCGTCCTCGCGCTCGCCCACACGAACGATGGCCAGCGTCGGCACGATGCCCTGTTCGCGCAGGGCGGCGCAGCGAGCAGCAAGCTCCTCGGTCAAGGCACGGGCAACGGGAGCCCCTTTGAGCAGCTCTGCCATGGCTACCCCCTCTTCCTGGCGGCGTCGGCGGCGCGGCGCGCCAGCGCATCGGCGCGCGGCAGCCACGTATCTAGCAGCTCATCGCACGCCGCCTCAAGCTCCTCGGCGCGCGCCCGGTCTTTCATAGATGTGGTGTTGGCAAAGAGCGTCAGGCTCGCGCCTTGCATGGCGGCGCGGCAGAACACGGCGCCGCATGCCACGTCGGACAGCAACTGGCGCGAACCCTTGTCGGCCATGTCCTCGAGCAGCGCCAGTGCGCGCCCGCAGGCATCCATGATCCGGTACGGCGGCATGGCCGCCACGCGCAACGCGTCCTGAATCGCCGCGGGTCGAGCCGGGTCCTCGCGCGGAACGCCGTACGACGCGGACACCTGGCCGTATGCACGAACATCCTCGGCAACCAGACCCACTAGTTCCTGCGCCAACTCGTCTGCCTGGGCAAATGCACGCGTCAGATCGTCCGCCCGATCGCTAAGCGCGGGATTGGTCGCCCCGTAGCGAGCGACCATCCCGCAAAGCGAGGCGCCCAGCGCGCCCACAAAGGCGCTCGCGCTACCGCCGCCGGGAACCGGCTCGCGCGCGGCCAGCGCCTCGGCAAACCCACGGCAGGTCTTGTCCATCATCTCTTGGCTCATACGTATGCACCTTCAAGTCATATAGATCGGTCGGGCGGCAACTGCCGACCAACCGCATCAAACACGTAATGATGCTAAGTCTAGCCCATAAGCACATGAGCGTCAGCACACCTGGCCATCGCGGATTTCTATGACGAACGATAGGCGTCGGCGCCGCAAACATGGGACACATGGCCCACCTTTCGAGACTCCCGAACGGCACAAACTGGGGCATATCTATAAGTAAGGAACCCGTTGGGGCACGGCCGCGCAACGGCCACAAGCGATGAACGGAGGCATAAGCCGCACAGTGCACAGAGACATCCGCCGCCAGCGCAATCAGTACCCCAACAGCATGCGGCGCCGTGATGTCATCGGCAGACAAGGAGGACGCCACCATGAAGAAAAAGACCCTATCGATCCTTTCCCTGTGCATCGCCCTCTTTGCCGCGTTTGCCCTTGTCGGCTGCGGCGGGAGCGCATCGGGCGTGGGCGGCAGTACCTCAAAGAGCGAAGGCAAGGAAAAGGCCCCCGTCGCCGAAAAGACTGACTTTATCTGGTTTAAGGTCGAGATGCCCGAGAGCGTTGGCGTAAGCGACTCCGCTGGCAAGAATGCCGACAGGGTCCAGCTCACCTTCCCCGAAGACGAGAACGGTTCGGCCGATCGCTTTATCCCCGTTTGGAAAAAAGCGCTGACGGCAGAGGAATCCCACGCCGACCAGGCAGAAAAGAAAGGTGATACGTTCCAGTGGAAGGATGGCGGGTCCGTCGAGTATAACGGCAGGACGTGGCTCGTCGGAACGTACGAGGACAACAGCGGCGTCTCAACCCTCCTCTTTACCGACGTTGAGCCGGGAAGCGTCTACGTCCTCATCTCGAACTTCGATCTGCATAAGAAAGAAGCCGAGGCGCTCCTCAACTCCATCGAGTTCCCCGATGACATGGCGAAGGCAGTTGCCGAGGCACGCGAAGTCGAGATTTCGAGCATCGAGATCAAGCATTAGGGGCTCGCACGCAGCATCGCATGCGCAGTCATTAAATGATCGGACGCCCAGCCAGGGGAGGATCGGATCGGCCGGCCCTCCCCTCTTTTGCGCCCGGACATATTGCCACTTGCCGGCGCAAATCCGGCCCTCAGAATGGGACACATGGCCCACCCTTACGAGCCGCTCGCGCGTACAGTAAAGGCAGGTAATCCATGGACGGTTACAGATCGAGGAGGACACGAC
>DBFZVF010000121.1:0-5643 GCA_048519165.1 Collinsella sp.
AGGTGCAGCACGTCTTTACCCTCGGCAACAAACGGCTCCCAGAACTCCTCGTACTCACCCACGCTCACCTGAGACGTCTTGGGCATGGCGCCCGCGGCAATCTGGGCAAAAAACTCGTCCGGCGCAATCGACTGATACAGATCGTCCGTATAGACAACATCGTCGATCTCGTAATGAAAACACACGACAGGGATATTGCGCGATTCAAAGAACTCGCGGGTTCGGTCGGCGGCGGATTCACAGGTCAGGACAAAATCACTCATATGAGGCTCCTTACTCATTGCTGCGCAAATAATCGCACAGCAAGCGTGAATACGGTACAAATGTCCACTATTTACCAAATTGAACCAAAGGTAGTGAACATCTTTACCGTCATCCTCTCTATCGATCCAGGAGGCATGCGCCTGCAAAACGACCCCACGTCTCCATTCAACCGCCATATCTACCTCAACTAAATCGATTTACCAAACCGTTCGGCCAACAATTCGACTTCCCATCCCCAATCGAAACAAAAGCAGCGCATACTGATAAACGTTTGACGCTGTCTGTCAGTTTTACCAACCACATCGGAAGGTGCTTCATGGTCGCATTCGATCGCAATCCGCAAGACTTCAAGTATCTTCGCCTGCTGTCGAGACAGTTCCCCACCGAGCAATCCGCATTCACCGAGATCATCAACCTCTCGGCCATCCTCAACCTGCCCAAGGGCACCGAGCATTTTATGAGCGACGTGCACGGCGAGTACGAAGCCTTTATGCACACCCTCAACAACTGCTCGGGTGTCGTGCGCGAGCATGTCGACGAGATCTTTGGCGACACGCTCTCCTTTGACGAAAAGGGCGAGCTGTGCACGCTCATCTACTACCCGCGCGAGAAGATCGAGCTGGTCCGCAGCCGGCGCGAGGACTCCCCCACCTGGTACAAGACCATGCTCGACCAGCTCATTGTGGTTGCCCGCTCGCTTTCGAGCCGCTATACGCGCTCCAAGGTGCGTAAGGCCATCCCGCGCGATTACGCCTACATCATCGACGAGTTGCTGCACACGCATCCGGATGAGAACAACTACCGCGTGCGGTATCACGAGCGCATTATCGAATCCATTCTGGAGACCGCCAGCGCCGATGACTTTATCGAGTCGCTTGCCTCGCTCATCAAGCGCCTCGCCGTCGACCACCTGCACTTGGTGGGCGACATCTTCGACCGTGGCGGCGGCGCTGCCAAGATTATGGACCGCCTGCTCACCTATCATTCGCTCGATATTCAGTGGGGTAACCACGATCTGCTGTGGATGGGCGCTGCGGCTGGTGAGCCCGCCTGCATCGCCACGGTGCTGCGCAACAACCTGCGCTACGACAATTACGAGATCCTCGAGAACGACTACGGTATCTCGCTGCGCGAGCTTGTCGCCTTCGCCGACGCCACCTATACCGCCGGCGAGTCCATCACCCCGCTGATCAAGGCCATCAACGTGCTGCTCTTTAAACTCGAGGGCCAGATTATCCAGCGCCACCCCGAGTTCGACATGACCGACCGCCTGCTGCTCGACAAGATCGACCACGACACCGGCACGGTCACGCTCGCCGACGGCAGCGTGTGGCCGCTCGCGACCAACGACTTCCCCACCGTCGACCCGACGGACCCCTACACGCTCACGCCCCAGGAGCAACACATCATCGACAAGCTCGTGTCCGAGTTTGTCACCGCCGATCATCTGCATCGCCATATCGATTTCCTCTACACCCACGGCTCGATGTACAAGGTCACCAACGGCAACCTGCTGTTCCATGGCTGTGTGCCGCTCAACGAGGATGGTACCTTTAGCAGCATGAACTGCCTGGGTACCTGGCACGCCGGTCGCGATTATCTCGATTTTTGCGACCGCATCGCCCGCCGCGCCTGGCGCGTGGGCGACCGCGACGCCCTCGACTGGATGTGGTACCTGTGGATCGGCTTTAACTCACCCGCGAGCGGACGCCTGGTGCGTACCTTTGAGCGTGCCTATATCGCCGATAAGAGCACCTGGGCCGAGCCGATGGACCCATACTTTACGCTTACCAAGTCGCCCTCGCTCTGCGACGACATCATGCGCGAGTTCGGCGTCGCACCCATGGCATGTTCGCCGACCGGCCACATCATCAACGGTCATACGCCCGTCAAGACTACCAAGGGCGAGCAGCCCATCCGCGCCAACGGCAAGCTGTTGGTCATCGACGGCGGCTTCTGTCGCGCCTACCATCCCAAGACGGGCATCGCCGGCTACACGCTTATCTCGAGCTCGCGCGGATGCCGTCTTAAGTCGCACCGGGCCTTTACGACGGTTGCCGAGGCGCTCACCCGCAACGTGGACATCGAAAGCGAGACCAACCGCTTTGACGAGGCCGACCGCCGCCGCATGGTCAGCGATACCGACACTGGCGCCAAGATCCGCAGCCAAATCCAGGACCTACGCCAGCTGCTCGATGCATATAGAAACGGTGCTATCGAGGAGCGCGCCTAGCCCCGCCTGCGGGGATTGGCTAAACTTGCTGAGTTTGTCATCCCCGCGGCGCTCCGGCGCCACTCTAAGGCAGGCACCATGCAAAAGCTCCTTGCGCAGATCATGAAGTTTGGCGTCGTCGGCGTCGTCGCCACGATCATCGACTTTGGCATCATGAATCTGCTCCACTACGGTTTGGGCCTCAATATCCTGATCGCCAATACCAGCGGCTTTATCGTCTCGCTCATCTTTAACTACGTCGCGAGCATGAAGTACGTGTTTGCGCACAAGGAGGGCATGAGCCGCCACCGCGAGTTCATCATCTTTGTCGTGCTGTCCGTGATCGGCTTGGCGCTCAACGACGGCATCGTGCTGGCGCTCAACGCCGGCCTGGGGCTCGAGGCCAATATCGCCAAGATTTGCGCCACCGCGCTGGTCATGGTCTACAACTTTGTGACCCGAAAGATCTTCCTGGAGGGCGACGAGACCAAGTAGCTCGACCTCCTCGTTGCACTACGGGGCCCACGGACGATGCGCATCGAGTGCTGCGTTGTTCGTGGGCCCTGCTCGTTTGCGGGAAGATTTGCAACGTTTGCGGATTACCTCTTGAATATTTGGCGAGTTCGTATAGTTCTTGCCAAAGACCTTACGTTTCCCTTGCAAAAGCTCTAAAGTATCCTCTGCTCGATTCGTCAACGCATTGGATGTGATTACGTGCGCAAGGCACTGGCACAACCTCATACCAAGCAGTTCCTCAAGTTCGCTGTCGTGGGTCTTATCTCCTTTGGCATCGACTGGGGCATGCTCATTGCACTCGTCGAGCTGTTCCACCTCGACTTTTTGATGAGCACCACGATCTCGTTTATCACGTCCGTCGTGGTCAACTACTGGCTCAGCATGAAGTACGTGTTCGACCATCGCGAGGGCATGAGCCGCAAGCGCGAGTTTACGATCTTCACCATCCTGTCGGTGATTGGCCTGGGTCTCAACGATCTGTACATGTTTGTGGGCGTCACGTTTTTGAGCATCGGCTACCAGGCCATGAAGGCCATCGCCACGTTCCTGGTCACCTGGTACAACTACTTTAGCCGTCGCTTCTTCCTCGAGGGCGCGCAGTCGTAGTTTGTTCGACATTTGCTTAAAGGTATAACCGGTTGGAATTCTCGTTCCAACCGGTTTTTTGTTTACAGAGTCTGCCGAGGAAGGTGCACGAGGCGGGCTACGGCGTCCCGTTCGCATAAAGACGGGCGGCTCGGATGTTTGTCCGAACCGCCCGCATGGCGTGTTATGTCGAGGCATTTAGCCCGTTACGTAATACCAGACGACACTGTCGCCGTTGTGTAGGACGTAGTTGCTGCACGCCGTGTTGGGCGCCACACCGTTAACGGAATACATCCAGCCACTCGTACCGCCGTGTTCCTTCTCGGCCAAACCGCCAATGGCGGCGACATACGTGCCGTACGACGAGCCATGTGCATTCACGGAAAGGCCCAGGGCGCACAGGGCATCGTAGGCAGTTGCGCCCTCATTAAAGGTGAAGGTGCCACCAGAAGACACGGGATTGCCCACAGCGCTCGATGTGACCGCAACCGTCACCGTGACGTAACCAGGCTGCTGCGAGCCGCCCTGATTGCCCGCAGAGGCGTTGCCACCGTTGGATGCAGACCCACCGCCAGACACCGAGCCGCCGCCCGAAGAAGAGCCGTCAGAAGAACTCGATCCACCGGCGGATTCGGAGCCCTGTCCAGCAGACGCGTTGTTGGACGTCTTGCCGCCCTTGTCTTCGGACTTCTTCTCCTTCGAATCCTTTTTGGAGTCCTTATCCGAAGATTCGGAATCGTCCTTGGATTCCGATTCATCCGACTCCTTGGATTCAGAGTCCACGGCACCAGAAGACGAGGAACCCGCCTCTGTCTTGTGAGAGGCAGCAGAGCCAGAGTCGGCAACGCTCTTCCCCGCCACGGCCCGAGTGATCCAATCGATGGACCAAGCACCGCTGGAAGAAGGTTGGACAAAGCCTAGCGACACAACGATCAAAACGGTGCAGGCGGCTGTCAGAACGCCAACAAGTGCCTTGCGCCGAGGGGCGGACGCCGCCGAAGCTGCGCCCTTTTGCTTTACATCGTCAAGCTGGATGAACGACGAGTCGGGCTGCTTGGACTCGGCGTCCTGAGGCTTACTGGACACAGCCCTCACCTACCGGCGCTTGGTGAACACGAACACGCCGATGACGGCGAGACCGATCACGCCAGCCGCCACGCCAGCGATGGCGAGCGGATTGAAGCCAGACTGCTGCGAGGGAGCCGCCGCGGACTTCTTGGCAGTGGTCGCTGCAGACGAGCCCGTGTCGGACTTGCCGGACTTGTCATCCTTCTTGCCGGACTTCTTGTCCTTCTTGCCGGACTTATCGGATTTCTTCTTGGAATCCTTATCGTCCTTGGTCTCGGTCGTAGTCGTGGTAGACGACACCGGCTTCTTACCCGGAGCAACAGCACCGCCAGCCTGCTGGCCGTTTGTGCCGTTACCGGAGCCAGAACCAGCACCGGCATTACCCGAACCGCCGTTGCCGCCAGCGGAGCCAGAGCCACCGTTACCACCAGGGTTAACAGCATTCTTGATCCACTTGGCATACAGCGTCATATCAGCCGTCACCGCAACGCTAAAGTCATATGCCTCCGTACAGGCCTCGTCGGTATACCAACCAGCGAAGGTGTAGCCTTCGCGCGTCGGATCGGCAGGCTTGGCGATAGAGCCGTTGGCGGCCGTAGTCTGAAAATCGACCTTGGACCCCTCGCCAGCGCTAAACGAAACCTTAACGCCAGCATTCAGCTTAAACAGCGTGCCAGAGTCGTTAATGTAGTACAAGTTGCCCTGGGCATCACAAGCGATTGGCGAGTCACAGAAGTTGTAGTGGCCCGTTGCGCTAAACACACCAGAAGCCTCAGCGTCACCCAACTTGTAACGATATACGCCACCGCCTGAGGTGTAGTTAACGAAATCAGGGCTCTCGCCGTAGTTAACCGTGAAGTAGACATACGCGTCTTCGCCCTGGACACTTACGAGCGGAGCGCCCTTGATGCCGCCAGCAGGAAGCGCAGTGCCATCAGCAGACGAAACCAGCGTCTTGGCAAAGTTGTTGGCCGGATCAATAATCGCCAGCGCAGAGC
>DBFZVF010000122.1:0-12522 GCA_048519165.1 Collinsella sp.
AAGCTGGCATCTACGTGCGCCAGGCACGCGAGACTCAGGGTCTCACCCGTGCCACCCTCGCCAAAAAGGCCGGTGTTTCGGAGCGCCTGCTTGCATCGCTCGAGCTAGGAGACGCCACCGGCATTCGACTCGACAAGCTGCTGGCGATTTTCGACGCTCTTGAACTGGCGCTCGCAGCACAAGGGGATATAAGCGAAACGAAAAATGAGCACCCAGTCGACGCCCCGCATGCTGATCAACCTTGCAGCACCTCCAGACGCCATCACGCTCAACGTCTTCATCATCGCAACCGTCGCAGCACAACCATTCCGGCTCTTGCAGATACCCCCCTTACGTCCGAGCTCTACGACAGGGCCTTCGCCGATTTCGCCATGTCCAATCTCGGAGTCTCGATTGCCGCAAACGCATCTAGCCAAACCATGCCCGAAGGGAAATAGCCAATGGCCAGAACATCACTTCGGACCATTATTTGCGGCGTGCCTGCTGGAACGCTCGCGCAAGATGAGAACGGTCTTATCAGCTTTACCTACGATCATGACTATGACGGGCCAGCCCTATCGACCAACATACCCGTATCGAATCGCACATACGGACAACAGGTCATGAATCCGTACCTGTTTGGCCTTCTACCCGACAGCGAGGACCAACGAAAAGCGATTGCCGCCGAATTCGACGTTAGGCCCAACAATCCCGTTGCGTTGCTCAGCCATATCGGACTCGACTGTCCGGGCGGAGTGCAGTTTTGTGCCGAAGAAGATGCCGACGCCGTCCTGCATCGCGCTGGCGAATACCGCCCTATAGACGACCACGAAATTGCTCTTCGTCTCAAGTCGATCAGAGATGACCGCGATGCATCGTGGATGGGTCTAGATGAAAGTTGGTCACTTGGAGGCAACCAGGGCAAGTTCGCGCTCGCGTTCATAAACGACCGCTGGTGCGAATGCATGGGCTCCTCGCCCACGACGCATATTTTCAAAAATGGCGTTATCGGATTTAAACTCGAGGCTCTCAATGAGTTTGTCTGCATGAAAAGCGCCCAGCGCGCCGGCATCGCAACGGCAAACGTCGAATATCGTATGTTTGAGGACGAACCTGCCCTCATTGTTGAGCGCTATGACCGCGTGAAAGTCAAAGACGGAACGATCAGGCGCCTACATCAAGAAGACCTCTGTCAGGCACTTGGGGTGATGCCCGCCCAAAAGTACACGGCAGACGGCGGCCCGACCACACGCGACATTCAAGAGCTCCTCGTAAATACGAGCCACCATCAACTTAACCTGTATCTGTTTACGCAGATACTTTTCTTTAACGCCATCATCGGCGCACCGGATGCGCACGCGAAAAACTATTCCCTGCTCCTTGGAAACGACGGCGCAGCCATGATGGCTCGAATGTACGATGTCGCGTCGGGTTTGGCGTATGAGCGCATGCGCCGCCGGGCGCGCCTTGCCATGAGCGTTGGCGGCGAAAATCGTGTGGGGTGCATCGGTCTAGGCGCTATCCGCCGATACCACGGTATGGGCGACCCCACGCTGGAGGCGACGCTCACCGATGCCGGGCTATCCGAGAAGTTTTGCTTTGCGACCATGATGGACCTCGCCTACGAGGTACCCATTTGCATGGAAGAGGTCATGGACGAATACGCCGACCTGCCCGGCATGGCGGACCTGCGCGAGCATATGCTCGGCCCCGTCCGCGAAAACTGCCAGCGCGCCCTCGACCTCATCAGGGCAGAAATGGACTAGGTGGCCGTAATTTCGCAATTATCAAACAAAAGAGAGGGGGCACCCGTCGCAAAAGACCGGGTGCCCCCTCTCATAATGTCATTTGCAATCCGCTAGCACGTGACTCGGACTGCTGCTAGCGCAACCTTTACGCAGCGAGGCGCTTGAGGACGTCGATGAGCAGCTCGTAGAAGCGCTCGGCAGAAGCAAGCTCCATGCTCTCGTCCGGAGTGTGGACATCGGAGAGCGTCGGGCCCACGGCGATGGCGTCCAGGCCGTGCAGGGCCTCGGCAAACAGGCCGCACTCAAGGCCGGCGTGAATGGACTCGATGCGCAGCTCGGAGCCAAAGAGCTCGCGATAGCTCTCGACAAAGACGTCGCGGACCGGCGAATGCTCGGCATAGCTCCAGCCGGGATACTCGAACTCAAACTTGGCGTCGAAGCCCAGGACATCGGCAAGCGTCTGCAGGCGGTCCTTGAACTCGTTCTGCAGCGAGGTGATCGAGGAGCGCGGGGACAGCATGATCTTGACCTCGTCGTCAGAAGTGGCAACCACACCGATGTTGGAGGAAACCTCGACAGAACCGTCGGTGGCGACGTTGCGGCGAATCACGCCGTTAGGGGCAAGACGCAGGGCGCGGATGAGGGCAAGTGCGGACTTCTGGTCCATGGCCTCGACCTCGGCGTCATCGGCAATCTCGACGGTGCAAGTAAAGCCGGGGTCGAAGACCTCGAGCTCGGCAGTGACGTCGGCGATGATGCCCTTTGCAATCTGGGCCGCGGCCTCGGCGGCAGCGTGGTCGGCGTAGACCAGAACAGCCTTGCACTCACGGTTGATGGCGTTGTCCTTAGTGCCGCCGTTAAAGCTGACGATGGCGGGCTCGCCAGCGACCATCAGGCGGTCGATGATGCGGGCCATGATGAGGTTGCCGTTGCCGCGCTCCAGGTTGATATCGCTGCCGGAGTGGCCGCCCAGCAGGCCGGAGATGTCGAGCGTGAGGGTGCTACCGGTCTTGTGCTCGCGCGCGATCGGGCAGGTGTAGGTAACGACGACGCCGCCGGCACAGCTGACGGTGGCAACGCCCTCTTCCTCGGAGTCAAGGTTAATCATGGTGCGGGCGCTAATCTGGGACTTGTCGAACGTCTCGGCGCCAACCAGGCCAGTCTCCTCGTCGGTGGTGAATACGCACTCGAGGGCGGGGTGAACGATCGAATCGTCATCGAGAACAGTGAGCATCAGAGCGACGGCAATACCGTTGTCGGCGCCCAGAGTGGTACCGTTAGCGGTGAGGACGCCGTCCTTGACGACCAGGTCGATACCATCAGTCGTAAAGTCGTGCTCAACGGAGCCCAGCTTGTCGCACACCATGTCGATGTGGCCCTGCAGCATCACGGTCGGGGCATTCTCGGCGCCGGCAGATGCGGGCTTGCGAATGATGACGTTGTAGACCTCGTCCTGATACACATCGAGACCGCGCTCCTTGGCAAACGCGACCAGGAAATCGCTGATGCCCTTCTCGTTGCCAGACCCACGGGGGATCGCGCTGACCTCCTCAAAGAAATGGAACAGCTGGGCGGGCTCGTAGCCGGTAATCTTGTAGTCCATGGTGCCTCCTTGGCGCAACTGGTTAGACAGTAAGACATGCGACTTGTATATTCCCAGACTTTGCGTGCATAAACCAGTCGAAAACGCCGAGCGCCCTCGCATCATCGGCTAACGGTGGACCGTATAGCGCAACGGTCACAACTTCCGCAGCTCTACAAATCGAGGCGCCCTTTCCGGAGCGCCTCGATTGCGCGTATCAAATTGTCGCCACGCCCTACAGCGCGCCGGAACCGGCTTGCATCATGCCGCCGGGGCCCGAGGTCACGCCGCCGCTCACGGGCGAGGCGTTGCCGGCGTGCGGTGCCACCGGGACGGTATCGCCACCAAGCGTGCCTGCCGGACGCGGTGCCGGGATCTCGCCCGTGCCGCGGCTAAAGACAAACTTGCCATCGGCCACGTCGCACAGGACGGTATCGCCCTCGCCCCACTCGCCAGCCAGCAGTTCCTCGGACAGCGGATCCTCGATGAGCTTTTGGATGGCACGACGCAGCGGACGCGCGCCGTTGGTGAGGTCGGTACCCTCCGCCACAATCTTGTCGTAGGCCGCATCGGTAAGCTTGATGTTCATGCCGTTTGCGATCAGGCGCTGGCGCAGATCGTCCACCAGCAGGTGCGCAATCTTGGTCAGGTTCTCGCCCGAGAGCTTCTGGAACACCACGATGTCGTCGATACGGTTGAGCAGCTCGGGGCGGAACAGGCGCTTGAGCTCGCCCATCGCGCGGCCGCGGATCTCACTCGAGGTGAGGCCCTGCTCGCCGGTGGTGCCAAAGCCAACGCTCGCATCCTGCGCGATCTCGCGGGCGCCCACGTTTGACGTCATGATGATCACCGTATTGCGGAAGTCGACCGTCTTGCCCTGGCTATCGGTCAGGCGGCCCTCCTCCAGCACCTGCAGCAAGATGTTGAAGATATCGGGGTGCGCCTTCTCGATCTCGTCGAACAGCACGACCGAGTACGGGTGGCGACGAACGGCCTTGGTGAGCTGGCCGCCCTCGTCGTGACCGACGTAACCCGGAGGGCTACCGATGAGCTTGGAGACCTCGAACTCGCTACCGAACTCGGACATGTCGAAGCTGACGAGCGCGTCCTTGCTGCCAAAGAGATACTCGGCGAGCGTCTTGGCGAGCTCGGTCTTGCCCGTGCCGGTGGGGCCCAGGAAGATAAAGCTGCCGCCGGGGCGACGCGGATCCTTGAGCGGCGAGCGACTGCGGCGCACGGCCTTGGCAACGGCCTCGACGGCCTCGTCCTGGCCGATAATGCGGGTCTTGAGCACGCTTTCGGCCTGTAGCAGGCGACGGCTCTCGCTCTCGGTAAGCGAGGACACCGGCACGCCCGAGGTCACGGACACGATATCGGCGATCTGACTCACATCGATGGTGAGCGGGCTGGCGTCGAGCTCGGCGGTCCAGGCGGCCTTGGCCTCGGCGAGCTCAATCTCGGCGGCCTTCTGCCGTTCGGTAATCTCGGCGGCCTTGTTCATGTCGTCGCTCTCGGTGGCCTCCTGTGCGGCAGCCTTGAGCTCCTCGACGCGATGCTCGGCCTCGCGCACCGGCTCGGGCGCGCGATTGGCGGCAATGCGGGCGCGGGCACCGGCCTCGTCAATGAGGTCGATGGCCTTATCGGGCAGGAAGCGATCCTGGATGTAGCGGTTGGAAAGGTTCGCGGCGGCCTCGATAGCACCCTGCGTATAGCGCACATGGTGGTGCTCCTCGTAGCGCGGCTTGAGCGCGGTCAGGATCTTGACCGTGTCCTCGACGCTCGGCTCCTCGACATCGATGGTCTGGAAGCGACGCTCGAAGGCCGGGTCCTTGGTGAGGTACTTGCGGAATTCCTCGGCCGTGGTGGCGCCGATAATCTGGAAGGCACCGCGCGCGAGCACGGGCTTGAGCATAGAGCTCGCGTCGATGGAGCCCTCAGCAGAACCGGCACCGATGATGGTGTGCATCTCGTCGATAAACAGGATGACGTCGTCGGCTTCGGTGGCCTCTTGGATCACGTTCTTGAGGCGCTCCTCAAACTCGCCGCGATACTTGGCACCCGCCACGAGGCCCGGCAGGTCGAGCGTCCAGATATTCTGGTTCATGAGGTTCTCGGGCACGTTGCCGGCTGCAATCTGCTGAGCCAGGCCCTCGACGATGGCCGTCTTGCCCACGCCGGGGTCGCCCAGAATGAGCGGGTTGTTCTTGGTGCGGCGCGAAAGGATCTCCATCATACGCTGGACTTCCTTTTCGCGACCAATTACAGGGTCGAGCTCGCCATCGCGCGCCTTCTGCGTGAGGTTGGTCGCGAACTGCTTAAGCGTATCGGTGCCACTCCCCTTTTGCTGAGAGGCATCCGAGCCGCTAAAGAACGGCAGGCCCGCACCGGGACGCCCGGCACCGGCGCCGGCGAGCGGACGCTTCTTGTCCTGGTCCTTGGCAGTGAGTTTCTCGATAGCCTTTTTGATAGAGGCGGACGACACACCCAGGCGCATGAGGATGTCCATGGCCATGCCGTTGCCCTCTTCGACGATGCCGATCAGCAAGTGCTCGGTCGACACGTAGGTCTGGTTATTCTCACGCGCCACGCGGAATGAACGCTCCATAACGCTAATGACGAGCGGCGTAAAGGCGAGCTTAGCCGCCTCGGTCTCCTCACTGGGCTCGGGAACCGTGGTCTGGACCTCCTTGAGGGTGTCCATGATGTCGTCGTAGGAGATATCAAGCGAGCGCAGTGCCTCGGCGGCAATGCCCTCGTCCTCCTTGGCAAGCGCGAGCAGCAGGTGCTCGGTGCCCACCTTATTTGAATGAAGATCGAGCGCCTCCTGTTTGGCCATCGACATGACCTTGCGCGCTCGATCGGTAAATCTATCTAACATGCTCGTTTCCTTACATGAGTTCATCGAAATCAAAACGCCCGCCCGTCGGCGGCGCTTTTGTCTCTTTACCCACAGGTTGTCTATGTTAACAGCTGGAGGAATATCTATAAACCCGGCTCACATGAATGCAGGTTATGACCGCATCGCGGGACTCACCGCGCGATGCGCGACAGGCGCCCCGTAAGAGAAACCCTAGGCGTCTTTCACCACGTCGGGACTCGTCGCACGCGATGCGCGATAGGCATCGGCCTCCTTGGAGACGCGTTCGAGCAGCTCGGATGTATCGACGCCCTCGACTTGCGCGACCGTTTCCACCGTCTGCATGGCGACCGCCCTCAGGTACGCGCACGCGCTGTCCCCCAGCTGCTCGAGGTCTATCTCCTCGCCGCCCTCCCGGGCAAAGCCGACCGCCATCACAAAGTCCATGATGCCCGAGACCAGAAAGCCCACCGCAAAGCTCGAATCCGCCTTGAGCTCTTCTCCGTCGGGGTGGACGATCTCTCTCACGCGGTCGATGATGATCGTATGGATGCCCTGCTCGACCTGCTCGGCGGCACCCGCCCTCATGGTGATGACGATGCGCCGCAGCAGGCAGCGGACGTCGCGCCGGTCGAACGCCGAAAGGTCGCCCTCGCTCGAAAAATGCCAGAGGGCATCGGTGATGAGCTCGTTATCCTGCAGCAGCTGGGCTATGGCGATGGCGACGAGTTCATCGAAATCGTGAAAATAGTAGTAAAACGTTCCGCGATTGCACTGGGCGGCGCGGGTCACCTCGCCAACCGACAGCTCGAAGATGCTGTTGTTCTCGATGAGCTCCCAAAACGCCTCGATGATACGGGTGCGTGCATCGGGCGCATCGGCGTCCTTACGCGGTCTCGCCATGCGCCTCACCGCACCCCTGCGCCTTGGCGTTCATGATGAGCATCTGAAGACGGTTCTCCACGTTGGCGAAGCTCACGTCGGGATCGTAGTCGAGCGGCAGGAACTGCGCCGTGGGATACTGCTCCTTGAGCGCATGGATGAGCCCGCGCCCCACGACATGGTTGGGCAGACACCCGAACGGCTGCAGGATCACGAAGTTGCGGCAGCCGCGCTTGGCGTGCTCGAGGATCTCCGCCGGAATCAGCACGCCCTCGCCCGCATCGAACGTATGGTGCAGGATCTTATCGCTCGCGCGCACGAGCTCGGGCATGCGCGTCGGCGGCTCGTAGAGCGGGCTCGCCGCGCCCAGGCGGTCGCAACGGTCGTGCGCGAGCTCGAACAGGTTGTCCGCCGTGGCGTACCAGGCCTTTTCGGGCAGCGACAGGTCGACGTGGAACTCGCGCGACTGCGCATGCTTGTAGAAATAGGTCTTGCGGATCACGTCGGTCATGCGCGCCTCGATGACCTCGAGCCCGTTGTCCTCGAGGTAGCGCTCGATCTCGTGGTTGGCGCCGAGATGGAAATTGAGCAGGTACTCGCCCACGATGAGAACGGTCGGATGCGGGTTCGAGCGGTCGTACGGAACGGCGTCCATGATCGCAAGCGCGCGTTTGAAGCCCGTCGCCTGGCCTCTCAGCCCCGAGCGCTCCATGCCCTCGATAACCTCATCGAGCGCGCGGTCGAACGCAGCGTCCGCCGCGCCCTTCTCGAGCTCGTAGGGACGGATGCGCCTAAGCATGGCCTCGAGGGTATCGATCATGGGAAGACCGTAGGCGATCTGGATGCTCGGGCCAAGGCCGAGCTTGAAGCCCGGATGCGCATTGTGGGCATCGACGTCGTCGTTGGTGAGCACCGGGACATAGTCGTATCCCGCGTCGTCGAGCGCGCGGCGCAGCAGGGGCATGTAGTGCGTCAGGCGGCAGTCGCCGATATACTTGCCAGTCACCACGGCGACGTCGTGCGGGTCGTACTTACCGCTCTTGAGTGCCGCGAGCGCCTCGCCGATCACGATTTGCGCGGGGAAGCAGATGTCGTTGTGCACATAGCGTTTGCCCAGGCGGATGGCATCCTCGCGCCCGATATCAAGGGCCTCGGCGCGCACGCCCTGATTGCGCATCGCCGCGGTCATGAGCCTGCAGAACGCATGGGAGGTGTTGGGGACCAGCGCGATCTTGTCGTGCCGGTCGCGCTTGGTGTACTTGACCTTATACGGGTCGTCGAGCGGATGGACCGCGTGCACCCGGGCGCCCTCGGCACGCTCCTCCGCGCGACGACGGTTGACCGACTCGATAAACGAACGCACGCGAATGCCCATGGGACCGGCGACGTCGCTCTCATCGAGCTTGATCATCATCGGAACCTTGGAGCCCATCTCGCCCATCATGCGCGCGATCTCGTCGGTGAGATACGCATCGTGGCCGCAGCCGAAGCTGCCCATCTGCACGAGCTCGAGCTCGGGCGTCGATGCGACGATGACCGCGCACGACAGCATGCGCGCATGGTAGTTGTTCACGATGTCGATGCGGCTGTTGGAAAGATCGACGTTGCAGACCCCCGGCACCGCATCGGGCGTCAGCACGGGGATGCCGCGCTCAGAGAAGAGCTTGGGCAGCCCGTGGTTGACCAGCGGGTCGTTGTGGTACGGGCGCGAAGCGATCACCACCGCGTAGCCGCCGTCCTCGCGCACGTTCTCGAGCACCTGCCTGCCGCGCAGCTGCAGCTGGTTCTCAAACGTCTCCTGCGCGCGGTCCGCCTGCTCGGTCGCCTTGGCAACCAGGTCGGCATCGATATCGAAGGTCTCCTTGCACCACGCCTTGAGCTGGCGGTTTCGGTCGCCCTCGTCGTACCAGTGGAACAGCGGCGTATCGAACGGAACGCCGAAACGCTCCTCCGGGTTATCGGAATTGCGCATCACGTAGGGGTATCCCTTTACGACGGCGCACATCCACTCGCTGGTAGAGGCGGTGTTTTCGGTGGGCACCGTCGTGATGATGGGCATGAAGATGCGGTCGACGCCGGCGTCGACGAGATTGCGGATGTGCCCGTGGACGAGCTTGGCCGGGAAGCACACGGTGTCGGATGTGACGTGCGCCAGACCGCGCTCGTACATCGCCTTGGTGCTGCGTCCCGAGACGCGCACCTTAAAGCCGAGCGTGCTGAAGAACGTCGACCAGAACGGCATGGTGTCCCAGAACTCGAGCACACGGGGAATGCCGATCGTGACATCGCGCCCCCCGCAGACGAGAACCGTGGGGTACGACTCGAACAGCAGCTTCTCGCGGTCGACAAAGAGATTGGGGGCAGCCGCGGTCCGGTCGCGCCCCGTGCCGGGTGCCTGTGCCTCGCAAGCACCCTGCGGACGCAGCTCCTCCGCCGCGGGAACCTCGCGCACGAGCTCATCCCATGAGATGGCGCCGCCGCGCGGGCAGCGATTGCCCGTGACGTAAAGCGAGCCGTCGCCAAATGCCACGACCGCGCGCTGGCAGCGGTTGTTGCACCGACGGCAGGTAACGCCGCCGAACTCGCGATGCTCGAAGCGCTCCACGGCATCGAGCCCGATAAACGACGTGCCGGCGTCGCCCTTGCGGCATTCCTCGCGCGCGAGCAGGGCGATACCGATAGCGCCCATCAGCCCCGGGTGGGGCGCACGCGTGACGGGTTTGCCCAGATACTGCTCGAATGCGCGCAGCACCGCGTCGTTTCGGAACGTGCCGCCCTGGACGACGACTTTGTCGCCCAGACGGTTGAGATTTGAAACGCGAATGACCTTGGTGAACACGTTCTCGATAATCGAACGGCAGAGACCGGCCATGATGTCGCCCGGACCCTTACCGCGCCGCTGCTCGGAAACGACGCTGCTGTTCATGAACACCGTGCAGCGGCTGCCGAGAACGGCGGGGGCTTTGGACGAAAATGCCTCGGTCGCGATATCCTCAACGGCTATTCCGAGGTTTTTGGCAAAACCCTCGAGGAACGAGCCGCAGCCCGCAGAGCACGCCTCGTTGACGACGATATCGGTCAGCACGCCGTGGTTGAGCCAGATGGCCTTCATATCCTGTCCGCCGATGTCGAGCACGAAGGTCGCATCGGGAACGCATGCGCACGCGGCGCGGGCGTGCGCGACCGTCTCGACCGTATGGTAGTCGGCGTGGAACGCGCGCGCGAAAAGCTCCTCGCCGTATCCCGTGGTGCCCACGGCATCGATCGCAAGCGTGACTCCCGCTGTCTCCCAGCGGTTCTTCAAGCTGACAAGACCCTGTTGGGCGACGTCGAGCGGTCTGCCGTTATTAGACGCGTAGAACGAATCGACAAGCTCACCCGCCTCATCGACCAGGGCGAACTTGGTCGTCGTGCTCCCCGAATCGATACCGAGCGCCACACGCACCGTCTCTCCGGGCGCATACGCATCCGGACCCTTTGCCGGCGTCTCTTTGCCATGGCGTGCCGTAAAATCCGCCTGCTCGGCAGGTGTGGCAAAAAAGGGCTGGGCAAGACGTCCCTCCCCGCTTGCGGGCGCGACCGTCTCGAGCTTATCCAGCCGGACAAAAGCGTCGGGAAGGTCGATCGGTTGGGACGATGCGAACATGTCGGTCAGCGACAGGGCGGCACCGCGCGCGACCATGATCTGCGGATCGCGCGGGACGATAACCTGATCGTCCGATAGATTCAGTTGCTCCCGGAACACGCGGACCAGTGTGGGGTTGTAGGCGAGCGTACCGCCCTCGAAGATTACCGGCGGCTCGATGTCGATACCCTGGGCCAGACCGCCGATCGTTTGGCGGGCGACCGCGTGAAGCGCCGAAAGCGCCAGGTCGGTGGCAGGAATGCCCTCGTTGAGCAGCGGCTGGATATCGGTCTTTGCGTACACGCCGCAGCGGCCCGAGACCTCGTGGACGGTCGTTCCCCGGCTTGCGAGCTGCTCGAACTCGCCCGATTCGGTGCCGACCCCCATGAGCTTTGCCATCTCGTCGATAAATGCACCGGTACCGCCTGCGCACGAGCCGTTCATGCGCATGTCGGCAACCTCGATGTCTCCCTTATCGTTGGTGCGGAAGAAGATCATCTTGGCGTCTTGGCCGCCCAGCTCGATGGCGCAGCGCGTCTGCGGATAGAACCTGCTGATCGCGAGCGCGTTGGCGACCACCTCCTGAACGTACGAGGCGCCCAGCGCGGTCGCGATATCGCGCGCACCCGAGCCGGTCACCGCAACGCGCAGCGACTCATGGGGAAAGCGCTCGGCGAGCTCGCCGAGCATGGCGCGCACGCTCGCTGTCTGACACGCCCCGTGGCGGCGATATCCCCACCACGCCTCGGTCATATCCTCGTGCATCGCGTAAACTTTGGTCGTCGTCGACCCTACGTCCAGTCCTACTAGCAACGCCATAATGCTCCGTCTCTCGCATTTTTCCCGCTAGAGATATACCACTCTACGTAATACAACAGACTGTTGTATTTAAACTCCGTATAAAAAGCGGCTGCCGAAACGCTTCAGCAGCCGCCGAATGCACCAACAGATTGTTCTGCGCGCTAGCACGTCGGGCAACGGAGCAGCACGGGCCCTCCGGTCATGCGCACCGCTCACGCCCGCGATGTCGCCGAGAGAGCTATCCACGCTTTGGGCTCCAACCAAGCAAGTCGCCCGCGCTCAGCAGATCCCTAAGCGAGCTACTCGCACTCAGGAGCCATAGCCTGCTCCAAGAGCTCGGCATGCTCCTCCTCGAAAACCGTCCCCACAGGGAAGGCGCGACGGAAGACGAAGCGGGAAATCGGACCGGCTACCAAAAGGTTCCACGGCAGCGCCATCACAAAATTATGCGGGATGTTGATCATCCAGATCGCGGGCACGGAATACAGGTTCGCAAGGATGCCGCTGGGCATGTGCGTCAGACCCTCACAGGCACCGTACAGCGACATGATGATGACCATGGGAACGACCATGCAGGAGCTGACGGCGAGCGTCATGGCAAGCGGCGAACTCTTGCCCGGCGTGACCAAGTACTTAAAGGCGAAACCCTTGGCGAGCGGGCTGGCGACGAACCAGTCGCAGCACATGGCAAAAATGTAGGCAACGGGGAAGCCGAGCCACGCAGTGGCAACGACCTCGCCGTTGATGGCCCCGTGCTGCAGGGCAACGTTGTAGATGCTCATCCAGAGCACCATGCAAAAGCACATGATAAAGGTGAACAGCAGGCTCTCTCGTTTGTTGATAGGCATAAAGGGCAGATTCCTCTCTGTGTTGTACCGCGGCGCCACGCAACAAAAACGGGCGGGCAAGATGGAGCTGTTGGGACTTCATCTCGCCCGCCCGTGTTACGCGCGTCTGCGACTACTTATGTGGTGGAACCAGCCTAGCACGAAACGCATGCGCTTCGTAAGCGTTGAGTTTATGAAGATGCAGGGCACCGATAATCCCC
>DBFZVF010000123.1:0-9976 GCA_048519165.1 Collinsella sp.
GGATGGGCATATATTAGAGCGTCAAAAGAAGTCCCTGCCACCTAGAAGATGGCTCGGCAGTCCCTTAAAGGAGTGGTAGTCATGGCAAGCATGGTTCCTTATCGTTCGGTTTTTGGTGTTCGTCCCTCTGCTAGCTCGTTGTTTGATCTCTTTGATGATATGAGCGACCTAGCGAACAGCTCGATTGCCTCTAAGGCGTTCCCCGTTGACGTTGAGGATAAGGGCGATGGCTATGAGGTCAAGGCTTATCTGACCGGCGTCGCCAAGGACGATATCGATGTCGAGCTTAACGAGGGCCGTCTGTCCATTAGCGTGAATGTCGAGGAAGACGAGGAGAACGAGGGTAAGAACTTCCTGCAGAAGGAGTTCAGCTCGTACAGCGCGACGCGCGGCGTGTACCTGAAGGATGCTTCGAGCGAGGGCCTTTCTGCAAAGTACGCTGACGGCATCCTTACCGTTACGGTTCCTAAGATTGTCGAGAAGAAGAACGTTACGAAGATTTCCATCGATTAAGGCTATCGGCTTTTAAAATCGGTGCCTACGTTAAGGGGGCTGGGAAGTGATTCCCAGCCCCCTTTGCTGTTTACTGTATGGTCATGGGCCGATATTGTCCGGCGGGACGTATCGTGAGTTTATGCAGCCCCTCAACGCGGGTGGCGGTGCTGCCAAGCTCGTTGTTGAGCGTTGCGTCGAGGGAGCTTGCGTAGCTTTTGACGGTCAGGCTTGGGCGATTGTTGTCTTGGCTAATGTGCATCGCGATAAGTTGCTCGGTGCGATCGGTTACCAACGCGCGTGCGGCATCGGCGGCCTGATCGTTGGAGAGATGCCCTTTTACAGACAGGATACGTTCCTGAAGAAAGCGAGGATAGTCGCCTTGACGCAGCATGGTTACATCGTGGTTGCTTTCGAGTGCGAGAATGCGACAGTCCTTGAGCGTATCGATGGCATGCTTCGACAACTCGCCGGTGTCGGTGGCAAAGCCAATTGAATCACCCTGAGCGTCAAACCGGTAGCCGACGGGATTAACGACGTCGTGGGATGTCGAATATGTTTGAATGTGGACTCCGGCAATAGAGAGGGCGTCACCTGGGTCGAATTCCTCGACAGGTAGATGTGCGAGGCTTTCTTTGGACGAGAGCGTTCCTCTGCTGGAAAAGACCGGGCCATTCCAATGCTTGCACCATACCTCAAGCCCCTTGATGTGGTCGCTGTGTTCATGGGTGACAACAAGGGCGTACACGTCGTCTGCCGACAGTCCGAGTTCCGCCATGCGTTTGAGCGTTTCGCGGCGAGACAGTCCGTCATCGACCATAATGAGCCCCTGCGGGCCCTCGATGAGTGCGCAGTTGCCTTTAGAGCCACTGCCGAGGATATGAAGGTGCAGACGAGACATAAGATTCCAAAGGATACAATGGGTGCGGACGAATAGAGGAGGAAGCAAATGCCTACGGTATCTCAGCATTATGGACACCATGCCGTGCCTGGGGCAGTCGATGAGACCCGGACGAGGCAGCAGGCTGCTCCTGTCGTGCTCATGGTATCAGGCGGCGCGGACTCGACGGCACTGCTTCTTATGGCGTGCACATCAAAGCTGGATATCCAAGACGGACGCGGTGTTGCCCCCATTGCTCGCGAGCGCCTGCATGTGCTGCATGTAAACCATCATCTGCGCGGCAAGGCGTCCGATGGCGACGAGGCCTTTGTGCGTGAGCTCTGCGCGAAATATGGTTTACCGCTGTGCGTGGAGCACGCTTATTTTGATGGGGAGTCGGGCAATATTGAGGCCGCGGCCCGCGAGGTGCGCTATGCCGCGGCGCGGAGGTATGTTCGCGAGCTCTGCGCCCAGACGGGGGCACCGCGAACGGCGGCTCGTATCTGCACCGCGCACACGTCTTCGGATCGCGCGGAAACGTTTTTGATGAACGCGATTAAGGGTTCAGGGCCCGCTGGCCTATCGAGCATTCCTCGCCGGAGGAATATCGTGGTGCGCCCCTTGCTCGACCTAACTCATGGCGAGCTCGTGGGCTATCTACAGGTACATGGTCAGCCGTGGCGTGAGGACGAGAGCAATGAGGATGTCTCGTATCTGCGAAACTACGTGCGCCATCGGGTAATGCCAGTGGTGGCACAGCGTAATGCGAGCGTGTGCAAGACGATCGGCGCCGCCTGTGAGATCTTGGGTGACGAAGACGCGTTTCTATCCCAGCTGTCGGCGCAGGCGTTTCGAAGCTGTTTGCGTAAAGAGGCGGCGGGCGCGCTGGTGCTCGATGCCAGACGCCTTGCTGCGGCCGAGGTGGTAATCGCGCGGCGCATCGTGCGACTGGCGATCAAACGCATCGATCCGGACGCTCGTCCAGAGATGCGACATGTGGAGCGAGTCCTTTCCTGCGTTGCCGAGGGCGCCGGCTCGGTCACGCTTCCGGCGGGAATTGACGCACGCGTCGAATTTGGCATGCTGGCGTTTAAGGCTCCGGTGGCTCGCGAGGGCCTGGTCGCGGACTGGGTTACCGTACCCGGTCGTTTGCCGTTGGGCGGGGGACGTATGCTGGTCGCAGAGCCGATGGCCGTTGAACCGGGATGCGATATCGTGCGCCGCGCCCGTGAGCTTGCGGCTGCCGGGGAAGTGGCAGCTTTGGTAGACGCGGCTGCCCTGGGTTTTGCCGACAGCGATAGTGAGCGGATCCTGGCGGGCTCGCGTGGCGAGATCCCTGCCGAGGCGCGATTGGCGCGCCTGTGGGTGGACGGTCCCGCACCGGGAGACGTGATGTGCCCGTTAGGAATGAGTGGTCGAAGCAAGAAGGTATCCGACTTGCTAGGAGAGGCTCGCATTCCCGTTTCCGAGCGCGCCGGCGTGCCCATGGTGAGGACGGCGCCGGGGGGTGCCGTGGTGTGGGTCGCCGGAGTTCGCGCGGACGAGCGTTTTAAGTGCACGGCGGCGACGCGCGTGGCCTATCTGCTTCGTGTGGTCGACGCGGGTTAGCCCCTCGCACCAGCTTTTCTGTGCGGCGTTGACGGTATTCCCGCGCTGATGGTGCGCGGGCTGGAAAATATACCCCGTGCGCTGCTAGAATGTGTAGTTCGCGTCCATACGGCGGTGTGTGGGCGATTAGGCACAAGAAAGGGTTGTCATGGCTTCTCAACATCCGGATATCGAGAAGGTTCTGTTTACGCAGGAGGATATCGACGGTATCGTTTCTCGCCTGGGCGAGGAGATTACGCGCGACTACGCTGGTAAGGATCTGGTGCTGATCGCGGTTCTGCGCGGCGCCGTTGTCTTTATGGGCGACCTGATGCGCAAGATCGAGCTGCCGACCAACATCGATTTCATGGCTGTTTCGAGCTATGGCGACGGTGTGAAGTCTTCGGGCATCGTGCGTATCATTAAGGACCTGGATATCGACATCCGTGGTCGCGACGTGCTGATCGTCGAGGACATTCTGGACTCGGGCCTGACCCTCAAGTACCTGATGAAGAACCTCGAGAGTCGCAAGCCCGCTTCGCTGGAGGTCGCTGCCTTCCTGTGGAAGGACGTTGAGAACCGGGCCTCGGCCATCACGCCCAAGTATGTTGGAACCCATTGCCCCGATGCCTTTGTGGTGGGCTACGGCCTCGACTATGCCGAGCGCTATCGCAACCTTCCGTATCTGGGCATTTTGAAACCGGAGGTTTATTCGTAAGATGCCCGACGACCGTAACGACAACAATTCCCAGGCTCCCCGGGACCCAAAGATTCCGGGGATGCCCGGAGGCAAGAAGCCCACGCGTACGGGCTGGCTGTATTTTCTTTTGGCTTGCGCACTTCTGGGCTATGCCTTCTTTAATATGGGCTCCGGCTTTGCCAGCTCCAGCAATACCGTTAAGCTCGCGACGAGCGAGATGGTCAGCGCCATTAAGCAGGATCGCGTCGAAGATTTGACCTATACGGTTCAAGACGGAAGCGTGGCGGGTCATTACTGGAAGACGAAAAAGGACAAGGGCGACACGAGCGAGCTCAAGAGCTTCTCCTCGACCTATGTCGGCTCCGATTCGCTTGCCGAGCTCATGGCGGAGCACCCCGACACCAAGTATATCGTCAACACCAATGACCCCGATTTTTGGGGCGACCTGGCGATGAGCGTGCTGCCGACGATTGCCCTGATCGCCATCATGTTCTACTTTATGCGCCAGATGATGGGCGCCAATAACAGGAACATGCAGTTTGGCAAGACCAATGCCAAGACCAACGAGGCCACACGTCCCAAGGTCAAGTTCGAGGACGTTGCCGGCGTGGACGAGGCCGTCGAGGAGCTCGAGGAGATTCGCGACTTCCTGAGCGATCCGGACCGCTATCGCAAACTGGGTGCCAAGATTCCGCGCGGCGTTTTGTTGGTGGGCCCTCCGGGTACCGGTAAGACGCTGCTGGCCAAGGCCGTTGCCGGCGAGGCGGGCGTGCCGTTCTTTAGCATCTCGGGTTCCGACTTTGTCGAGATGTTCGTGGGCGTCGGCGCCAGCCGCGTGCGCGACCTCTTTAAGGAGGCCAAGTCCCAGGCTCCCTCGATTATCTTTATCGACGAGATCGATGCCGTGGGACGTCAGCGCGGAGCCGGTCTGGGCGGCGGCCACGACGAGCGCGAGCAGACGCTCAACCAGCTGCTGGTCGAGATGGACGGTTTTGAGGAAAGCGAGTCGGTCATCCTGATCGCCGCAACCAACCGTCCCGATATTCTGGACCCGGCATTGCTACGCCCCGGTCGTTTTGACCGCCAGGTCACGGTCGACCGTCCGGACGTAAAGGGCCGCGAGCAGATCTTGCGCGTGCATGCCGAGAACAAGCCGATGGACGAGGACGTTAAGTTTGAGAAGCTCGCCCAGATGACCGTTGGCTTTACCGGTGCCGATTTGGCGAACCTGCTCAACGAGTCTGCGCTGCTGGCCGCTCGCCGTCATCGTTCCGTGATCTCGATGAACGAGGTCGAGGAGTCGATGGAGCGCGTGATTGCCGGACCGCAGCGCAAGGGCCGTGTGATGACCGAAGCCGAGCGCACCACGATTGCCTATCATGAGAGCGGCCATGCCCTGGTGGGCCACATCTTGGAGCACTCCGATCCCGTCCACAAGATTTCGATTGTCAGCCGCGGCCAGGCTCTGGGCTACACGCTGCAGCTTCCGCAGGAGGATCACTTCCTCAAGACCAAGAACGAGATGCTCGACGAGCTTGCCGTGTTCTTGGGCGGCCGCGTTGCCGAAGAGCTCATGTGCGATGACATCACGTCGGGCGCGAGCAACGACCTGGAACGCGCGACCAAGATGGCGCGCGAGATGGTTACGCGTCTGGGCATGAGCGAGGAGCTGGGCACGCAAGTGTTTGGCGAGGCACAACATCAGGTGTTCCTTGGTCGTGATTACGCCGATCACCAGGATTATTCCGAGGAGACGGCTCGCCGCATCGACGTCGAGGTCCAGCGCATTATGCGTGAGGCCCATCGTCGCGCGGTCGAGATTCTGGATGCCCGCCGCGATCAGCTCGATCTGATGGCCAAGGTGCTGCTTGAGCGCGAGACCGTCGAAGGCGATGCCGTGAATGCCCTGCTCGACAACGAGTGGGATGCCTACCTTGAGCGCGAGGGCGATATCCTGGCGGCCAAGGAGGAGCGCAATGCCAAGGCGGCCGGCATGCCGACCAAGAAGCGCGCGCCTCGCATGAGCGAGGAGGAGCTGGCGGCTGATGCCGCGGCATTTGCGCAGGCGGCCATGCAGGAGGATGCCGAAGCCGCATCCGATGATGCCGGCGATGACTGTGCCGTCAATGCCGGTGCCGACACCGACGACGACAAATAGCCCTTGTAACAAAAGCCTCCGCGGGGAAACCTGCGGAGGCTTTTTCTATTGAGCGATATGGGGTCGTCTGTTGGTTGGGGACAGACTTAAATGAGTGTTTTCACACATTTAAGTCTGTCCCCAATCAACATTGCTTTTGGCCGATATGGGACTGCACACCGCTTACTGGTGAAGCCGATATATTTCGGACCACATTGCTGCGGCACTTTGCTCGGCTAAAGCGTACAATAGCGCCTATGCGAAAGGGGAATAGATGATCAACGAAACTATGTATGCTCGCGGTGCGGAAAGCTCCATCATCCGCGAGATCTTTAGCTATGGTCTTGAGCGCAAGGCACAGATCGGTGCGGAGAACGTATTCGATTTTTCGCTGGGCAACCCGAGTGTTCCGGCGCCCGCTGCCGTGGCGGAGTCCATTAAGAAGGCCTTGGAGCTGCCGAGTGACCAGCTGCACGGCTACACCCCCGCACCGGGCCTGCCGCAATGTCGAGCAGCCGTTGCCGAATCGCTCAACCGCCGCTTTGGCACGAGCTATGAGGGTAAGGATGTCTTTATGACGGTAGGTGCGGCGGCCTCGCTCACCTGCACGCTCAACGCCGTTACGAACCCGGGCGACGAGGTTATTGTTGTCGCCCCGTACTTTCCGGAGTATCGCGTGTGGATTGAGAAAGCCGGTTGTACGTGTGTCGAGGCGCTCGCCGATGAAGATACCTTCCAGCTGAGCGTGGGTAACGTGCTCAAGGCGATTACCGACAAGACAGCGGCGGTCATTATCGATTCGCCGAATAACCCCACGGGTGCCGTGTACACGCGCGACACGTTGGCATGCCTGGCGAATGTTCTGCGTGAGGTCAACACCAAGCGAGATCCCGAGAATCCGATTATGCTCATCTCGGATGAGCCGTACCGCGAGATCGTGTACGGCGCCGAGGTGCCTTGGGTGCCCTCGATCTACGAGAACACCGTGGTGTGCTACTCGTATTCTAAGTCGCTATCGCTGCCTGGTGAGCGCGTGGGCTGGATTTTGGTCCCCAATACCAATCCGCAGGCTGCTCGCCTTATGCCGGCCGTTGCCGGTGCCGCCCGCACGCTGGGCTTCGTGTGCGCACCGGCCCTCTTCCAGCGTGTGATCATCGACTGCATTGATGAGCCGAGCGATGTTGCGGCCTATGCGCGCAACCGCACCGCGCTTACCGACGGACTGACGGAGTACGGCTACACCTATGTTGAGCCGGATGGTGCTTTTTACCTATGGGTGAAAGCGCTGGAGCCCGATGCGAACGCCTTCTGCGAGCGCGCGAAGAAGTACGAACTGCTCGCAGTACCCTCGGACAGTTTTGGCATGCCGGGCTGGTTCCGTCTGGGCTATTGCGTGAGTTACGAAACGATCATCAATTCGCTACCCGCTTGGAAACAGTTGGCGGACGAGTATCGTTAAAAGTAGAGCGCTCTGCCTACAATGTTTTACGTGAAACGGGGTTTGGTGTTAAGCCGGACCCCGTTGTCATGGACGTTGTGTCTTTGGGATGGAGTGGTTTTACGACTATCGAAGGCAATGCGTACAATGAATATAAGCGACGGCCGTGCCAGATAAGGAGACCTGATGCCCTACCTGCTTTCTTGTGACATTCATACCCATACGATGTTCTCTGCGCATGCATATTCGACCATTGAGGAGAATGTGTACTGGGCGGCAGAGCGTGGCCTGCAGGTGCTCGGGTCTGCCGACCATCTGAGCTCTATGGTTACGGCTTGTCCCAATGACCTGCGCAGTTACCAATTCTTTATCAACCAGGATATCTGGCCGCGCATTTGGAGCGGCGTGCTGGTGCTGCGTGGTGCCGAGGCCGATATCGTTTCGCTGGACGGAAGCCTGTTTGGCGAGGACACTCCTGTCACGCTCGATATCGCTGGCGATTCGTACAGTCGTCAGCATTCGCTGTTCGATTTGGTTACGCGTAATTTGGATTATTTGGTTGCAAGCGTGCATAATCCACAGATTGCTGAGGGCGCGACGCTGGCCCAGGCGACCGAGATGTATATCAATGCCCTGGAGCACCCCAAGGTGTTCATGCTGGGTCACACGGGGCGTTCGGGCGTGCCGTTCGATATCGACGAGGTGCTGTTGGCGGCTAAGGCCAAGCACAAGATTATCGAGATCAACAACCATAGTCTTGAACACGGTGTTGACACTGAGCATTGGGCCGTATGCCGCAAGATCGCTGAGCGCTGCGCCGAGCTGGGCGTGGGCATTGGCGTTTCGACCGATGCGCACATTGGCATGGCCATTGGTAAGCTCGATTACGCTCGCAAGATGCTCGACGAGATTCACTTCCCGTTGGATCTGATCGTGACGCGCGATCGCGAGACGCTGCTGCGCGAGATGGCGGCAGCCGGCGTGTGCGACCTGCGCAAGGGGATGTAGCGGAATTAATAAACCAAGAAAGGGGGCGGCCCAGACGGGTCGCCCCCTTTCTTGTCCCAAAAATCTACTGAGGTTGGTTAGCGGCGTTCGAGGACCGCTACGGTTTCGGTATGGTCGGTGTGGGGGAACATGTCGACGGGCGTGATCTTGAGCAGGCGATAGCCTCCGTCGAGGAGCTGGTGCAGGTCGCGCTCTTGGGTCACGGGGTTGCAGCTGATATAGGTGATGCGGCGCGGCTTAAGCGCGCAGGCAGCTTCGAGGAACTCGGGGGTAGAGCCGGCGCGCGGCGGATCGATGGAAAGGACATCGACCCGTTCGTTGTTGTCGGCGGCATCCAGGATGTAATCGGTGGCATCGTCGGCCATAAACCAGGCGCTGCGGGTAAGACCGTTGAGCTCGGCATTGCGGCGTGCGTCGGCAATGCCCGCCGGGTTGCGCTCCACGCCGAGCAGTATGATGCCGATCCCCTTGTTCTGGGCATCTTTAGCTGCGCAAAGACCGATGGTACCGCTACCGCAGTAAGCATCCATAAGCACATCGCCCTGGTGCAGATCCATGCCGTCGATAGCGAGCTGGTAGAGCAGCTCGGTCTGCTGCGGGTTGGTCTGGTAGAACGCGGTAGGGGAGATATCGAATTCGCAACCGAGCAGCTGGTCGCGCATGCACTCGGCGCCATATACAATGCGGGTTTCCTCGCCGAGGATGGCGTTGCCGGGACGTCCGTTGATGTTTTGGGCGACGGTGACGATGTGCGGATTGAGTGCGGCGACAGCCTCAAAGAACTCCTGCGCATGCGGCAAGTCGCGCTGAGCGGTCACGAGCGTGACCATGACCTGGTCGGTACGCCAGCCGCAGCGGACGACGGCATAGCGAAGCAAACCAAGATGCTTGTCCTCATTAAAGGCGGGAATATGCAGCCGCTCAGCTTCGCGTGCGATGCCGTTGAGAATCTGACGGGCGCCCGGTGCCTCGACGGGGCATTCGGGTACGGCAACGATCTTGTGCGTGCCGCGCTCAAAGAAACCGCAACGGACAGCACCCTCCTTACCGGGAGCAAAGGGAGTGGCGGCCTTATGGCGAAAACCGCGCGGCGCAGGATATTTGCCCGGGTCGCCCAGGGTGACACCCATGCCACGAATAGGATCTACAGCAATGCCCTCACGCTCACAAAGCGAAGCAAAAAGCTCCTCCATAGCAGCTTGCTTAGCTGCCAACTGCTTTTTATAAGGACGATTGAGCGCCGTGCATCCGCCACAAGCTCTCATGATGGAACAGGGAGACTTGGGATCCACAGCCTTACGCGCAGGCGAAACCGGATCTTTATGCGGACGCTTGGAGCGAGTCTGAGACGCTTTGTCTCCGCCTCGACGAGAGTCAGAACGCTTGGTCTTAGCCCTGCTCTTGGTCGATTTGCTTTTTGCAGCTTTAGAAGACTTGGATTTCGTAGAAGATTTCTCCTCCTTCGGCCCCTCAGCCGCCTCGATCAAAGCACGATGAGCCTTACGCTCCGCACGAGATTCTGCCATCAATAACTCCACTAATTTATGAATTAAAGCTGCAAGTATTGTACCGTGCCAAGCCAGCAGACGATATACAAGCGGTTTATTCGTGTCAGTGATAAGCCCAACGACGGTTGCCCGCCGCGTGAGGGGTGTGGGGGTTAAGTTTATCGCGAGTTCCGCACGAACAGGAGGCCACTTAATGTGGCCTCCGTCGTGAGCAGGACTGTAGAGC
>DBFZVF010000124.1:0-15327 GCA_048519165.1 Collinsella sp.
ATGGGGGTTCGACTCCCTCCATCCCAGCCATTGCATTTGCTACATATGGCCCGTTCGTCTAGCGGTTTAGGACGCCGCCCTCTCAAGGCGGAGATCACCAGTTCGAATCTGGTACGGGCTACCAAAATTGAATGCCCGGGCCTCGTAAGAGACCCGGGTTTTGTGTATTGACCGATGCTTAAGGCGCGCGTTGAGTCTGCCGCCCGGATCGAGGAGTAGCCATGGATCTGCCCATCAGCTTGCAAGACATCACGTATGCCGAGAACTATCTGGCGCAGGGCGACCTGGCCACGGCGACGCCGCTGTTGGAGCGTCTGGTTGAGCTCGCCGAGGAGTATATCGATGCCGAGTGCAAGACGGAGGAGAAGCGCCAGTACTTTAGCTTCGATAGCAAGTTTGAGCGTCTGGCCTACCGTCGTGTGGAAAAAGATCCGCGCGAGCTGGTGCAGGTCGAGGTGCCCTTTGATCGTCTGTATTCCGACATGGCGTTTGCCTACATTCGCCAGCAGGATTATGTGAGTGCTCGCAACGCCTTGATGCAGGCCGTGCGCTGGGACCCCATGAACTGCAACTACCGCCTGGATCTGGCCGAGCTGTTCCGCGCTCTTGAGGACAAGCAGGAGTGGGCATCGCTTTCGTTTTCGGTGCTAGAGCGTGCGAGCGACGGCAAGTGCGCCGCCCGCGCCTACGCCAACTTGGGCCAGTATTTCCTTGAGCCCGAGACCGAGAACGTCTCGGCGGCTGTGGGTTGCGCGCGTCTGGCGCTGCGCTTGGCCCCTGGCGACGCGCATACGACGCGCCTGCTCAACAAGATCCATACTGCCTATCCGGATGCCGCCGAGGAGAGCGACGAGCACGTGATGGGCGAGCTGAGCCTGCAAGGCGTGCCGACCTCGCCTTCGGCCGAGATTGCCATCTGCCTGATCATGTGTGCGACCGATGCTGCAAGCGACGGCGACAAGCAGGAGGCGACGCGCCTGACGGTCCGTGCCCGCGACCTGGTGGGCGAGGAGGCATGTGCGGCGATCATTAAGCTGGTGCGCGAGAGCGATGCCGAGCTCAACGCCGAGCGCAAGGCAAAGCGCGCAGGCGCCGACAAGGGAGCCGACGGCGTCAAGGAGGCCGGCGATGCCCAGTAAGCGCGAACGCAAGCTCATTTCCAAGAATCGTTCGGCGCATCACGAGTACTTTATCGAAGAGACGTTCGAATGCGGCATTGAGCTGAGCGGTACCGAGGTCAAGTCGATTCGCGAGCGCGCCTGTCAGATCACTGACACCTTTGCGCTGATTCGCGGCGGCGAGTGCTGGCTGGTGGGCCTGCACATTCACCCTTACAGCCACGGTGGCGTGTGGAACCGTGACCCCGATCGCCGCCGCCGTCTGCTGCTGCATCGCAAGGAGATTGATTTTCTTGACGGCAAACTGCGCAACCGCGGCTATGCGCTGGTGCCGTTGGAGCTCTACTTTAATACCGATGGTCGCGTAAAGTTGCTGTTGGGCCTGGGCCGCGGCAAAAAGCTCTACGACAAGCGCGAAGACATGGCCAAGCGCGACGTTCAGCGCGAGATTGACCGCGCGCTTAAGGAGCGTAACCGCTAGGCGCTCTGTATAAGTTGCGGTGGAATACGGACTGTTTTGCCTGTTTGAGGGGCTATTCAGTCCCTATTTCACCGCAACTGCGGGCGTCTCATGTTCCTCACGGTTATGACACCTATGTCTCAAAGGTGGCGTCCGGTATGGGCGCCGCCTTTTTGTGGGTACATACTTCCGTGAGGTTCCAACCCGGGTTAGGGGAGTGGTCGTTATGGACAAAACTGCGTTCTTTACGATGCCGAGCGGCCTGTATGTGGTGAGTGCTGCGGCCGACGGGCTGCGTGCCGGCTGCATCATCAACACCGCGGTGCAGGTGACGTCCATGCCGCCGCGCATTTCGGTTGCCGTGAACAAGGAAAATGTCACGTCTGGTGTTATCTCGTCTGCCAAGGCCTTTGCGCTGACCGTGATCGATCAGACGGCCGATATGCTCTACATTGGCAACTTTGGATTCCGTACCAGCAGCGACTATGACAAATTTGCTAAGTACGAGACGCGCGAGACTGCACTGGGCATGCCCTATATTCCCGAGCATGCGGCGGCCTTGTTTAGCTGCCGTTTGATCGACACTGTTGACGTGGGTACACATCTGCTCTTTATTGGCGAGGTCGAAGATGCCGAGCGTCTGAGCGGCGAGACGCCGTTGACCTATGACTACTACCACAAGGTGCTGAAGGGCAAGACGCCGCCCAAGGCGTCTTCGTATCAAGGGTAGAATTGCTGCAAAACTACTTGCATAATATTATTGAGAATATATACTAATAAGCAAGTACACCAGCAGTCACGTTCGAGAGGAGAACATCATGGCTGAGGAGAAGAAGACGTATAAGTTCGTTTGCGTCGTTTGTGGTTACGAGGTTGAGGTCGATACGCCCGAGCTGCCCGAGGATTACGTGTGCCCGGTGTGCGGCGTCGGTCCCGATCAGTTTGAGCTCGTCGAGGAGTAACTCGCAGGCACACGGCGAAAGCCGAACATAGCTCTGTCCAAGGGTCCCGGTCGAATTCTCGGCCGGGGCCCTTTTCTTCCGCCCCCAAGGGATCACGGCTGCTGTTAGCTGATCCTGTCTGTCGTGAGTCCGGCCGACCGTTTGTCTCAATCTGTAACATCTAGCAGTGAAAACGGGGTCTACGTGTTACAGATTGAGACAAACGGAGCTGTCCCTCGGAATGATCTCGATCTGTAACATCTAGACATCAAAAGCGTGTCTAGATGTTACAGATCGAGATGTTTGCCTGGGCAGGTGCCCCGCCCCATTACATCCCTGTCAACAACACGATATCGAGAGCCGTCACGATGGTACCGATTCCTACGAGCAACGCGTTAAGCGGGCGCGAGTTGGCGTATTTGCCCATGACGCGGGGCGAACTGGTGAGTCGTATGAGCACAAAGACCGTAATCGGCAGCTGAAGCGACAGCAGTGCCTGACTCCAAATGAGACCCTCAAAAGGATTCGGGACGACCAGGCACGCCGCCACTGCGCCGACGAAACAGGTCGCCACCCCGATTGAGGAATGTCGGTCGTGGATGTCGTATTCCTCATCGAACATGCCCGCGGTGATGGTGCCCGCTGCCATGCCCGCCGTCACACTGCTCGATAGGCCCGCGAACAGCAGTGCCACTGCAAAGATGGTCGAGCTTGCCGGGCCCAGAATGGGGGAGAGCGTGGCCGCTGCGACGGCGAGGTCGTCTACGACAATGCCGTGCGCAAAGAAGGTCGTTGCGGCCAGGATGACCATGGCCGAGTTGATTGCCCAGCCCACACCCATCGAAAAGAGCGTGTCGAAGAGCTCGTAGCGCAGACGTTCTTCGATAACCTGCTCGCCTTGGCCTTCGAAGTGCATGGATTGGATGACCTCGGAGTGCAGGAAGAGGTTGTGGGGCATAACGACCGCGCCTAGGACACTTACGATAATCGCGGCCGAGCCGGTGGGCATACGGGGTGTGATCCAGCTTGTGGCGGCTTGCGGCCAGTCGACGTTGACTAGTGCAAGCTCGGCCAAAAACGAAAGTCCTACCACGCCCACGAAGGCGATGATCCATCGCTCGGCGCGTTTGTAGGAGCTTGTCATGAGCATGGCAATCGATGCCGCCGCGACGATGATGCAGCCGGCGCGTACGGGCAGGCCAAAGAGCATTTGAAGCGCGATTGCACCGCCCAGGACTTCGGCCATGGCGGTGGCGACCGTGGCTAGATACGCGCTGCCGAGTATCGCGCGCCCGACGAGGCGGGGTAGGTGGCGCGTCGTGGCCTCGGCAAGACACATGCCCGTGGCGATGCCCAAGTGCGCCGCGTTGTGCTGCAGCACGATGAGCATGATCGTGGACAGCGTGACGATCCACAGCAGCGCGTAGCCAAACTGCGAGCCGGCGGCCATATTGGAGGCCCAATTGCCCGGGTCGATAAAGCCGACGGTGACGAGCAGCCCGGGGCCGATGTGCCGCGCAATGTCTAGGCCTCCGTGACCGCCGGTGCGCCGGGAGCCAAAGTGTTGTTTGAGATGGTTGAGCATGGTGCGCTCCTGCGTGCCGTTTGTTTGACTCCGCAAAGGATACCCGTTTTAGGCCAAACAGTTAACCAGGACTAACAAAATAGCTGTATTTGAATGGAATGGTGAAAGGGGATTGCCGAAATGTCTTGATCTGTAACAACTAGGGATGGAAATTGGACCTAGGTGTTACAGATCGAGACAGGAAGAAATGGTCCTATGGAAAATCTTGATCTGTAACAGCTGGCCGTCAAAACCGGTCCTTCGTGTTACAGATTGAGACATTCGGAGCCGTTTCTCAAAAACATCTCAATCTGTAACAGCTAGTCGTCGTAATTGGGTCTTCCTGTTACAGATTGAGATGTTTGAAGCGGCGAGCTCACAGGCCGAACCTGGGGCCCTTGTTGTTGCCCTTGAGGTCGGCGGTGTCCACTTGTAGGGCGCGCGTTACGCGATTGTTTCGAAACGGGCGGGAAACACAACGGGCTGGCTATGCTCTTAGTATGCCTAGTCAACTGACTGTCTAATAGCTAGGGGAGGATCGCGATGCAGGCAGATTCCGCTCAGCAGCAGGGCCTTTATCGCCCCGAATTCGATCACGATGCATGTGGCATCGGCGCGCTTGCCGATGTCAACGGTGAGCGCCATCACCAGATTCTGGACGATGCGCTGTCCATTCTGGTCAACTTGGAGCACCGCGGCGGCACAGGACTCGAGAAGAACACCGGCGACGGCGCTGGCATCCTGTTCCAGGTTCCGCATCACTTTTTCCGTAAAGAGGCTCAAAAGTGTGGCCAGATTCTGCCGGCAGAGGGCGACTATGGCGTGGCCATGCTGTTCTTCCCGCAGGACGAGAAGGGCGTAGAGGATGCCCGCCGCGTGTTTGAGGAGGGCTGCGCCGAGGCCGGCGTGCCGCTGCTCTTTTGGCGCGAGGTGCCGGTCGACCCGCACGACCTGGGCGAGACGGCCCGCGCCTGCATGCCTACCATCCTGCAGGCCTTTCTGGGTCGCCCCGACGACACGCCGGCGGGCGACGCCTTCGAGCGCCGTCTGTATGTGTGCCGCCGCACCATCGAAAAGAAGGCCGACGCCGAGTTTGCCCTGCGCGACAAGATCTTCTATGTGTGCTCCATGAGCTCGCGCACTATCGTGTACAAGGGCATGCTGGTCGCCACACAGATGCGCCGCTTCTTCATCGACCTCAACGACGCCGCCGTCAAGACGGCCGTGGCGCTCGTCCACTCGCGCTACTCCACCAATACCACGCCCAGCTGGGAGCGTGCACATCCCAACCGCTTTATCATCCACAACGGCGAGATCAACACCCTCAAGGGCAACGTCAACTGGATTCGCGCCCGCGAGCCCAACCTGTACAGCCCCGTGCTGCAGCACGATCTTGAGCGCGTGATGCCCATCATCAACCGCGAGGGCTCCGACTCCGCGATTCTGGACAACGTGCTCGAGTTTTTGGTCATGAACGGCCGTCCGCTCACGCGCGCCGCATCCATGCTGCTGCCCGAGCCGTGGGACCACAACGACAGCCTGAGCGAGGAGCGCCGCGCCTACGACGCCTACCAGTCCATGCTCATGGAGCCGTGGGACGGTCCTGCCGCTATCGCCTTTACCGACGGTCGCACGCTGGGTGCCGCCCTCGACCGTAACGGCTTGCGTCCCGCCCGCTACTATGTGACGCGCGACGGTCGCTTTATGCTGGCAAGCGAGGTGGGCACCATCGAGGTGAGCCCCGAGAACATCCTGACGAGCGGCTGCCTGGGACCGGGCCAGATGCTCGAGGTCGATTTTGCCCGCGGCCGCGTCATCTACAACGACGAGCTGCGCGCCCGTTACGCCAAGGAAAAGCCCTATCGCGACTGGATCGCCGAGGAGACGCTGACCGTCGACGCGCTCGATGAGCCCGTTGCGGCAACGCCCGCTGAGGATGCCGAGGTGCCCGCCGCTGTGCGCATGGCTAAGCTCGGGTATCACTGGGATGATGTTGACGAGGTCGTGCGCCCCATGGCCCAGCAGGGCAAGGCACCGCTCGCCTCGATGGGCATCGACGCGCCGCTGGCCTGCCTGTCCAAGAAGACGCGTTCGTTCTTCGATTACTTCTATCAGCTGTTCGCCCAAGTCACGAATCCGCCGATCGATGCCCTGCGCGAGCACATGGTCACCTCGACCACGCTCTACCTGGGCAACCACGGCAACCTGCTCGAGGACTCCCGTACGGCCTGCCAGCTGGTTCGCTTGGAGCGTCCGTTGCTCAACGAGGAGGAGTTCGAGCGTATCTGTGCCATCGACCGCGTGGGCTTTAAGACTCGCCGCTTCCGTGCCGTCTACCGCCGCGATGCCGGCGAGGGCGCGCTGCAGGCTGCGCTCAAGCAGCTTGCAGAGGACGTTGAGGCTGCGGTCCGCGACGGCGTGAACATCGTGGTGCTGAGCGATCGTGCCGCTGCGGGCGAGGTGCCCGTGCCGTCGCTGCTCGCCGTGGGCTGCGTGCACAATCACCTGATCCGCGCCGGCGTGCGTACCTTTGCCGACATCGTGGTGGAGTGCGGCGATGCCGTGTCCCCGCACGACTTTGCGGCACTGGTGGGCTACTCCGCGAGCGGCATCTATCCGTACAACGCGCATGCGTGCATCCGCGATCTGGCGGCACGCGGCGACCTGGACGTGACAGCCGAGCAGGGCATCGCCAACTACAACAAGGCTGCGACCGCCGGCATCGTTTCCATCATGTCCAAGATGGGCATCTCCACGGTGCAGAGCTACCATTCGGCGCAGATCTTCGAGGCCGTGGGCTTTACGCCGGAGTTCGTCAATGCGTACTTCGCTGGCACGGTGAGCCGTGTGGGCGGTATGGGTGTCGAGGACGTTGAGCGCGAGCAAAACGAGCGCTACGACGCCGCGCTCGCTATCCTTAAGAGCCCGGCTCCCGATCAACTGCCCACGCTGGGCCTGACCAAGTGGCGCCCGCTTGGCGGCGAGGATCACCTCATCGATCCGCAGACTGTCTACTTGCTGCAGACCGCCTGCCGTGAGGACAGCTACGACACCTTTAAGGAGTACAGCGCCCGCCTGCACCGCACCGGCCGTGCCGTGCGCCTGCGCGACTTGCTCGACTTTAATGCCAACGGTCGCACGCCGGTTTCGCTCGACGAGGTGGAGCCCGCGCTCAACATCGTCCGCCGCTTTAACACCGGCGCCATGTCGTACGGTTCCATCAGCAAAGAGGCACACGAGTGCATGGCCATCGCCATGAACCGCCTGCACGGTCGTTCCAACTCGGGCGAGGGCGGCGAGGATCCGCGTCGCGAGACCCCGCTGGCCAACGGTGACTCCAAGAACTCCGCGATCAAGCAGGTGGCAAGTGCGCGCTTTGGCGTGACGAGCCGCTACCTGTGCAGCGCCTTCGAGATTCAGATCAAGATGGCCCAGGGCGCCAAGCCCGGCGAGGGCGGCCACCTGCCCGGCAAGAAGGTCTACCCCTGGATCGCCGAGGTCCGTCAGTCCACGCCCGGCATCGGCCTGATCTCGCCTCCGCCGCACCACGACATCTACTCAATCGAGGACCTGGCAGAGCTGATCTTCGACCTTAAGAACGCCAACCCCGGTGCGCGCGTGTCGGTCAAGCTGGTCAGCGAGGCCGGCGTCGGCACCATCGCCACCGGTGTGGCCAAGGGTGCTGCCGACAAGATCTTGATCAGCGGCCACAATGGCGGCTCGGGTGCCGCTGCACGTGATTCCATTTGGCACGCCGGCTTGCCGCTGGAGCTCGGCCTTGCCGAGGCTCAGCAGACGTTGCTGCAAAACGGCCTGCGCTCCCGCGTGGTGCTCGAGGCCGACGGCAAGCTCATGGACGGCACCGATGTCGCCGTCGCCTGCCTGTTGGGCGCCGAGGAGTTTGGTTTTGCGACCATGCCGCTCATCTCCATGGGTTGCCTCATGCAGCGCGACTGCCAGCAGGACACCTGCCCGGCCGGCATCGCTACGCAAAACTGCCGCCTGCGTCGCGGCTTCCGCGGTAAGCCCGAGCACGTCGAGCACTTTATGCTCTTTGTTGCCGAGCAGCTGCGCGAGGTCATGGCGAGCCTGGGCTTCCGCACCGTCGACGAGATGGTCGGCCATCCCGAGTGCTTGCGCCAGATCGAGGTCCCGGGTAACCGCAAAGCGAACCTGCTCGATCTGTCGCCCGTGCTGGTGAGTGCGACCTGCGAGTTCGGTGCCCATATTCCGGGTGCCGACGGTCGCCACTTCCTGCCGCAGATGGCCGCGGACAGCGAGCTCGGCAAGACGCTCGACTCCACGTTGTTCGTGCCCTATACGGCCGATGCCCGTGCGCACCTGCGTCCGATTCGCTTCCGCGCCGATATCGCCAACGTCAACCGCTGCGTGGGCACCATCCTGGGCAACGCGGTGACCAAGGCGCATCCCGAGGGCCTGCCCGCCGGTTCCATCACCATCGATTGCGATGGTTCGGCCGGTCAGAGCTTTGGCGCGTTCCTTCCGCGTGGCATTACGCTCAACGTGTGCGGCGACGCCAACGACTACTTTGGCAAGGGCCTTTCGGGCGGCGAGGTGTCGGTGCGCCCCAACCCGCATGCGACCTACAAGTTCGACGAGAACATCATCGTGGGCAACGTTGCGCTCTTTGGTGCCACGAGCGGCCGCGGCTTCATCAACGGTTTGGCCGGCCAGCGCTTTGGCGTACGCAACTCCGGTGCCACCGTGGTGGTCGAGGGCTGCGGCAACCATGGCTGCGAGTACATGACGGGTGGTCTGGCGCTCATCCTGGGCGAGGTCGGGCAGAACTTCGCCGCCGGCATGACGGGTGGCGTGGCCTATGTCTTTGACCAGTACGGCACGCTCGATGCCCGTGTGAACCACGAGAGCGTTGAGCTTAAAGCCCCGACGGCCGGCGAGCTGGCGCAGATTCGCGAGCTCATCCAGGAGCACGTGGACGCGACGCAGAGCCCGCGCGGCATTAAGCTGCTCTACAGCTTTGAGACGATGAGCAAGCACTTTGTGAAGGTCATTCCGACCGAGTACGAGCGCGTGTTGGCGATTATCGCCGCCGCCGAGGCCATCGGTAAGACGCACGCGCAGGCAGAGGAGCTGGCGTTTGACATTGTGACCGGTCGCGCGAGCGCTGCGGATGTCGTTCGCTTCGATGCCGTGGACGGTGTTGCGGGCGCTGCACCCGTGGCTGCCAGCCCCGTTGCTTCGACCAAGAAGGAGGCGTAAGTGGCATGGGTAAGCCCGGTGCTTTTCTTGATATCGATCGCGTGACCCACGAGCTTCGCCCCGTGGAGGAGCGCAGCCATGATTTTGATCCGCTGTACGTGGAACTCGATGACGATGCACGTCGCGCCCAGGCGAGCCGCTGCATGATGTGCGGCGTGGCGTTTTGCCAGATGGGTGCGAGCTTTGGCAAGGCGCGCCCGAGTGGCTGCCCGCTGCATAACCTGATTCCCGAGTGGAACGAGCTGGTGTACCGCGACCGCTGGGACGAGGCTGCCGAGCGCCTGTCGCTCACCTCGCCCATGCCCGAGTTCACGAGCCGCGTGTGCCCGGCGCTGTGCGAGGCCGCGTGCAACCTGGGTTCGGTCGATGGCCAGCCCACGACGATCCATGACAACGAGCGTGCGATCAGCGACCACGAATGGGCAAACGGCGGTCCGCGTCGCTTTGAGCCGGCAGGGGAGGGCGCGCCCACGGTTGCCGTGGTGGGCTCCGGTCCTGCTGGTCTGGTGGCAGCATGGGAGCTTGCGCGTCGCGGCGCCCGCGTGACGGTGTTTGAGCGTGACGACCGCCCGGGCGGCCTGCTCATGTACGGCATTCCCAACATGAAGCTCGAGAAGTCCGTGGTCGAGCGTCGCGTGGCACTTATGCGCGAGCTGGGCATTGTGTTCGAGCTGGGTGCTGACGTTACGAACCCTGCGGTGGCGGCCAAGCTCAATGGCTTTGACGCCGTCGTGGTGGCTGCCGGTGCTCGTGCCCCCCGCGGTCTTTCGGCTACGAATGTAGATGCCCCGGGCGTGGTGTATGCCGTGGACTACCTGACGGCTTCGACCGTCTCGGTGCTCGATGGTGGTGAGCCCGCGGTGAACGCGCGCGGCTTGGACGTTGCGGTCATTGGCGGCGGCGATACCGGCAACGACTGCGTGGGCACCGCGGTGCGCCAGGGTGCGCGCAGCGTGCGCCAGTTTGAGTTCTTGCCGGCCGCGCCTGATGCGCGCGCGGCGAGCAACCCTTGGCCGCAGTGGCCCAACGTTAAGAAGACCGACTACGGTCAGCAGGAGGCCATCGCTGCCATGGGCGGCGAGATGCGTGCTTGGGGCGTGGATACGCTCGAGGTGCTGCTGGACAAGAAGGGCGCGGCAGCGGGCCTGCGCGTGGTCGACCTGGATTGGTCGGCCGGCAAGCCCGAACGCATTGCGGGCTCCGAGCACGAGGTGCCGGCACAGCTGGTGCTGATCGCCTGCGGCTTTACGGGTCCGGAGCACAGCGTGTTCGAAGCTGTCGGCGTGCCTGTTGCCACGGCGGGCCGCCCGCTGCCCGTGATGGCTTCCGAGGGCTCGCACCTTGCGGCCCGCGTGGATGGCGTTGCTGCGGATGCCGCGCCGGTGTATGTGGCCGGCGACGCCCGCAACGGCAGCTCGCTCGTGGTAAGCGCCATGGCCGATGCCCTCGCCTGCGCTGCCGAGGTCGCCGAGGCCTTGAGGCTGTAAGGTAGTCATTCAAGAGCGTCTCCAACGACTAGTCATTGGGGACGCGCTTTTTTGTCTAGTCGTTGGGGACACTCTTAACGTCTGACTGCTCATTTGCTGACGTGCGGGCTCGCGGTGCCTTGCTGTTTTCGTGATGGCTGCGGCTGGCAAGCTCAAAATCTCTGTTTATTTGCCTATGTTTAACTGGGGTTTTGCTTCGGTATAACGTATCGGTCAAGCGTTCCGTCAAGTATTCGGTCAGCATCTGGTTTGCAGCCTTATGCCCATTTCGTCCGCGCTGGCGGCGACCACCGGCCCTCCCCTTAAGCTCAAATTGAGGTTCATCAGTTTGAGGAGGATGCCATGGCTGATCATGTTTTGGACCGGGGACGTCTGGCCGAGGCCGTTGGTAACGATATTGCCGACATGGCCCAGTTTTGGATGCTGCGCAAGTTTCAGTTTTTGGAGCCGGCGCGCACACAGTTCGAAGTGATCGTCGATCCATGGCTCAGCTATTGCGAGGAGCCCTCGCAAAATGAAATCATGGCCTATAACATGGCATTTACCGATTGGCTGCTGTTCGAGCGTCCCTATTACCATGACAAGACGCTGCTGGAGCTGTATGTGGACGAGCCGCCGACGTCGCTTTCGCCTGCTTCGCTCAGACGGCTCGAACAGGTGCGCGACACGCAGTATTTCTCGCGCTTTGGTATTTTGGACAAGGATCCTGTGACTGGTATGGTCGCGCTGCGCGACACGCGCACCGACCGACGTTTTGATGTCTACGATCCACATATCGTGCAAAAAGAGCACTGGCGCGATGGTGCGATTGCGGTGCGCATCGCGTGCGTTGACGATATTTGGCTGACGGCGGGGCAGCTCTACCTCTACGACATTGCACGTCTGAGCGATACGGCGGTCGACGGGCCTGGCGCCGTTCATCCGGAAGATCTGGAAGATGGTTTCGACACCTCGTATATCAGCTTCTTTCTGAGGCTGGTCCGCGACATCATGGGCGCCCAGGGGCGCTACGTAAAGTCCCTCAACATCTACGAACAGGAATGGGAGTAGGGGATGGGCAGTCGCAGTGTCGCCGCCTGTCTATTTGTCTCGGTCTGTAACGTCTAGGGACAAAAAACCGGTCTAACTGTTACAGATCGAGACGAATGCCTGGGCGCCGCTGGTTTGTCTAAATTTGTAACGTTTAGGGGCCTGGAGAGCGTCTACCTGTTACAGATCGAGACGTTTGGAACCTGTCGGGGTGGATGTCTCAATCTGTAACATCTACAGGCCAAAACTCGACCTAACTGTTACAGATTGAGACCAAGGTTGGATGCGGTGCCGAAAGATCTCGATCTGTAACAACTAGAGGCTCAAAGACTGTCTTCCTGTTACAGATCAAGACATTTGTCGGCGGCGGCAACAGCGGCGATGGCCCATTTCTCCGATGTGGTGGTGATGGAAGTGTCTAATACCGTTTTTAAACACAAGCATGCAACGCGTAACACCTTGGCGCGGAATAGGATGCTTGCCAGGCTCACGGAGGCGGCTGAACAAGGCGTGCCGCTTGTGACGCACGACAATGCCGAGCTCATGTGGCTGCGGCGCCATGTGGGCACAGACGATATTGCGGAGCCCGAATCGCACCTTTTCTGTTTTCAGCATGAATGGGATGCGTTGACGCCGCCGGAGCGGGCGCGGTGGACCATCAAGGGGCTTGCCGAGTTTCACCCCGATTGGGCGTTTTGGGGATATGATGCCGCGCTGATATGGGGTCTGGAGGTGCCGAATGATCTGCTCGGGCCGCGTTACTTGGTCAAGACGGGTTGTTCGGTGGCATTGAGTATGGGGTGTAGACTGCTGCGTCCGCAGGCGGCGGGTGCACTTGAACAAGTCGATGGCGTGCGGGTGACGTCGTTTTGGCGCACGGTGGAGGATTGTCTGCTGCGTGCGCCGTTTTCGTATGGTCTGGCGATCGCCGATTCTGCATTGCGGGCGAAGGGCATGTCGCGCGACGACCTCTGCGAACGGCTCCAGGCCGATTGCGAGGGCAGGCGAGGGTATCGCAGAGCTCAGGTGATTGCGTCGCATGCGGACGGCCTGTCCGAAAACGGTGGCGAGTCTCGGTTCCGAGCGTTCTTTATTGCATACGGTTTTCCGGTGCCAGAGTTGCAGGTGGAGTTTCGCGATCCGTTCGATTCGAGTCAGGTGTTTCGCGTTGATTATTTCTGGAGGCTCGAGGACGGGACATGTGTCATCGGCGAGCTCGACGGAAAGGGGAAGTATACCTTGCAGAACGGCGAGGGTCGGGAGTCGGTCGACCCGTTCGTGGCAGAGCGTCAGCGGGAATCTCATCTGACAATGCTCGGGCACAAGGTGCTTCGGTTCACGTTTAACGAACTCAAAGATCCGGTGAAGCTGGTCGAGAAAATGAGGCTGGCGGGTATTCCACAGCGGGCCGATTTGGCTGAGGAATGGAAGCGTCAGTGGTATGGGCGCTGAGGGGTACGACTAACGCGGATGTAGTTGTTCCGGGCGAGTTCGTCTCGATCTGTAACAACAAGGGGCCGTTTGGCCTCGCAACTGTTACAGATCGAGACAGAAGGTTGGCTGCCGCTAAAAGATCTCAATCTGTAACGTCTAGAGGCCGAAAACCTGTCTACTTGTTACAGATTTAGACGTTTGACGATGGGGCTGGAGAAAGTCTCGATCTGTAACATCTAACGGCCAAAAATCGGTCTAACTGTTACAGATTGAGACAAAGGCTGGAGGCACGACCGAAAATCTCGATCTGTAACATTTGGAAGGTTAAAGACGGTCTACCTGTTACGGATCGAGACATTTTGCTGGTGTCGCCGCGCTGGGTCTGCAACGCGTTTCGCTTCCCAGGTCCCTCTCGTCCCTCCGTTAACCGATATGTTTGACTTTAGTTCACTGTATTAGGTGATAATGGACAAATGTTCAAGTTAATCGTGAGGGAGGAGCTCGATATGGCGTCTGCCGATCGTTCCACGTTGTTTATCAATGCGACCGTCCTGGATGGTTCGGAACATATGGAGCCGCAGCCCGACATGGCCGTGGCCGTTGAACGCGGTGTCATCACATGGATGGGGCCGAGTGCTGTGGCGCAGGTGCCTGCAGGTGCCGAGGTCATCGACCTGGCAGGTGCGTATCTCATGCCAGGTCTCATCAATATGCATGTGCATCTGTGCGGTTCAGGCAAGCCGGTTTCGGCGGGCGATGCGGGCGCGCTGATGAAGAAGCTCGATAATCCCGTGGGGCGCGCCATTGTCCGCCACATTCTTAAGGGCAGCGCACAGCAGCAGCTGGCAAGCGGCGTGACCACGGTGCGCGGCGCGGGCGACCCACTGTTTGCCGATCTTGCCGTGCGCGATGCTATCGATGCCGGCAAGTATCAAGGTCCTCGCCTGGTGGCGCCGGGAACGGGCGTCACGGTGCCGGGCGGCCATGGTGCGGGCTTGTTCGCCCAGGTGGTCAACGGTCCCGCCGAGGCGGCCGAGCAGGTGCGCGACCTGTATGCTCGCGGTGCCGACGTCATTAAGCTATTCGTAACGGGCGGCGTGTTCGACGCGACCGAGGTGGGCGAGCCGGGAGTGCTGCGTATGCCCGTGGAGGTTGCCGCAGCGGCGTGCAAGGCGGCACACGATATGGGTCTTCCGGTTATGGCCCATGTCGAGAGTACCGAAGGTGTGAAGGCCGCGCTTGAGGCCGGCGTTGACACGATTGAGCACGGCGCTCCGTTGACGCCCGAGATCCTGGAACTGTACCGCGGCGCCGCGGGCACGCAGCTTGAGGGGCGTGCGCCCAGCGTGACCTGCACCATCAGCCCGGCGCTGCCGTTTGTATTGCTCGACCCGGAAAAGACTCATTCGACTGACACGCAAAAGAAGAACGGCGACATCGTGTGCTCGGGCATTATCGAGAGCGCTCGTGCGGCGCTGGAAGCCGGTATCAAGGTAGGCCTGGGCACGGATTCGAGCTGTCCGTTCGTGACCCAGTACGACATGTGGCGCGAGGTGGCCTATTTTGCCAAGTACGTGGGTGTGAGCAACGCCTTCGCGCTGCATACGGCCACGCAGGTCAATGCCGAGCTGCTGGGGCTGGGCGGCGAGACCGGCACAATCGAGTGCGGTAAGGCCGCTGATATCCTGGTGACGCGCGAGAACCCGCTCGATGATCTGTGCGCTCTGCGTGAGCCGATGCACGTGATGTGTCGCGGTGATCTGGTGCGCAAGCTCAAGGTGAAGCGTATCCCCGAGGTTGATAACGAGCTCGACACGATTATGGACATGCCTGCCGAGGCGTTGGCCGAGGAGCTTGCCCGCGACGGCGTAGCTTAGGCGCTGGCGCGACGGGGCGACAGCTTTATCGAATGATGTCGCCCCATGCAAAAAGCCGAGGTCTCAGTGCGAGGCCTCGGCTTTTATTTTGCCCTATGGTGTAGCGGCTAGGAGCGCGTTTCCATCTTGGCGTGGCACTTGGGGCAGGTGACGCGGATCTTGCCCTTGCCCTTGGG
>DBFZVF010000125.1:0-2607 GCA_048519165.1 Collinsella sp.
GCTGTGTCCATGGCTCGACCTAAGGGCGAAGAAACCACTTTGTCGGGGACGACGCTGTGGGCCTTGAGCCATGCGGCCGCCATTCCCGCTTGTTTGCGGCCCAGGTCGGTCAACGGTGAATCGCAGCGACCCTGGACGAGCTTTTTAACGTTGAATTCCGTCTGACCGTGACGGAGTAGATACAGCTTCTTCATGCTCTCCCCTTCTGCATCAATAGCTTGCGTGGCTCAATCCTATTCGTGGGTATGCCCTACGTAGTCTTCGTCGATCGTAATCTTGACAATCGACTTGGGGTATTCCGATTCGACCCTCTGGGCCAGCGCGTGTTTGAGCTCATCGGCACTCATCTGCAGATCCGAGGGACGCACGCTGTCAAAGATCACGTTGGTGTGCGTGGGACCCGGCACGCAGCGCAGATCGTGAATCGAAAGGCGGCTATCAATCTCGTGGGCCATAGCGTTGATGCGCAGGCGCATGCTCGCCACATTTGAATCGTCGGTCACGATGGGATCGTAATGGAGCGTGACGATCATGCCGTCCTCGTCCCTAAACGACTGCTCGATGTTATCGAGAGTGTCGTGACTTTCCAGCGGGCTGGCCTCGGCCGCCATCTCGGCGTGAGCGCTTGCGAACTTCCTGCCCGGGCCATAGTCGTGGACCATCAAATCGTGAACGCCCAAAACGCCGGGATAACTCATGATCTTGTCTCGAATGTGCTTGACCAGCTTAGGATCGGGCGCCTGGCCCAAAAGCGGGCTCACCGTATCCTGGATGAGCTCAAAGCCGCTCCAGCCAATATAGGCGCCAACGGCAAGTCCAACCCAGGCATCAAGATTGATATGCGTCACCTGGGAAACAATCGCGCACGCCAGCACGGCACCCGTGGCCAGGACATCGTTCTTTGAGTCTTGAGCCGTCGCATGCAGCGTATCGGACTCAATACGGTCACCGAGCTTTTGGTTGAGGGCCGCCATCCACAGCTTTACAACCATCGAAAGCGCCAGGACTGCCACCAGGGCAAGCGAGAACTCGACAGGTTCGGGGTGGATGATACGCTCAAACGAAGACTTAACCAGTTCGAGTCCGATCAGCAGCACGAGCGCCGCCACGACCAGACCCGAGAGATACTCGTAGCGGCCATGGCCGTAAGGATGTTCGGGGTCTGCCGGCTTGCTCGCCAGTTTAAAGCCCAGCACGCTCACGATGTTTGAGCTTGCGTCGGATAAGTTGTTCATAGCATCCGCCACAATCGAAACCGATCCCGACAGCACGCCAATTGCACCCTTCGCAGCGCAAAGTGCCACATTGGCGAGAATGCACACCACGCCCGTCAACGTGCCCACGCGCGCACGGTCGCCCTGCGCACGACGAACGATCCACTCGACCATCTATATCTGCCCCCAACAGTTTTACTCATACACCCGTTTGTCGAATAGCTCAGTAGTGTAGACCCTTTATCCCATCGGCACAAAAAAGGCCGCAACCCTTAGGGCTGCGGCCTTGCAAATCGCACTATCGAGCAAAAAGCTTAGAGCTTGATGTCGATGTCGACGCCAGCGGGGAGGTCGAGACGCATAAGCGAATCAACGGTGCCCGAGGTGGGGTCGAGGATGTCGATGAGACGCTTGTGGGTGCGCATCTCGAACTGCTCACGGGAGTCCTTGTTCACGTGCGGCGAGCGGATAACCGTGTACAGGTTGCGCTCGGTGGGCAGGGGGACAGGACCGGAAACGCGAGCGCCGGTCTTCTGAGCGGTCTCAACGATGAGCTTCGCGGACTGATCGACGACCTCGTGATCATAGCCCTTGAGGCGAATGCGGATCTTCTGGGTAGCCAACTTAAACCTCCAAAGAGTGCGAGAACTGTTCTCGCAGGATTACGTAACAGGGAGCTCGAACTTAGGCGTTCTTGCTCATGACCTCGTCCACAATGGACTTGGGCGCGGGCTCATAAGAGTCGAACTGCATCGTGTAGGATGCACGGCCCTGGGTCTGGGAGCGAAGGTCGGTAGCGTAACCGAACATCTCGCCCAGCGGCACCTTGGCACGGATGAGCTTGCTGTTCTTGCGATCCTCCATGCCCTCGATCTTGCCGCGGCGACCGGAGAGGTTGCCCATAACGTCGCCCATGTACTGCTCGGGGGTCTCGACCTCGACAGCCATGATCGGCTCGAGCAGCTGCGGATCGGACTTCTTGAGGGCGTCCTTGATAGCCATGGAGCCGGCGATCTTGAAGGCGGCCTCGGAGGAGTCGACCTCGTGGTAAGAACCGTCGAACAGGGTGACCTTAACGTCGAGGACCGGGAAGCCGGCGATAACACCGGTGTTCAGGGCCTCCTGAATGCCCTTGTCGATGGACGGGATGTACTCCTTGGGCACGACGCCGCCGACGATAGCGTTGACGAACTCGTAGCCGAAGCCCTCCTCCATCTTCTCGAGCTTGATGACGGCGTGGCCGTACTGACCGCGACCACCGGACTGACGGACGAACTTGCCCTCAGCCTTCTCGACGTCGTGACCAGCGGTCTCGCGGTAGGCAACCTGGGGCTTACCGACGTTAGCGTCAACCTTGAACTCGCGGAGCAGACGGTCGACGATGATCTCGAGG
>DBFZVF010000126.1:0-3428 GCA_048519165.1 Collinsella sp.
TACCCATACAGATCGGCACGCACAGGCGCCGTGCAGCCTCGGTCCAGAAAACCGATCACACGTGCTGGACTCGAGCAATAGACCCTGCCAAACCGATACCCCTCGAGCCATTCGCGCGCATCATCCAGGCATCCTTCGCGTCCAGCATGATTCAGCAGAGCCTCGACCTCGGCATCCGAAAAGCCGAACCAACGGTCGAACCACGTCGAAAGCGGCGTCGACAGACAATACGAGCAGCTGCGCGAAGAAAGTGCCATCTCGGCAGGACCGGGGCGCTCCCCCATCAGACACGCCAGCCGCAACGAATCGTCAGCAGCGACGATGGAGTCGAACAGCACGCGATCGAGCAGCTCCGCCGGACCGGCGACGGAAGCGTCCCTGGCGCTCGCAAGGCGCGACCACGCCGCATCGTACCCATCAACGAGCAATACAACCTGCTCATCGCAGGCCATCTCCAGCAGTTCAATGAGCACACCAAGCACCGTGTCAACCTCAGCCTCGCTTGCAACGCCACGCGCGACGCGTTCGATGTGACGTACCTTATCTCGAGCTAAATCCGGAGCCTCCAAGAGCGCCAACAGGCGAGCGCACTCGTTCGAAAGAGCATCGCGCACGACGTCGGCAACAGCGGCGCCACACCTCGCAGCGCCAGAAAAGTCCAGCGAGATCACCGGATAGCACGCATGCTCGTCCCGATAGCGTCCGCCGTCCGCACCCCAAATCAGAGTATCGGCAAACGAGATCCGACCGGCGCGACCGACCACGGGACGCTCCAGAAAAGCCCTGAGCATCGACAAATTCATGCTCTTGCCAAAACCCTCGGGTCGGCAGCACACCATAACGGACGCGTCGCAATCCAGCGTATCGGCAATAAACATGGTCTTGTCGATCAGTGTGCAGCGACAAAGAGCCTCCACATAGTCGTGCATGTCAATCGGCAAAACCGAATCGTCGGCACAGCCAATCAGACGCACGCCAAAGTCGGCAGCACAACCATTATTTGCCTGTTCAGACATCGCAACGTTCCCCTTAAATCGCAGCACGATGCCAATTGTAATGACCGCCTCGCACGTACTGATGTCGGTGCGCAAACAGATCGGGCAACGGTAGCAACACGAGGTGTGAGGGGTCCCAACTAATCGTTGCACAACAAAACGGGGCCCGATGCAGCAGCACCGGACCCCTTCCCGACTCTTTAGCTATCTGACAACCGAGAGGCTACTCCTCAAAACCGTCCTCACTCGCAGCCTTATTCTGCTGATCGAGCTTATGCTTGCCACTCACAATAGACGTGGCGCCCAGCGTGGCCAAGCTTGCGCTGGCAAGGCTCGCCATCACGATGAGGTCGCCCGTCTTGGGCATGTTACCGCCCGAGGACTTGGTCGTAGTCGTCGTGGTCGTGGTCACCGTTTTGGAGCCATTCTGCTCCTGGTTCTGGTTGTCGGCGTTGCCCATACCGCCGTCCTCGCCTTGCTGCTTTCCGTCGTCGGTCTTACCCTTGCTCTCGTCCTTCTCCTTGGATTCATCCCTCGCGACCGCGGTCTGCGTCGTGGAAGCCTGATCAGAATTGTTCTTGTCAGGAGACGAGTTGCTTACGCCAGCCATCAGCGAGGAACCAAACGTGTAGCCAAGCTGCACAACGAAAGAGGGCTTCTTGTCCGTCGAAGTAACGGGCGCGTCCGGCGCCTTATTCGAGTCGTCTTTGGAAACACCGGAATCAGAAGCGGCGTCAGAGTTAGAGTCATTGCTAGAACCAGTATCGGCGGAAGAATCGCTGGAGCCAGTGGAAGAGTCAGAGGAACCAGCGCCGGTCGAACCAGAGGAGACGCTGCCCGTATTGCCGGCAGAGCTTGAAGACGAATCGCCCGCAGCAGAGCCGTTAGAATCGGAGCCGCTCGAGGAAGAGCCGTCGTTGGTAGTGCCACCAGCAGAGCCATCGCCGTCAGTATCGGTCGAAGGCGCATCCATCCTGTCATCGTCGGCATCGTCACTCGAGTCGCCATTCGAATCAGGCGTCGGTGAAGGTGCCGGCGTGGGCTCGGGCTGCACGGGCTCCACAGGCGTTGCCGCGGAAGCCTCGTCCTCGGCGATATAGACGAGGCAATCCTTGAGCTCATTGCGGTAGCGGTTCTTCCAGCCCTCGTGGTACTGGGGCTGGCTTGCATACTTGGTCGCCACATTATTGACCACGCTGTTGGAAAGCGCCGTCACAAACTCGCGGTCCGTCATGCTGTTGGAAAGGTTTGCCCAGCGGAAGAAGTCTCTGCAGCCACCGGTGCCGCACATGTTGGTAATACTCCACACCATGCCCTTGACACAGTCGGCGCGGCCGGAGATGTCAATGCCAAGAGCGCTCTTGAGCCACGCCTCGGTCACCGCATAGTACGAGTTGTACGCATAAGCATCCTGCAGAGCCGAAAACTCAGCAGGGTCGGTGTTATAAGCGCCCTGGAAGGCCTCCTGCGCAATACGACCCAGCTCGGTGAGCTGGCCGTTCGCATACATGGGGTTGTTCGCGTTGGAAATCTCGCTGCCGCGATCGATCGCAGCCTTAAGCATGCCGTACTTGGCAGAATCGTAGTTATAGACCTGCTTCATAAACGGAATGAGCGACCAACGGCGGTCGAACTGGTAATAGCCCAGCGCGTTATAGCCGTCGCCATACGAAAAGCCCTGGTTATAGTTGCCATGGCTCTCGTATTTGGTGAAGTATTTCATCTCGGCAGTCACGTTGACAAATGAAACACCCTGAACCGACCTCAGCACGCCCGAGAAGGACTGCTGGGTGTAAAGGCCCTTATCGATATCGGTGGCATCCGAGGCAACGCCCGGCGTGGGCTCCTCGGCAACAGCAGTCACAGGCGCGGCAACGGTGCCAAACGAAAGCGCCAGCGTCAGGCCCGCCACAATCGCGGAATGCTTGGGCTGCATAAGATCCTCCCTGCATTGGTGTAGTTAAAGCGCAGTTTGCAAAGATGAATCTAAGTATTGCAGCTCGCCCGTTGTTGCACAACAACCCCTCGGTAAACGGCAACAACCCTCCGCGAAATCTTAAGAAATTAAACAAACTGGTCGTCGGGAGCCAGCAGAAGCTCGCCGTAACGCTCCATCAACCCGTCCCTCAACTGGCAGAAAGCGGGGATATAGGCGTTCAAGATGCGCTGAATCAAATCTTGAGCGAGCTTATTGTCATAGATATGGACATTCGTATTGCGGTCTCTGAGCATATCTAGCCAGGCCGCCTCATCAATAAAGTCGTAGAATCGGTAGGCCTCCTTCAAGATGGCACGAGGAGACCCCGACGCGGCAAGCGTAGCACCCTCATACTCGAGCAGACGCTTAAGGAGCTTCCAGCTCAGTTCAAATTGAAGATTGAACTTATTAATCAATCCACTCTGAACAAAATCATTGTTGAGATCCTGATTGGG
>DBFZVF010000127.1:0-4230 GCA_048519165.1 Collinsella sp.
TCCTCCGTCGTCTGCTTGAGGCCGAGCGAGATACGCTCGCGCTGCAGGTCGACGTCGAGCACCTCGACCTCCACCTCGTCGCCCACCTTGACGACCTCGGAGGGGTGGTTGACGTGGTTCCAGGACAGCTCGGAGATGTGCACCAGGCCGTCGATGCCGCCGAGGTCGACGAAGGCGCCGAAGTCGACGATGGAGGAAACGGTGCCCTGGAGACGCATACCAGACTTGAGCTTGGACAGGATCTCGGAGCGCTCAGCCTTACGGGACTCCTCGAGCACGACGCGACGGGAGAGGACGACGTTGTTGCGGTTGCGGTCCATCTCGATGACGCGGGCCTCGATGCGGGTGCCCATGTAGGAGGTGAGGTCCTTGACGCGACGGAGGTCGACGAGGGAAGCGGGCAGGAAGCCACGCAGGCCGATGTCGAGGATCAGGCCGCCCTTGACAACTTCGATAACCTCGCCCTCGACGTTCTCGCCGGAGTTGAACTTCTCCTCGATGCGGTTCCAAGCACGCTCGTACTCGGCACGCTTCTTGGACAGTACCAGACGACCATCCTTGTCCTCCTTCTGGAGAACCAGAGCCTCGATGGGATCACCGAGTGCAACGATGTCTGCAGGGTTAGCGTCCTTGCGGATGGACAGCTCGCGGACCGGGATAACGCCCTCGGACTTGAATCCGATGTCAACGAGCACCTCGTCATGCTCGATCTTAACGACAGTGCCGTTAACGAGATCGCCCTCATCAAAGTCGGTAATCGTACCGTCGATGAGGTTGTTCATCTCCTCCTCGTTGACATCGTCAAGAGAGAAAATGGACGAGTTCTGAATCTCACTCAAAGGTGGACCCCTTTCGAACTACGGGGCCCCGATTGCTAGGACCTACAGAAGGGTGCGACAAACACACAACGTTTAGGAACACTCGGGAGCCGACAGATACTAATGTGACGCTTATGCAATCACGTTCGTATAGGTTACGGGGAAATCATTTCGATTTCAAGCGTGAACTGCGATTTTTTACTCGTATGGAGACTTTTTCGCAATCTTGTGGACGACCGTCCCCATAAGTTGACGATAGGCAGTTAGGCATACGGCTTTGGGGTAAAGTATCCGGAGCAACGATTCTGGAACGATTTATCGAGAAAGGTGCCCGCGTGCTCAAAGCAGTCGTTTTCGATATGGACGAGACGCTTCTTAGCATCAACCTCAACGCGTTCATCCTTCGCTATTTTAAGGATGTCTCGTCGATGCTCGCGGATATCGGACGCCGCAGCCGCGGTGGCACGATGGCGCGCCTCGGCACCATTCTGGTCGACCTCAACGCCAACCGCCGAAGCGGCACGGACAACCGCACCAATCTTGAATTTTACCGCACCGAGGTCGAGCGCCGATGCGGCATCTGCCTCTCCGATCCCCTCATCTACGAGGCGTTTACCTACTACGACCGCGAAGTGCTTCCGTACAAGAACGACGATGTCATCAACGCCCACGCCATGCCGGGCGCACACGCCGCTCTCCAGGCCGTACAGGACGCAGGACTGCGCTGCGCGCTCTTTACCAACCCCAGCTTTCCCCAGGGGGCCATCGAGTGCCGCATGGGTTGGGGCGACCTGGCCGACGCCCCCTTTGAGCTCGTCACGCACATGGGAAACACCACCCGCTGCAAGCCCGATGCCACCTACTATCTCGAGCAGCTTCAGGTGATGGGACTCGACCCACACGAGGTCCTTATGGTGGGCAACGATCCCAGGCGCGACTTCCCCAGCCCCGCCTGCGGCATTCAAACTGCCTATGTTGGCCAGGGAAAACCCGGCCGAGCCACCTGGCACGGAACCATGGAAGACTTCGCCCGCGATTTCAACGCCGTAGTAGAAGCCTTCTACGAACACCAAGTAGCCGACGAACTGTCATAGGACCCCTCCCACCAAACAAAATAGCGCCGCAGGTTGAGCACAAGTCAGCGAAAATGCCCCTAAGCGAGCAATGTGCCTTGAAAGAGGAGGGCATAGGCCTTCTGGCCATGCCCGACGATTGAAAGGCAGATTGCCGCTTAGGGGCATTTGCAGCGTCGACTGGTTACGCGGTTTGGTAAAACCGCGTAACTAGCACACCTGGGTTTTGCCGATCATGATGTTGAGGATCTCGACGTCGGTGTCTTTCATGCCCACACGGCCCACATAGCCCATACTGGCGATTGTCTGCTCGACGGTATCCTGGATCAGGCCCTCGCCGGCACGGAAGCCGCGACCCTGCATAGCCATATCGTGGCCCAGAATCGCCGCATCAACGGCAGCCGAGATCTTGGCGGCACAGCTCGCCTTGGCGCCGTCGCACACGATGCCGCCCACGTTGCCAAGCGTATTCGATACCGTCGCGCCAATCTGCTCGCGCGTGCCACCGCACAGCCAGGTAATGGCTGCGCCGGCACCACACGCGGCGCAAATCGCACCGCAAAACGCCGAGAGCGCACCAATATAGCTCTTGATATGCACGGCGATAAGATCGGACAGTATCACGGCGCGCACCAGGCGCTCGTGGTCGCAGCGCAGGTACTCGGCATACTCCATAACGGGCAATGCGCAGGTAATGCCCTGATTGCCCGAGCCGCAAACAATGGCGACCGGCAGCGCGCAGCCGTTCATACGCGCGTCGGACCCGGCAGCCGCACGGGCGCGGGCACGGCAGGCGACGTCATCGGCACGAGCACCCAGCAGCGTACGGCCGACCTCGGCGCCCCAAGCGTGCGCCAGGCCCTCGGCGCTGATCGCGCCGTTCAGCTCAATCTGACGCTCAACGGCAGCGCGGGCACCATCGATGTCGCCGTCCTCGATAAAGTCGATGATGGACTCAATCGACATGGGCGTGTCAGCGCTATCTGCCGCACGCTCGGCCACAACGCGCTCGGCGCAGGCGGCACACTCCCCCGCCGACTTGCCGCATACCGGAATACCGTCGAGCGTATGGCACGTGACATTAGTGTGGTGGTCGGTAATCTCGACGACCGCGGTATGGCCCCCGGCTGTAGCAGTCACCTTGATGTAGAGGTTAGGCACACCCTCGACAAGCGACACATCGCAGTAGTCCGTATCAGCAAGCAGCTCGGCCACGCGGGCGCGATCCGCGTCATCGACACTCTCGAGCACCTCGAGCGCGCTCTTGGCGTCGCCGCCCACGGCACCCAGCACGGCCGCCGCTTCAATACCGTGCATACCGCCCGAGTTGGGCACGGTCACGCTCTTAACGTTCTTGATGATGTTGCCCGAGCAGGTGACATCCATATGATCGGGTTCGCAACCGAGCGTCTGGCTCGCCAGCGCCGCTGCATAGGCAACGGCAATAGGCTCGGTGCAGCCGAGCGCACAGACAAGCTCGCGGTTCAAAACATCGCAAAACGCGGTATCACGAAGGGAATCGGCAGACATAGGTATCTCCTACTTGTATAACGGACTGGGCTCTCAAAAAGAGTTAACTCTTTTATTTGATAACAATGCATCAGAAACCGCAACCATGGTTCCGACGGACGGCGCTTAAGCGCAATCTGACGGCATTCATTCATGAAAAGCCGGTCTTGTTGCATGCTAAAGCGTTTGACCAAAAAACGCCCGAGCGTTTACGCAAAAGTCGCGCTATCATGCAGTCGAACGCGGTAAACACCCTTAGCATTTGCGCCGCACAGACCAGAGAGGAACCATCCATGAAGATCGGTATCGGTAACGACCACGCCGCCGTCGAGCTCAAGAACATCATTTCCGAGCACCTGAAGGAGCGCGGCTGCGAGGTCGTGAACTTTGGCACCGACACCTCCGAGAGCTTTGACTACCCCATCGCCGGCTACAAGGTGGGTAAGGCCGTTGCCAACGGCGACGTCGACCTGGGCATCCTCATCTGTGGCACCGGTGTCGGGATTAGCCTGGCTGCCAACAAGGTCGAGGGCGTACGCGCCGTTGTGTGCTCCGAGCCCTTCAGCGCCAAGCTCTCTCGCATGCACAACAATACCAACGTGCTCGCCTTTGGCGCCCGCGTCGTGGGCTCCGAGCTCGCCAAGATGATCGTCGACGAGTGGCTCGACGCCGAGTTTGAGGGTGGTCGTCACGAGCGTCGCGTTAACCTCCTCAACGAGATCGATCACACGCGCGGCCTTAAGATCGTCGACGAAGCCTAAACTATTCAGTGCCACAAGCTAACAGCAGGGGCCCGCTCGGAACACATGACCGAGCGGGCCCCTGCATAG
>DBFZVF010000128.1:0-5635 GCA_048519165.1 Collinsella sp.
CCTGTAAAGGATCACCTGGTCATCGTCTGTCCGGTGGGGTAAACCCACCGGTAGACTCCTACCTTTAGCCCCCTTCCGTTCATGCGCGGGAGGGGGCGCTCTTGTGTTCCGGCGTTTTACCAAACGCCGGAACCGCTCGACGCTGCAAGCCCGCCAGAGCGGCAATCTGACGTTCAATCGTCGGGCATGGCCAAAAGGCCTATGCCCTCCTCTTTCACGTCACCTTGCTCGCTCTGGCGGGCTTTCGCTGGCTTATGCTCAACCTGCGGCGCTGCCATCGTTGGTGCTGAGCGACTTGTTCCCCGCCTCAAATTAGCCATCCTGGGTCCCCGGTGGTTGCGGTGGGCGTGTTTGGTTGGTGCCTGTTGATGGTTTGGGTATCGGGGAGGGCGGGCTCCGTTATAATCGCCTAGAACATTAAATGGAAACGGGACGGGAGCCATACATGCGCCAGGGTTTCGACAACGCGAAATATATCGAGCTGCAGGCCGCTCATATTAAGGAGCGCATCTCGCAGTTTGGCGGCAAACTCTATTTGGAGTTTGGCGGCAAGCTGTTTGACGACTATCACGCGAGTCGCGTGCTGCCGGGTTTTGAACCGGACAGCAAGTTCCGCATGCTCAAGAGCATTGCCGATGACGTTGAGGTTATCATCGCGATCAACGCGAACCACATCGAGAAAAACAAGGCTCGTGGTGACCTTGGCATTACCTATGACGAGGATGTGCTGCGCCTGGTTGACCTGTTCCGCGGCAACGGCTTTGCCGTCGCGGCCGTGGTCATCACCCAGTACGCCGGCCAGCCCGCCGCCGATGTGTTCCGCAATCGCCTGAACGCGCTCGGCATTCCCGCCAAGCTGCACTATCCCATCGAGGGGTATCCGCACGATGTCGATCTGATCGTGTCCGACGAAGGCTACGGCAAGAACGAGTTTGTCGAGACCACGCGTCCACTCGTTGTCGTGACGGCACCCGGCCCCGGCTCGGGCAAGCTCGCCACTTGCCTCTCGCAGCTGTATCACGAGCATAAGCACGGTACCGCCGCCGGCTATGCCAAGTTCGAGACCTTCCCGGTCTGGAATCTTCCTCTGACGCATCCGGTCAATATTGCCTACGAGGCCGCCACGGCTGACCTCGACGACGCCAATATCATCGATTCGTTCCACCTTGAGGCCTACAACAAGACCACGGTCAACTACAACCGCGACGTCGAGGCCTTCCCGGTAGTCCGTGCCCTGATGGAAAAGATCTTGGGCAAGAGCCCCTACCAGAGCCCTACGGACATGGGCGTCAATATGGTCGGCTTTGCCATCACCGATGACGATGCCTGCCGCGACGCTTCCAAGATGGAGATCGTCCGCCGCTACTTTACCGCGGTCGAAAATGTGCGCCGTACCGGCGTGGGCGATGAGCAAGTCGACCGTCTCAAGATTATTATGAAGAAAGCCGGCATCGATAAGAACTATTCACCGGCGCGCTCGGCGGCCCTCACCAGGGAGCAGCTGACGGGTGGTCCCGTGGGTGCCATGGTCATGCCCGATGGCTCCGTGGTGACCGGTAAGACCTCCACGCGCCTGGGCGCCGCAAGTTCGCTCATTATGAACGCCCTCAAGCATGTCTCGGGCGTCGACCTTGAGCTCGAGGTCATTAGCGATGAGGCGATCGAGCCCATCAGCAAGCTCAAGACGCATTTCCTGGGAAGCAAAAACCCGCGCCTCCACACCGACGAGACGCTTATGGCGCTGTCGATCACCTCGGCCACGAGTGAGACGGCCGCTCGCGTCCTTTCGGGCCTGGAGCAGCTGCGCGGTTGCGATGCCTTCTTTAGCGTGATCATCTCGCCGACGGACGAGACGGTACTGCGCAAACTGGGTATCAACGTGTGCTGCGAGCCCAAGTTTGAGCGCCGCGGTTTCTTCCATCGCTAAGTTTGAAGCACCGCGGTAATTGCATTGCATTTTGGCCGTATCGGGTTAGCGCCCGGTACGGCTTTTTGATCAATAAAGCGCCTATTTCGGCGAAAAATAGCTGTTTACCTGCCTAGAAACAATTTGAGCGGTATACAATAACCGTAACTGTTTCATCCTTAGCGGGATGCCGCATGATGGATATTACCTGCCATCGTGAGGTGTGTCGGTCGCGCACGGCGCGTTAGATGCTCGTGCTCGGTTTGAGGAGGCTGCTATGGCGGGCAAGGGTCGTGCGAGTGTCAACGATATGAAGCGTGTCGAGGTGCTGGTGTTGATGGAGATCGACCAGCAAACCGAAGACAATGGCGGGCCGTATGGTTTCTCGCGCAAAACGCTTGCCGAGCGCGTGGGGGTTTCGCCGTATCGTGTCCGCGCCGCAATCGATCGCTTGGATTCCGAAGGCATGATTGATGTCGTCTCGCGTTATAGCGACGATGGCGGTCAGCTTGCAAATGGCATTTGCCTCACCGAACGTGGCGAGTGGTATCTTGAGGGCGTCCGTACCGGCATGCTCGTTCAAGAAATGCTTGAGGACGAGGTTGCTGATCGATAGCAGCATGTAACCCTTGCCACAGCGACGTCGCCTGGGAAACCGGGCGGCGTTTTGTTTCAAGATTGAGAAATGCAATCGCATGCGAGAAAAATTGCGAACGGTCCGCGGCGCGAGTATTACAATGAAGACCCGTAAGATGTGGATAAACAACTTCTACGGGAAGCGCAGGTAACTCAATATGACCAAGCATGTGTTCGTAACCGGTGGCGTGGTTTCGTCCTTGGGCAAGGGTATCACCGCGGCCTCGCTGGGCCGTCTGCTCAAGTCGCGTGGCTACAAAGTAACGATGCAGAAGGCCGATCCGTATCTGAACGTCGACCCCGGTACCATGAGCCCCTTCCAGCATGGTGAGGTCTTCGTTACCGAGGATGGTTACGAGTCCGACCTGGACCTGGGTCATTACGAGCGCTTTATTGATGAGAACCTGACCCGCGATTCCAACTTTACGACCGGCGCCATCTATAAGAGCTTGATCGCCCGCGAGCGTCGCGGCGACTTTTTGGGCGGTACCGTGCAGGTGATTCCTCACGTCACCAATGCCATTAAGGACAAGTTCCGCCGCATCGAGGAGCAGACCGGCTCCGATGTAGTCATCACCGAGCTGGGCGGCACGATCGGCGACATCGAGTCGCAGCCGTTTGTCGAGGCCATCCGCCAGTACCGCAAGGAGGCCGGCCCCGAGAACGTCTGCTACATCCACGTGTCGCTCGTTCCCTATATCGCCGCCGCCCACGAGGTCAAGACCAAGCCCACGCAGCATTCCGTCAAGGAGCTCCGCAGCTTTGGCATCCAGCCCGATATCATCGTGCTGCGCTCCGACCACCATATCGATGACGCTATCCGCGGAAAGATCGCAAGCTTCTGCGACGTCGACACCGATTGCGTCTTTACCAACGAGGACTGCGCGAGCATTTACGATGTTCCGCAGCTGCTTGCCGAGCAGGACTTTGACCTGCGCATTTGCGAACGCCTGGGTCTGGATCCGCGTGAGCGCGACATGAGCGAGTGGAACGAGTTCCTGCGCAAACAGAATCACGCCAACCATCACGCCGACAAGGTGAAGATCGCCGTCGTGGGTAAGTACACGCAGCTGCCCGATGCGTACCTGTCGGTTATCGAGGCCCTGCACCATGCGGGCGTCTTCTACGATCGCCATGTGGACGTCCAGCTGGTCGACGGCGAGAGCCTCGACGAGCAGAATGTCTCCGAGGTTCTGGGCGACGCCTCGGGCATCCTGGTCCCTGGCGGCTTTGGCAAGCGCGCCCTGGAGGGCAAGATCCTCGCGGCCGAGTTTGCCCGTGAGCACAAGATTCCGTATCTGGGCATTTGCCTGGGTATGCAGGTGGCCGTGTGCGAGTTCGCCCGCAACGTCGTCGGCCTTGCCGGCGCCAGCTCCTCCGAGTTCGATCCGGACGGCCCGTTTAGCGTCATCGATCTGATGAGCTCGCAGGAGGACGTGACCGAGAAGGGCGGCACCATGCGCCTGGGCGCCTATCCGTGCAAGCTCGCCGCCGATACCCTTGCTCGCGAGGCATATGGCGAGGAGCTCGTCTACGAGCGTCACCGTCACCGCTTTGAGTTCAACAACGCCTTCCGTGACCAGCTCGAGGACGCCGGTTTGGTTATCTCGGGTCTGTCGCCCGACGAGCGCCTGGTCGAGATGGTCGAGCTGCCGCGCGACGTGCATCCGTGGTATGTGGCAACCCAGGCTCATCCCGAGTTCAAGAGCCGCCCGACCAACCCGCAGCCGCTGTTCCGCGAGTTCGTGCGCGCTTCGATCGGCCAGCACGAGGGTGTCGACCGTCTGCAGGTGACGCCCATGAATCTCGCTACGGACTAAGGGTGCCGGCGAATAAGGAACATACCGAAGCTACTCCCTCGTCGCTCGCCGTGGCGGCGGGGGAGTATCTCGATTACCTCGCGGTCGAGCGGGGTTTGGCGCGCAACACGATTGCGGCCTATCGTCGTGACCTGACGACGTACTGCGCCTATCTGGAGCGGGCGGGTATTGTGTCTTTTGAAGAGGTGACTCGTCAGGTCGTGGAGGGCTTTGTCGCCGACCGTCGCGATGGGGGCTATTCGGATGCCTCGGTGGAGCGTGCGCTTGCGGCCGTGAAGGGCCTGCATGCCTTTTTGGTGCGCGATGGGGCTGTGGCCCAAAATCCAACGGCGGCGTTGCGCCTTCCTAAAAAGGCTGATCGTTTGCCGGAGTATCTATCGGTGGAGGATGTCTCGGCGCTGCTCGATCAAGACTTCCCCGAGGGCGAGATGGGCTTGCGCGACCATGCCATCTTGGAAGTGCTCTACGGATGCGGTTTGCGTGTGAGCGAGTTGGTGGGGCTCGATGTGGGCGATATCCATATCGACGATGGCTTTGTACTCGTTCGCGGTAAGGGCTCAAAGGAACGCCTGTCCCCGCTGGTGGGAAGCGCGGCGCGAGCTCTGACGCTCTATGTAACTGAGGGACGTTCTCGCTTGGCGGCCCATGCCCGCGGAACCGAGACCTCGGCGGTCTTTTTAAATAAGAACGGCCGCCGTCTGTCGCGCCAGGGCATCCATGCCATCTGTGAGCGCTACGGGCGCCAGGTGGGACTGGTGGGACTCCATCCCCATACGCTGCGTCACTCCTTTGCCACCCATATGCTTGCGGGCGGCGCAGACCTCCGTGTGCTACAGGAGATCTTGGGACATGCCGATATATCGACCACGCAGGTCTACACGCATGTCGATCGTACGCAACTGACCGAGGTCTATCTGGCAGCGCACCCGCTGGCGCATCGTTAACATATCGCTGGCCTGCATATTTATAGGTATTTGGGGACGGGCCCCAGATTGCCGAGACGCACTTTTGCGCGCATGGGCAATCTGGGGCCCGTCCCATTTTTCGCCAGACACCGACGCGGTGGTGGGCCGTGTGTACCGTGGGTGGGGGAGTTTGGGGGCGATGTGAACGGCATGTAAGGGGACGCAAAAATCGCCTCAAGGTCAACTTGAAGGTTGAGGTTGAAAGGCGGGGTGCCACAGGTGGCATCCCGTCGTTGCTGTAAACACAACATATTGTGTTTTCGAACATATGCTTGGGGGTGTTTTGCAATATATGGAGGGTGGAGTGG
>DBFZVF010000129.1:0-10748 GCA_048519165.1 Collinsella sp.
ACCCCTCTACGGGCCAGTAGACGCAAAGCGGCATCTGACACCAAGGCGCCCGAGCAGCACGTACGCTGCTCGGGCGCTTCTTTATTTCGGCAGATGTCACAAGATGCCACGACGGCCCCGGCTGCAGGACCGATAGAGCAACGGGTGCCGGCATGCAAAAGGGCGCTGACCTTCGTCAACGCCCTCGGCAATTACCTATAGCAACAATCGGCACAGCAGCAGTGCCACGCATCCCCTACTTGTGAGAGTTACTCAGCTTGTTGATGAGCGCCTCAAGGCGTTCGCCGTCCTCGGCCGTCTGCGCAATGACTAAGATCGTGTCGTTGCCGGCAAGCGAGCCAAGCACGTCGGGCAGCTCCGCGGCATCGACCGCTGCGGCAATACCAGAAGCCGTACCGGGCTGTGCCTTGATCATAACCAGATTATCGGTGCGCAGTACGCCGGTAACCAACTCGGAAACCATGCGCTGCAGATGCAGGTCCTCGGCAAGGACATAGATGCCCTCGGGGAGCTTACGCAGTCCCATGTCCGCGATGTCGCGCGAAACGGTCGCCTGCGTGCAATCGAAACCCATGGCGCGAAGCTCGTCTACCAAAACGCGCTGCGTACGTACGTCCTTATTGCGAACAATATCTCTGATGGCATCCTGGCGCCCATTGCGTTTTTTGGCCATACAAAACCTCACTCCAAAAGATGGCGGAGACAATCACTTAGTGATTGAATAGTTTAGCGCTATTTGAGGGTTTTAGTGAATAAGAACGCATTTCGAAACAATTCCATGCAATTAATTTCGAAAATCACGCTACTAGACAGTCCTGACGCCCGAACGATTGAAAAAGGCCGCCAGATGCGTATACAACGCACACCGCATAGGCTTGGCACCAGCTATCGAACCATAGAGCAGACCTAAACCCTGATGATTGCCTTTAAGAGCCGCAACCATCTGACGGGTACGCTGTGCTTCGAGCATATCATGCAAACGGGCCGAACGCTCTATTGAAGACACCCCATGGGGGCTCAGACACAAATTTTCGATGCAGGCAACCAGGCTGGCGTAGTAATACCGCTGGCAGACCAGCTTCAACTGATCGCCACCGCCCGCGACGGCAAGCGAGTCGGCAAGCCTGTCGAGCGCCCCGATATCATCAGAAAGCCTGGCAAACATCGTGGGGTCAAACGTCTCCGTAATCGACGGCGCCACTGCATGAAAACGGGCACGGCCACATCCCGAAACGCGCTTTGCCTGCGAAAGCGCGAACGTCAAAAAAGACACCGTGCGAAACGCATCGCCATGCGCAAGGCACGCCTCAACGAGGGCGCGATCATACAGCACGCCAGAGGTCTGTCGGATTAAACCACAGGAAACCAATTGGGTCAGGCAAGCCGCCCGGTCCTCATCTTCAGAAACGGATGTCGCGTCCAAAACTCGGGAATGACGTTCGCGGTGAACATCGTAGCGATCGAGCGAAACAGAGGGAAACACGATGTCAGCAGAAGCGTCGCAGGAGCTTTCGACCATCTGCGAAAGGGACTGCGGCGCAAACCACTCATTGGCACTCAACGCAATGATCTGGGAGCCGCGCGAAGCCGCAAAGCCGGCACGCAGGCAGGCACCAGGCGCTGGGTCCTCAACATCAATCAAATCAATATGAATGTCTCTGTCGGCAGCAACTTCGAGCGAATGGCGCACACCAGCTACCACGCCGCGGCAAACGACGACAATCTGCAAATCGTAGAGGTCTTGGTTCTGGATGCTCTCGAGAGCGCGCATCGTATAACTGGGCGAACCCTCAACAATCAGGATCACCGAAAGTCGCGGATGCGAACCACGTCGAACCAAGTTTTCCGTCCTCTCGACAGCTAGTAACAAACTGTCGTTCATGGTACACCCCGTCAATTAATGCGGGCGGTCGTCCGCCGCGATGCACGTCAAGAACAGATGTTGCACACGCCCCGCCCACAGGCGCCGCACACAAAGATCGCCGTCAGGCAGTCTCATCCCTAATCGAGGACCACAAGCTCGGCGGGGTCGTAGTCCACGCCCATAAAAGTAAGACCGCATGCGGGTGCCGTAGGACCGGCAGCGGTGCGATCGCAGGCGTCAATTACCTCGCGCATCCACTCGGGATCGCGGCGATGCATGCCGATCTCGACAAGGGTGCCCACAATGGTTCGCACCATCGAATGCAAAAACGCATTGCCCTCGATGGTAAACGTGAGGATGTCCTCGCCAAAGGCGGCCTCATGGCCAAACTCGGCCCGCATTACGCAACGGTGCGTGGGCTTGCCCACGGCAGAGGCGACCTTGCAAAAGCTCTTAAAGTCCTGCTCGCCCAAAAGCGCAGGACAGGCAGCAGCCATCGCGTCGACGTCGAGGGGATAGCGATGCCACCACACTGCACCGCGTGACAGCACGGGTCGCGCATCACGGTCGGCAATGCGATAGGTGTAAGTGCGAGAGCGCGCGTCAAAACGTGCAGAAAAGCCCTTACGAGCCTTGTAGACCTCGTTTATGGCGATATCTTTGCCCAGGAGGGCATCCATAGCCCTCAGCCACCTACGGCGCGTCAAAGCGAGCTCAGCGTCCGTTACGGGCACGCTGATGTATTGGGCCACCGCATGAACGCCGGCATCGGTACGCCCCGCGCACGTCAGATCGATTGGGCGGCGCAGCAACGTCTCGATTGCACGGCGCAGCTCGCCCGCAACCGTCGTCTGGCCCGGCTGCTCGGCAAATCCGCTATAGGAGGAGCCATCGTAGGCCACGCGAAATACAAGGGTGGCGTCGAGCTCGGGGGTCGAATTGAAATCAGACGGCGCAGTCATGGGCGCTCCCAACAAACTAGCAACGGTATTGCGACAAAAAAAGAGGGGTACGCGAACGTACCCCTCGAATATAGCCTATGCAGACAGAATGTCTACTCAGCGGTCTCCTCAGCAGAAGCCTCCTCGGCAGCCTCAACCTTCTTGGGAGCAGCGGCCTTCTTGGGGGCCGGAGCAGCCTTCTTGGCCTTAGGCGTGCAAGGCTCGGTGACGAGCTCCATGATAACGATAGGAGCGTTATCGCCCTTACGGTTACCGAGCTTCATGATGCGAGTGTAACCGCCGTTGCGGTCCTGCCACATGCCCTGAGCAGCCTTGTCGAAGATCTCGGCAACGAGCTGCTTATCGCCGAGCTTGGCGATAGCCAGACGGCGAGAGTGCAGGTCGCCCTTCTTGGCCCAGGTGATGATCGGGTCGACGACCGAACGCAGCGCCTTAGCGCGGGTCTCGGTGGTCTTGATGCGGTCGTTCTCGAAGAGGGCCTTAGCAAGGCTCTTCTTCATGGCCTTGGTGTGGCTCGCATCGGTGCCGAGCTTCAGGCCCTTCTTAACGTTGTGACGCATGGTCTAGTTTCTCCTCAAATATGCGAAGCATTAAGCCTTCAGGCTCAGGCCCATGGACTCAAGCTTGTCCTTCACTTCCTCGATCGACTTAACACCGAAGTTACGGATGTTGAGCAGATCGTTCTCCGAGAACTCAACGAGCTGACGGACCGAGTGAATGCTGGCGCGCTTAAGGCAGTTGTAGGAACGGACGGAAAGGTCCAAGTCCTCGATCTGCTTGTCCAGCTCGGCGTTGTCGTTGGTAACCTCGGGAGCGAAGATCGAAGCCTCCTCCTCGACCTCGGGGGTCTCGGCAAGGTTCATAAAGGCGGCCATATGCTGGTTGATGATATTGGCAGCCTGGACCACGGCGTCGCGCGGGGCGATGGAACCGTTGGTCTCGATCTCGAGGACAAGGCGGTCGTAGTCGGTATGCTGGCCGACACGGCAAGCCTCAACGAGCTTGGCGCAACGGGACACCGGCGAGTAGAGCGAGTCGACGTTGATCACACCGATGGGATCGTTGTCACGCTTGTTAGCCTCGCCAGAGACATAGCCGCGGCCATAGCCGATGCGCATGCTCATGGTGAGATGGCCACCCTCGGTGAGCGTAGCAATGTGCTGCTCGGGGTTGACCAGCTCAAACTCGGACGGAATAAAGAAGTCCGCACCGGTGACCTCGCAGGGGCCGTCAACCGAGATGGTGGCGGTCGCCTCGTCGGTCGTGCCGAGAGCCCTGAAGACAAGACCCTTGACATTCAGGACGATGTCGGTGACATCCTCGACCATGTTAGGGATGGTCATGAACTCGTGCTGCGCACGATCGATCTGAATGGCCTCGACGGCGGCACCCTCGAGCGAGGACAGAAGAACACGACGAAGCGAGTTACCCAGCGTATCGCCGTAGCCACGCTCGAGCGGCTCGACGGAGACACGAGCAGAGGTCTCGTTGATCTCTTCGACCTGAACCTGAGGCCTAATGAATTCTGACATGTATTACCTCCAGCCTCAGCAGCCCGGATGGACTACTTAGAGTAGAGCTCGACGATGAGCTGCTCGTTGATATCACCGCTGATCTGCTCACGCGTCGGCAGAGCGAGCACGTTACCAGACAGCTTCTCGATATCGACCTCGAGCCAGCCAGGGACCTCAAAGCGCTCGGAGGAAATCAGGGCCTCCTTGATGGGGAGGAGGTCACGGAACTTCTCGCCGACAGCGACGACGTCGCCGGCCTTGACGCGGTAGGACGGGATGTCCACGCGCTTGCCGTTCACGGTGAAGTGACCGTGACGGACGGACTGACGAGCCTCTTTGCGGGTGCGGGCGAAGCCAAGACGGAAGACGACGTTGTCGAGGCGAGACTCAAGGATGATCATGAGGTTCTCACCGGTGACGCCGTTCATCTTACGGGCCTTGTTGAAGTAGCCGTGGAACTGCTTCTCCAGAACGCCATAGATGAACTTGACCTTCTGCTTCTCACGCAGCTGCATGCCGTACTCAGATTCCTTGCGACGGCGCTTGGGCTGACGGATAGATTCCTTCTTGCTGCTGTAACCGAGCTCAGCGGGATCGATCCCGAGCTGACGGCAGCGCTTAAGAACAGGAGTCCTGTCGATTGCCATATTGATACGATCCTTTCAGTTACACGCGGCGACGCTTCTTGGGGCGGCAGCCGTTGTGCGGAATGGGGGTCTTGTCCTGGATGCTCGAGACCTCGAGGCCAGCAGCCTGGAGGGAGCGGATGGCGGTCTCACGACCGGAGCCGGGGCCCTTGACGAAGACGGAAACCTTCTTCATGCCGTGCTCCATGGCCTGCTTGGCAGCAGCCTCGGCAGCCATCTGGGCAGCGAACGGCGTGGACTTACGGGAGCCCTTGAAGCCCACCTGGCCAGCCGACTTCCAGGAAATGACGTTGCCCTGGGGATCGGTGATCGAAACGATCGTGTTGTTGAACGTAGAACGAATGTGAGCCTGGCCCACGGAAATGTTCTTACGGTCCGCGCGCTTCAGACGGGCAGCGCGAACGTTCTTCTTAGCAGTAGCCATCTATCTAGCGCTCCTTATTTCTTCTTCTTAGCACCGATCTGACGCTTCGGGCCCTTGCGGGTACGAGCGTTAGTGTGGGTGCGCTGGCCGCGGACCGGGAGGCCCTTGCGGTGACGAAGGCCGCGGTTGCAGCCGATGTCCATAAGGCGCTTAACGTTCTGGTTACGCTCACGGCGGAGGTCGCCCTCAACCATGATCTGATTCTTATCGATATAATCGCGGATGGCGTTAACCTCATCCTCGGTGAGGTCCTTAACGCGCGTGTCCACGTTAACGTTGCACTCGACGCAGATCTTCGTCGCAGTGGTGCGGCCGATGCCGTAAATGTAGGTCAGACCGATCTCAACGCGCTTCTCACGCGGGAGGTCGACACCATTAATACGGGCCAACGTAGTCTCCTCTCTTAACCCTGACGCTGCTTATGACGGGGGTTCTCGCAAATGACGAGGACCTTGCCATGGCGCCTAATGATTTTGCACTTATCGCACATCTTCTTGACCGAAGGACGTACCTTCATCGTTCTTCCTTTCGGTAGCGCTCAAACTACTTCCCTACTATCTACTCGCCCAGCCGCAGGCGTTTAAAACTATGGCTGGTCTTCACACGCAAACCGACCGTAGGTTGAGCTAAGCCTGCAGTCGGAAAAGAGCGTGTATGCGTGTCGCTATTTATAGCGATAGGTGATGCGACCGCGGGTCAGGTCGTACGGGGAAAGCTCCACGACAACCCTGTCTCCGGGGAGAATGCGGATGTAATTCATTCGGATCTTGCCAGAAATGTTGCACAGAACCGAATGACCGTTCTCGAGCTCAACCTTAAACATGGCGTTGGGCAGCGGTTCCTTTACCGTACCCTCGAGCTCAATTGCGTCTTCCTTCTTCACAAGCAATCATCTTTCTCTAGAAAACGACAGCGATTGAGTATTCTACAATACGCATGCACGTATCGTAATATCTTCGTAATGGCTCCACAACTACGTGGAACTTGTTACATTTCTCCGCCTTGGAGCGAACACCAGGATCCTTGCGCATCGGTGGTAAGAATCACCGGACCGTCATTGGTAATGGCGACGGTGTTCTCGTAGTGCGCGGCGGGCAGATGGTCGTTGGTCGTAACGATCCAACCATCGGAGCCCGTGCTCACATGATTGGAACCCATCGTAACCATCGGCTCGATAGCGATGACCATACCAGCCTGAAGGCGAACGCCTCTCCCCTTCTTTCCATAATTTGGAACGTTGGGGTCCTCGTGCATCACGCGGCCAATGCCATGCCCCACGTAATCGCGAAGCACGCCGTAACCGTGAGACTCGGCGAGGGACTGAACGGCATAGCCGACGTCCCCGATATGGTTACCGGGAACAGCCTGCTCAATAGCAGCCTTAAGGCAATCGCGCGTAACCTCGCACAGGGCCTTGGCCTCGGGCGTGGGGGTGCCGACGAAAAACGTCCAGGCGTTATCGCCAACCCAACCGTCAACGACAGCTCCCGTATCGATGGAGATGATATCGCCATCGCGCAGGATCATGTCAGGGTTGGGAATACCGTGAACCACGGCATCGTTAATTGATGCGCAAATGGTTCCGGGGAACCCGCCGTAACCCTTGAAGGCAGGGGTGCCGCCATGCATGCGGATAATCTGCTCGGCAAGCTGATCGAGTTCGAAGGTCGACACGCCGGGGCGAACCATGGCCCCAACGTGGCGGAGCGCCATCTTAGATAGCGCTCCTGCCTTCTTCATCTGCTCAATTTGCGTTGCAGACTTAATCTTGATCATAGACCGAGAGCCTCTTTGACATCCCCGTACACGGTCTCGCGAGCCTGGTCACCGTTGACCGACTTGAGCAGACCCTGGCCACGATAGTAGTCGACGAGCGGGCTCGTGGACTTCTCGTAGACGTCGAGACGGTTCTTGATGGTCTCGGGCTTGTCGTCGTCGCGCTGATACATCTCGCCGCCGCACTTGGGGCAGGTGGCATCGGCAGCGGTGCCGGTGTAACCGCAGGCGCGGCAGGTGCGACGCGAAGACAGACGATCGATGATGACCTCGGGGGCCACGTCGACCAGAAGGGCGCAGTCGATCTCGCGACCCATGGCGGAGAGCTCGGAATCGAGCGTCACAGCCTGGGCAGTGTTGCGCGGGAAGCCGTCGAGGATAAAGCCCTGCTGGGCGTCATCGGCGGCAAGGCGCTCCTTGACAAGGTCGATCACGAGCTGGTCGGGAACGAGCTCGCCAGCGTCCATGTACTTCTTAGCCTGAATACCAAGCTCGGTGCCACCCTTGACGGCAGCACGCAGCAGGTCGCCCGTGGAAATGTGAGCGACGCCAAACTCGGCGACGAGCTCCTGTGCGACGGTGCCCTTACCGGCACCCGGAGCTCCGAGCAATACGAGGTTCATGAGCAATCCTCCTCTAGCCTATTTAAAGAATCCATCGTAATCATACATCTTGATCTGGCCTTCGAGCTTATCGACCGTGTCGAGCACGACGCCGACCATGATGAGGATGGACGTGCCGCCAAACGCCTGGATCAGATGGTTACCCGTGAAGGAGAAGATGATCGAAGGCACGATGGCGATGAGCGCCAAAAAGACAGCGCTGGGAAGCGTGATCTTGTTGAGCGCGTTCTTGATGTAGGCCGCGGTAGCCCTACCCGGACGGACGCCCGGAATAAAGCCACCCTGCTTCTTAAGGTTGTCGGCCGTGTCATCGGGGTTGAACACCATGGAGGTGTAGAAGTACGCGAAGAACACGATAAGGACAACGTTAAGCACCCAGTTGAGCCAACCGGTCGAAAGCGCAGAGGCAACTGCCTGGATCCAGCCGATACCGGGGAAGAACACGGCAATCTGGGCCGGGAAGTACAGCAGCGCCGAAGCGAAGATGATCGGCACGACGCCCGCGGTGTTGACCTTGATGGGCAGGTAGGTGGTCTGGCCACCCATCATGCGACGACCCACGACGCGCTTAGCGTAGGAGACCGGAATGCGGCGCTGGCCGCGCTCAAGGAAAACAATCAGCGGGATAACCAGCAAGATGATGGCACAGATAATCACCATGGTGATGATGCCACCGGCATTGCCCTCGGTGCTGGAGAAGATCGCCTGCGGCAGGCCGGCCATGATGTTCGCGAAGATGATCAGCGACATGCCATTGCCGATACCGCGCTGGGTGATGAGCTCACCAATCCACATGATCAGCATGGCGCCCGCGGTGAGTGTGCCGACGATCATGAGGTCGAAGATGATCTCGGGGGCGCCGGCGCCAGTAAAGCTGATGCCGAAGCTCTTAAAGAGGAAGAGGTAACCCACGGAGTTGAGGATTGCCAGAGCCAGGGTGAGGTAACGCGAATACTGCGTAATCTTGGTCTGACCGACCTCGCCCTCGCGGGCAAGCTCATGCAGGGAAGGCACAACGGCCTGGAGCATCTGGAGGATGATCGAGCTGGTGATGTAAGGCATGATGCCCAGGGAGAACACCGAAACATAGCTCAACGCGCCACCAGAGAAAAGATTCAGGAGGGCCATAGCACCTGCGGCGACCGAATTGTTATCGGTCGAGAAAAGGCCCAGCATCCCCTGGAAGGGAATGCCGGGCACAGGAACGTGCGCACCAATGCGGTACACGACGAGCATAGCTATGGTAAAAAGAATCTTTTCGCGCAATTCTTTGATGCGGAAAGCATTCTTAAGACCATTTAGCACGGCAGCTCGACCTTTCCGCCGGCGGCCTCGATCTTGGCCTGCGCAGAAGCGCTGACCTTGTCGACCTTGACCGTGAACTTCTTGGTGAGCTCACCATTGCCGAGCACCTTGACGGGCTCGAACTCGCTCTTGGTGATGCGAGCGGCCTTAAGAGCGGCACCGTCGATCACAGCGCCGTCCTCGAACTTGCGCTCGAGGCGCTCAACGTTAACGGCGGTGTACTCGATACGACGGGGGTTGCGGAAGCCCGGAAGCTTGGGCAGGCGCATAGCCAGCGGAGTCTGGCCACCCTCGAAGCCGGCACCCTTGGTGCCGCCAGAGCGGGAACCCTGGCCCTTCTGACCGCGGCCAGAAGTGGTGCCGTGACCCGAAGAATTGCCACGGCCGACGCGCTTGCGGTTCTTGGTGGAACCGGGCGCGGGAGTAAGATCGTGAAGCTGCATTTGCTACTCCTCTACAATCTCGACAAGGTGCTTGACCTTGAAGATCATGCCGCGGACGGACTCGTTGTCAGCAATCTCGCGAACCTCGCGGATCCTGTGGAGACCGAGGGCACGGACAGTACGGACCTGGTCCTGCTTGCAACCGTTGGTGCTGCGGACCTGCTTGATCTTGATGGTGTCAGCCATGCTTAGTTCTCCTTACCGACGAACATCTCGGAGACCGTCAGGCCACGGCGAGCCGCGACGTCCTCAGGGCTGGAGAGCTCCTTGAGGCCCTCGACGGCAGCCTTGATGATGTTGAGGCCGTTGTCGGTACCGAGGGACTTGGACAGGACGTTCTTGATGCCAGCAAGCTCGAAGAGGGGACGCACAGCGCCGCCGGCGATAACGCCGGTACCCTCGACAGCGGGCTTGATGATGATGCGACCGGCACCAAAGTGGCCGAGAACCTCGTGCGGGATGGTGCCCTGCTCGGTCACCGGCACGTGGAACATGTTCTTCTTGGCATCGAGAGACGCCTTGGAGATGGCCATGGGCACCTCAGCGGACTTGCCCATGCCAACGCCGACGTTGCCCTTGCCGTCGCCAACGACGACGAGAGCGACGAGGCTCATGCGACGACCACCCTTGACGGTCTTCGACACGCGGTTGATGTAAACGACGCGCTCCTCGAACTCGGAGGCCTCGCGCTGCTGCTTCTGATTACGAGCCATGTGCTACATACCTCCTAGAACTCGAGACCGGCGGCACGAGCACCGTCGGCGAGGGCCTTGACGCGGCCATGGTAGATACGGCCACCACGATCGAAAGCGACCTTGGTGATGCCGGCCTCGATGGCACGCTTGCCAACGAGCTGACCGACCTTCTCCGCGGCCTCCTTGTTCGAGGTGTGGGCGCCCTTGAACTCGGCCTCGAGGGTCGAGGCAGAGACGAGCGTCAGGCTGGAGCCCTTGCTGTCGTCGATGATCTGGGCATAGATGTTGGCGTTAGTACGGGTCACGCGAAGACGCGGACGCTCGGCGGTACCCGAGACCTTGCCGCGAACACGACGCTGACGACGCTTGAGGCCTTCCAGCTTCGCCTTATGCTTGTTCATACGTAAACTCCTAAAAAGGTTGATCTTGCCAGCACCTAACGGGGTGCTGGTCTTATGCGAGTAAGTCGGTTACGACTACTTGGCGGCCTTACCC
>DBFZVF010000130.1:0-8270 GCA_048519165.1 Collinsella sp.
GTAGAAGGAGAAATCGTTCATGGGGCTCCAATCTGGCGTTTCGCCCTACATGCGCGGAGGAGTTTTTCGGGCGCATCGCCTGCGTTCGCGTCGCAATCTCGGCGGCGCGGTGCGGTCCGTGGATTCCATCGTATCGCCCGCGGCACCCCTTACCGACGATTGAGGCGAGTCTGCATTTCGCGGCGCGACGTCCACCTGGCGGACGATATCCGTTCGCGACACGTGGCCGTCCCGGTCGCAATAGCGTATGCGCACCGGGTTGCCGAGATGGGCCTGCGACCCCTTCTCCTGATGCGAGCGCGCGAGACGGGCGAGCAGCGGCGCGAGCACCTGCTCGACCGTCTCCTCCCGATACCACGCCGCCACGGGCAACCCGTTCACGTCAAACCCGTACGTTCGCCATGCCATTCGCCTCGCCGCCTTCGCCGAACGAAACCGCGTATCCAGACCGCCGGTCCCCCACCCAGCACTTCGACGAGCCTTCGCGCTCACTTCTGCGGTCGGGATGCGCCCGCGAGGCGCTCGGCAGGCAGCGCCATTTCCGCTCGCTGTGTCGAGCGCGAGTGTCGAGAAGTCGCCATATGCCACTCAGATGTAGCATGGAGTGCCGAAGTGCACGCGCCCGTGACGAAACACTGGCGCCAACCCGTTCCGCGCACCACCCCGCCCGTAAGGTGTGTGGCGAAAGGAGGACCAGCCGCATGAACATCCCCGAGACACAGAGCCTACCTCGATCGCATTCCGCACGAGCTTCTCTGACATTTCCGCCCATTACCACGTGGAGGTCCCCGTCGCGGAGATCGCCTACGCATACGACTACATCAATTCCCGGCATGCCCCGCGCAGGCAGGCCACGCTGAACGACGGGTCCGCGGCCCGGCAGGACGAATGACGCGCTTCGGCACAGGCCATGCCGAAACGCGTCACGCAAGCAAAGGAAGGAAGCCAACATCACATGAGCATCATCGCAGCACGCATCGACAACCGCCTGCTACACGGCATAGTGGCAACCCAGTGGGTACCCGAGTTCCGTCCGCAGCGTCTCATGGTCATCGATGACATCGTCGCCAACGACCCGACCAAGAAGGCCGCCATGCGGATGGCAAAGCCCTCGGGAGTCGCCCTCTCCATTATCAACAAGGAGACGGCTCTCACGAACTATCGGGCGGGCAAGTACGACGACCACACGATCTTCATCGTGGCGCGAGACCCCCAGACCATCCTCGACGTCATACAGACGGGCCAGGTTGTTCCCACACTCGTGGTCGGAGGCACAGTCTTTCCCGAAGAGGGGTCAGACGCCGTCCAGGTGAGCAGTCGCGCCTACGTCACCAAAGACGAGCTGCCCGCATATCGAGCGATTGCTGGCACCGGCTGCGACATCACCGTTCGCTATGTGCCGGCCGACAAGCCCGTAGAGCTCTCCAGCATCATCACGCTTTAGCAAGGGAGTGAACTTATGACACCATCCATCATCCAGATAGCCGTCGTTACACTCATCGCCTTCATCTACGGAGCCGAGAAGAACGCGGGACAAATTCTCACGAACATGTCCGTCACGCCAGCATGGTTCGTCGGACTTGCGCTCGGCGACCCCGTAACCGGCCTCGCCGTCGGCGCCATCGTCCAACTCATGAGCCTGGGCGTGGCGGCCATGGGAGGAGCCTCCGTCCCCGACTATCCCACTGCCGCCATCATTGGCGCCGTCGTTGCCATCACCTCGGGTCAGGAGGCGAGCGTCGGCGTTGCCGCCGGAATCGCAGTCGGCATGCTCGGCCTTCAGCTCGACGTCATCGCCAAGACGGCAAACGGCTTCCTCGGGCGTACCTCGCAGCGCTTTGCCGAAGAGGGCAAGTACTCGCAGATGAAGAGCGTACTTTTCCTCGGTCCGGTCTTCTATGGCCTTACGGCGGCCATCCCCACGTTTGCCGTACTGCTCTTTGGCGCCGATGCCGTCAACGCTTTCCTCTCCGTCATGCCCTCCTGGTTCACGACCGGCCTCTCCATCGCCGCCGGTATCCTCCCCGTCGTCGGCCTTGCGATGCTTCTGTCCTTCATGCCAATGAAGAAATTCATCGCCTACGCCATCGTTGGCTTCGTTCTGGCCGCCTACCTGCAGATAAGCATTCTCCCCATTGCCCTGCTCGGTGCCGCCGCGGCCATCGAGTACTACAAGTCGCACAGCAATCCGTCCGTAAACGCCCTCGACGCTGGAGGTCTGGAAGATGAGTAACGAAGTTAACGCCACCAAGGCAAACGAAGCGCCAACCCGCCTGGCAGACGGAACGTACCAGCCAGTCCTCACCGTTTCCGATCTCGACCGTTGCGGCCGCCGCTGGATGCTCGGCGCGTCCATCTATAACTATGAGTCCCAGTGTGCCCCGGCGGTCATGTTCGCAACCGAACCCGCCCTGCGCAAGATCTATGCAGGAGACGAGGAGGGCTACCGCAGGTCACTTCTGAGCACCTATCGCTATTACAATGCGACTCCCCAGGTAAGCGGCCTGCTCCTCGGCGCCGGCCTAGCCTTGGAGGACAAGGGGCACAATGACGCCATCGACGCGGTCCAAGACCTTAAGATTGGCCTCATGGGCTCCCTCTCAGGAGTCGGCGATACGATCTTCGCCATCCTCATTCCCACCATCTTCGGCTCCATCGCCGCCTACATGGGACAGGCGGGAAACCCCGTCGGCGTGCTTCTCTGGCTCGCCGTCGCCATCGCCATCTTCGTATGGAAGCTCTTTGACTGGCGCATAGGCTATAAGTTCGGCGACAAGCTCTTCACGACCCTTGCCGAGAAGATGTCCGTTTTCACCGAGTCGACGTCGGCACTTGGCATGATGGTCGTCGGTGCGCTCATCCCCACCGTCATCAAGGTCTCGTGTGGTCTCACGTTCACCATGGGTGACGTCACGCTCGACGTCCAGACGGGCATCCTCGACCAAATCATGGTCGGCATGCTGCCCGTAATAGCCACAGCCATCGTCTACGCCCTCGTCAAGCGCAAGGTCAGCATCAACAAGATTGTCCTCGGCATCCTCATCATCTCGTGGGTGTGCGCGGCTTTCGGCATTCTTGCTGCCTAGCCTAGGGCTAGACCAACCCACAAAGGACGCATTATGAGGCACATCATCATTGCATCGCACTACGGCCTGGCAGCCGGACTCGGAGACACGCTCAAGGCCATCATAGGACCGGGGCACGACATCAGGGTTGTCTGCGCGTTTACAGACGAAACCCCGCTCGAGGAGAAGCTCGCCAGCGCATTCGAGGGCATCGCCGAAGATGACGAGACCCTCGTTCTCACCGACATCCTTCAGGGCAGCGTAAACCAGCTCGTAGCCTGCTCGGCTCCGCGAGGCGCGTTCATAGTGACCGGCGTAAACCTTCCCGTGGCCCTCGAGCTCTCGCTCCACGCCGGACAGCTTACTCCCGATGTGGTGAGGCATGTCGTCACCCAAGCCAAAGAGCAGCTCGTCTACCTCGGAGATCTTACTCCGGACGTTGACGAAGAAGACGAATAGGAAAGACGCGACAGTAAGGAGGACGAGACATGCGCAAAGTCCCGACCAATAACCAGCACCTGTTCTACCAACCGAAGGACGTGTGGGTGGGAGACGTCATGCCCTTCGGCAAGGACGGCACGTTCTATCTATACCACCAGCGTGACACGCGCGACCCCGCTCCGCTTGCCGAAGGACAGCCCTTTGGGTGGTCGCTCGCGACCACCCAGGACTTCGTGACGTACCAGGAACACGGAACGGCGATCCCCCGCGGCGGAGAAGACGACCAAGACCAGTTCATCTACGCCGGAACCGTTTACGAGGCAAAAGGGGAGGTACGCGCTTTCTATACCGGGTTCAACCGCAACTACCTGCGAGAAGGCAAAACGTCCCAGGTGCTCATGCAGGCGAAGGCCTGCTCGGATGATTATGCGACGTGGAAAAAGACGGGCGTTGCAGTAGAGCTCACGCCTCAGCCAGGATACGATGGGCGCAACTGGCGCGACCCTTTCGTAATATGGGATGACGACCGGAAGGAATACCTCCTCGTACTGGGCACGCGTAAGGGAGACGACCCCTCCAAAACCCTCCAAACTGGCAGGCTCGTTCACTTTACGTCGAAGGACCTCGAGCACTGGCAGTTCAAGGGCGACTTCTGGGCCCCCGGCCTCTACACCATGTTCGAAATGCCAGACATTTTTAAAATTGGCGATTGGTGGTACCTGGTCTACTCTGAGTACAGCGACGAGAACAAGATCGTCTACCGCATGAGCCGCGATCTCTACGGTCCGTGGGAGAAGCCGAGAGATGACGCCTTCGACGGGAGGGCGTATTACGCCGGACGGACCGCCTTCGACGGATCGCGCAGGATTCTGTCCGGCTGGGTCCCCACGCGCGAGAACGACGATGACCGGGCCAACTGGCTTTGGGGTGGCTCGTTTATGCCCCATGAGGTGTACCAGCGCCCCAATGGCACCCTCGGCGTTCGCCCTCCCCAAAGCATAAAGGATGCGTTCGAGTGCCCTGATGCCGTCCCGGATATCGAGCTTCGCGGAGACCACGAACGAACGGAGTGCGTAATCACCGAAAACGCAGGCGAGATCTTCTGCTTCGAGGCAGACGTGACGTTCAGGGACGCTTGCGACTTCTCAATTCGAGCCTACAAGAATCTCGAGACCGACGAGTCGTACGAATACCGCTTCGACCTCGACGCGAATCGGCTCTCGTTCGACAAGAGCCCCTGTTACAAGTGGTTCCGCGTAATGGATAAGGGGCTTTGGAGGCCAGTCTGGCTCGAGTCCGGGCGTTCTTACCACCTGCAGCTCATCGTTGACGACAACATCCTCGTCCTCTACCTCGACGGTACCGCACTCACGACACGCGTCTGCGAGAAGTTCGGCCACTCGCTTGCTGTTACGGTAACGAATGGCGAACTCAAACTGTCCAACATAGCCTTGGCGAAGGGGCTGCGCGAACAGGAAAAGTAAGCCAGTGAACCTCGTCGCCACAGCGACTCCCCCAGCAAAACACGCGAACAACGGGTCCGGCCGCATTCCGGCGACCGGACTCGTCCTGTGCCCTGATGGCACATGGCCCCGGGCTGCCGACAGCGAGGCGGCCTTAGGGGCCTCGCCTACAGATTCCTGAGTGCGTCGACGAGGGAGACCTTGCCCGCGGTGACCTCGTCGGCCTGCTTGATGACCTTTGCGGGCACGACGGCCACCACAGCGCCGGCGGCAGAGTCGATTCGAGCGATGTGGTCAGAGACGGAGCGAACGGCGAGCCGCTTGCCGACAGGGAGGCAGTCAAAGGTGGCAAAGCGCACTCCTACGGTTGGGATACGCCCGTGAGGCGCTCGGCGGACAGCGCTGTTGCCGCTCGCTGTGTCGAGCGCAGGTGTCGAGAAGTCGCCATATGCCACTACAGATGTATCATGGAGTGCCGAAGTTCACGTGCCCGTGACAAAACGCGGGCGCCAACCCGTCCCGAGCACCACCCCGCCCGTAAGGTGTGGGACGAAAGGAGGACCAGCCGCATGAACATCCCCGAGACACAGAAAGACCTGCTTGCCTACCTCGATCGCATCACGCGCGAGCTTGGCAGCACGCGGGGCGGGCGCATCCAGAACCGTCTCGACCACTTCACCACGGCATCTATAACCGACTCGCTCGCCATCTCGCGCAGCCTGGCAAGTCAGTATCTCAACGAGCTCGTGCGCGCTGGCCTCGTGGTGAAAGCAGGGGCACGACCGGTGTGCTACTTCCACCGCCGCTCCCTCGAACGCTTCTTCCAGTCTCGCATTGAGCGTAGCACCTACCCTTCGGTCGAGCAGCTCTTCGCCACGCTCGGAAACGGCGAGCGACTCGACTTCGACCGCGCAATCGGTCACGAGCTGAGCCTTGCGCCCTGCATCAGCCAGCTCTGCGCCGCGCTCAAGTACCCGCCAGCTGGCCTGCCCATCCTGCTCTGTGGCGCCTCGGGAACCGGCAAGGGTCTACTCGCCGAACTTGCCCTCGAATACGGCAAGAACGTCGGCGTTCTGCAGCAGGAAGCCAAGCTTGTGAGCATCGACTGCTCGCATTACGCAGACGATGCCCGCGCGCTCACTCACGACCTGTGCGCAGATGGCGGGCCTGCAGATCGGGCGAGCGGCGGCATCGTTTATCTCAAGGACGTCGACGCCCTCTCACCCGCTGCCCAGGACGCGCTCTTGGAGTGGGCCTCCGCACAGGCGGGCGCCATTGTGCCAGCCCCTGCTGTGCGCCTTATCTTTGCCACCTCAAACGAGGCAGACAGTACCGAGTGCCGCAGCCTCACGCGTCGCATCCCCATGTCCGCCCAGGTGCCGTCTCTGCGCGAGCGCACCCAGGAGGAGCGTGAGGAACTGACTCTCCACTTCCTCAAGGAGGAGGGCCGACGCATAGGACGCGACATCCTCATAAGTCGCGGAGCCTTCCGAGCCCTCGCCGGCACCAACTTCGAGGAGAACGTACGCGGCCTGCGCGACTGCATCACCAACTGTTGCGCCGAGGCCTATCTAGACACGAAGGGTGACAGCCTGGAGATTCGCACCTACCAGCTTCCCTCCGCAATCCTTGCCGGCTCCGCACTCGAGCGCAGCGAGAACGACATGCAGCTCATCGACACCACCCGGAGCATCCAAAGCCAGGCGGACGACCGCGCACGGCATGTACTCGACGCCATGCTGGAGCCATACGAGAGCTATCGCGAAGGCACGCTTGATGGGGGCGCGTGCAGCGCTCAGCTGGTGGAGCGAGCCCGCGACCTCGAGGACTACCTGGCGTTCGGGCAAAACCCGGGCCGCTCGAAGTCCGACGCATACGAGCAGATCGCCGACAGCGTCGTCACTTCCGTGAACGAACTCTACTCGATCGATTTGTCCCGAAAGAGCTCGCATCTAATCGCCCAGGGCATCTGCCTCCAGCTGTGGCCGCCCGCAAGCCTCTCGCGTTGGAAGAGCTCCCATGCAAGCGAGCTTTCCGGCATGCGCGGCGTCGTGGCCCAGCGCAACCGCTTTGCCGTTACTGTCTGCGCCTGCATCGCTGATGAACTCAAGGCCACGCTCGGCATCGCACTCGACGATCTCACGTGTCTGCTCGTCCTTGCGCATGCGGCACTCGCACTCGACCCGTCTAAGCGTCGTCGGAGCGTCGGTATCGTCCTCAGTCATGGCTACTCGACCGCCACGAGCATCGCCGACGCCGCCAATCGGATTCTTGACACGAGGGTCTTCGAGGCCATCGACATGCCCTACGACCAGAAGGTTACGGACGTCGCTGTTCCTCTTCAGCAAATCATCGACCGCTTCTCCTACGCAGACGAGGTCGTCATCCTCGTGGACATGGGATCGCTCCAGGATATTTATAAGAGTCTGGAATCCACCTCCGGCATGACGCTCGGCATCATAAACAACGCCTCTACCGGCCTTGCGGTGGAGGTTGGCGCCGGACTTATCGCGGGTCGCTCCGTGCGAGAGGTTCTCGACGATGCTGCGGCAGCTTGCACCTGTAATTATCACATCGTGGCGCGCAACGCCCGACCGGACGCGATTGTCTTCTGCTCCGAAGGCGGACTTGACGCAGCTGCGCGGATCCGCGATCTCGTGGCGCAGAGCCTGCCTGGCGAGTCCCCCGCGCGGCTTGTCGCCGTTGACTGGCGGCAGCTCGCCAATAACGGATCTGAGGATGCCGCCTTCTCCCAGTACAACGTGCGCTCGGTCATCGGCACGGACAATCCGCACGCCGACGGAGTCCCGTTCATTTCGCTCGAGGAACTCATCGCCGGCGAAGGAACGGCCCAGATAGACCGCGCCTTCGCACGCTTGCTCGACGCTGACAGCTTGCGCACGTTCCACCAGAATCTCGTCAAGAACATGACCCTCAGGAACGTGGTCGAGTCCATCACAATCCTTAACCCCAACAAGCTCTTCGGCGAAATCGAGAGTGCCGCAGAGCGGCTCCAGCAGCTCACCGGAGACGTGATTGGCGCTCGTGTGAGCATGGGGCTCTACGTGCACCTGTGTTGTCTCGTGGAGCGCCTCGTGACCAGAAGCCCCATCGAGAACTACGCAGACGAGCAGCGCTTCGCCAATGAACACAACGATTTCGTCGAGGCATTCCGCACGAGCTTCTCTGACATTTCCGCCCATTACCACGTGGAGGTCCCCGTCACGGAGATCGCCTACGCATACGACTACATCAATTCCCGGCATGCCCCGCGCAGGCAGGCCACGCCGAACGATGGGCC
>DBFZVF010000131.1:0-3152 GCA_048519165.1 Collinsella sp.
TAGTCATTTAAGAACGTCCCCAATGACTAGCTGCCGGGGTGCGGGTGTGACTTTCATCCCGTTTGGCGCTCCGGTCGCCTAGATGTTTGTCATGCGTACCCGCAAACGTGGGACAATGACGCTACTGGTATCACAGACAAAGGATGTGCCTATGAACGACCCCGTTGCCAAAACCTGTCGGCAGCGCCGCCTGTTTGCGCGATTTGCTTCCGTCTGCGCACTCGTCGCGCTTGCATTGCTGCTACTGCCCGCCGCCGCACACGCCGACGGTTATTCCATGACCCAAACCTATATCAGTGCCACGGTTGAGGCCGATGGATCGCTGACCGTTGTCGAGGGACGCCAGTTTGATTTCGACGACGACATCAACGGCGTGTTTTGGGAGATCAATACGGGCACCAACCAGCAGGGCGGCACGGCGGGCATCGACGTGCTGAGTGTCGAGGAAGAGGACACCGCGTTTAACAAAGTCGATAGCGCGAACAAGGGCGATTCTGGCGTCTACACGGTCGAGCAGACCGGTGACGGCGTAAGGATTAAGGTGTTCAGCCCCCACGAGAGCGGCGACAGCGCGATCTATTACGTGAGCTACACCATGACCGGTGCGGTTATGAACTGGGCCGATACCGCCGAGCTCTACTGGAAGTTCGTGGGCGACGGCTGGTCTGCGGATTCCGACGATGTCGAGATGGAAGTGCGCTTCGCAAATGCCGCTGCCGGGACGGCGGCCGTCAAGGGCGATAACTTCCGCGCATGGGGCCACGGCCCGCTGACGGGCGATGTATCGCTCGATGCGGACGCACCCATGGTCACCTATACCATTCCCTGTGTGCATCAGGGCGAATTTGCCGAGGCACGCATCGCCTTCCCTAGCGACTGGGTGCCGCAGCTTACCGCTTCGGGCGAAGAGCGCATGTCAACGATCATGAGCGAAGAGAAGGAATGGGCCGACGAGGCTAACGCCCGCCGCGCTCACGCTCGCATGATTGCCAATTCACTTGCCGTGCTAAGTGTTGTTGCGGCGGTGGCCTTTACCGGCACAATCGTTATGCTCAAGCTGCGCAAGCGCAAGCCCAAGCCGCTTTTCCAGGACGAATATTTCCGCGATGTGCCTTCGGCCGACCATCCCGCCGTGCTTTCGGCCCTCATGAGCTGGAACGAGGTGCCCGATCAGGCATATATCGCCACGCTCATGAAGCTCACTGACGACCGTGTGATCAAGCTGGAGCAGGCGACCGTGACCAAGGCCAAGAAGGGCCTGTTGGGGCGTGAAAAAGAAGAGCAGACGTATCGCGTGACGGTGAGTGATGCGGGCTGGAAGTCGGCCAAGGGCATTGACCGCATGGTGCTCAAGGTCTTCTTTGCCGGTGCTAAGCCTGACGAGAACGGTGACCGTTCGCGCACGTTCGACGAGCTGCAGCACTACGTCAAGCAGCACGCTACACCCGTGGGTGATAAGCTCGAGGACTATCAGAACACCGTTAAGGGCAAGCTGGCCGATAGCGAGTACGTTGCCTCGGACGGCATTGTTGCAATGGTGTTTTGCCTGGTTCTTGGTATCCTGATTGCCTTTGTTCCCGTGGGATCCATTTTCTTTACCGATGGCGCACAGGCGAACATTACCGCCGCGGTTATCTCGGTGCCGATTGTGCTGGTGGGTATCGGCGTGGGCCTTACGTTTCGCCGCTTTACGCCGGAGGGCGCCGAGGTGGCGGCTCGCTGCAAGGCACTTAAGCATTGGCTCGAGGACTTCACGCGTCTAAAGGAAGCCGTCCCGGGCGATCTGGTGCTGTGGAACAAGCTGCTGGTGATGGGCGTGGCGCTGGGTGTTTCCAAGGAAGTGCTGCGTCAGCTTGCCGAGGCCGTGCCGCCCGAGGTGCGCGAGGCCGACGGCTTCTATGACAATTATCCCTGCTACTGGTGGTACTACCATCATTACGGTATCGAGTCTCCGCTCGATTCGTTCAACGATGTGTATCACGAGACCATCCGCGAGCTGGCTTCGAGCTCCGATAGCTCGAGCGGCGGCAGCGGCGGCGGCTTCTCTGGCGGCGGTGGTGGCGGCGTCGGCGGAGGCGGCGGCGGAACGTTCTAACGGTCGTAAATTATGGGATGGGCTTTTCTCGACAGCCGTCGGGGAAAGCCCATCCCCTTTTTACGCGCTACCTACGAAGACTGTCCCCAGCGACTAATCATTTAAGAACGTCCCCAACGACTAGGTGCGGTTGCTGCCAAGGAGTGTCCCGGGGTGCCGGCACAAAAGGAACGTCCCTAACTGCCGGGTTTAGGCTGTTAGATCGAGTTCGTAGAGGAAGCTTTCGCGCGGCATGTCGTGACGGCGCTCTTCGCGGTTGGCGCGGTGCGTGGCCGTGCGCTTAAAGCCGTGCAGCTCGTAGAACTTCCACGAGCAGTTGGAGTCGGTGTACAGGTGCGCCCTCGTCGCTCCAAGCGAGGACAGGTGCGAGACGGCGGCATCGAGCAGAACCGTGCCAACGCCCAGGCCATGGACATCGCGATCCACGGCAAGCAGCGTGACCTCGTTGTCGTGCGGCAACGGGCTGCTCTCGAGCAGGCGGTTGTTGGTTCGGATGGTTGCGCGCACAAACGAGAGATACTCGGCGCACGCATCGGGCTCTAGCTCACGCATCTGCGATAGCAGCGCGCGTTCGGTATCCATCCAATGCTCGTTGATAGTGGTGCCGGAGCTCTGTCCCGCACGCGCGAGCGAAATGCCACGCGCCTGACCGTCGATTACGGCAACCTGTGAAAACGTCGACGACGAAAGGCAATAGGCGAGGTCGCACGCGGCCTCAAGGCGGTTGTACTCATCGTTATCCGAATTGTTATGCCAAAGCTGCTGCAGAATCAGCGCGATGGCGTCGAAGTCTTCGGTATCAAACGGTCGGTAGAGAACCCGCGAGACCATGGTGCCTCTTTCTTTTGCGGATGCATATCGAGCACAGTTCTACCACGCCATTGGCATCTAATTATGGTGCCCCTGTGTTCCATGAACTCACCGTGCCCGGTGCCATGCCCATCCCCTCCGCTCGCAAACTTTTTCTGCACATGCGCCCGTTGCGGGGTGCATCGATGCGCTCGATGCGCTACATTAAATCAGTATTTTCAATGCCGCTGCGCGAGCGCTGCAGATC
>DBFZVF010000132.1:0-32242 GCA_048519165.1 Collinsella sp.
ATGCACGGATGTGGGGTAGCTTCTTTCTATATCTCTTTACCTTTGGCCTTTTTTGATTTGGTTGGCTGTTTGATATTGTGACACTACTGATGAGACGCTCCGAGCTAAGGCGTCTCGGCGACAGTGATCCGACTCAACAGCAAGCGCCATGTTCCGTTGATTCTACATTCGATCGAAATGTCGCCGACTCCGGAAATTGGGAACAGCGTGGAGATGGGGAGGCTGCGGCTCGGCTAGAGCTTCAACGTAAAAACCGTGCCTATATGGAAGAAAACGGCATCGACGTGGAGATGTTTACCGAGGAAAAGGTCGCGGCGGACGCCTTGCGAACCATTGAGTCGGTATGCCCGTGCATGCTTAGGTTTGACCGAGGCATGAGCGAAGAGGAGCCAAGCATCAGCTTTTGCTCTCCAACAAAGACGGGGAAAATGCCCAAGAATGTCGTCGAGGCCCGCATTTACCATCAGGACGTGAAGCTATTGATGGATTCCCACGGCTTCGAATTGCCGGAGTATGGTGACAGCATCAATGTCATGATTAGTTATCTAGCTGATGGGCGCATAAATAAAGTCGATATCCATGGGTTCCATAATAGCCGCTCCGTTAGTGTCTCCATTCGCAGGCGGAGCGACGATCTTGTTATGACGAGTGCGGGCACCATCGGAGAAACGGGTGCCTGGCAATCGCTGTGTTCTGGGGCAGACCCCTCAGCTGGGGATCTTTTCAGGGCCTTGACCAAGGAGGTCGAAAGGATCTACTAGCATGCCCGGTGGACCCGTTTTCAAGGTCCGAAAAGACACAGCGAAGGTAAACGGCTAGCAATGTCGCTTTGGTGATTCTGACGCATCCCGTTTAAGAGGTATTCAAAAGGAGGCGCCCCGTTGGACGCCTCTCCAATCTCAAATGTAATGTTCCCCCAGCCCTACACCTCAGGAGCCTTGGCGACGGTCTCGCTCTCTGCCGCAAGTGGGCGGTTGTCGATGCGGCGGCCCAAGCGATCGAGCTTCACGAGCAGCCATTCAATGGGATTCGGCCCTGTGCCTTCCTCGTCGGCAACCAGGTCCATAACGGCGACCTTGGTGCCGTCCTGCTTGAGCGTCACGCTGCCCACCTTGTCGCCCACATGCACCGTGCCCGAAAGGTCATCGTAGGTAACCTTTTCGGTCACCTCTCCAGCAAGCGAAAAGACGGTTGCCTGAGCTGCGGGGTCGGCGAGCGTGGCATCGATCGTCTTGTCCGTCCAATCGGTCTGGCTAATGCGCGCGATGAGCGGATTGCCGTTGGCGGTCTTTTCCTGCGTGTTGGCGATCGCAACCGTCACCTTGTGGCCGTAGTACCAGTTGGCAAGGGCGGCCGTGTCGGCAAAGCGCTGGTCGGTGGTGCTGGAGTTCAAAACGACGGTGTAGGTCTCGTCGCCATCGCGGTTGTAGGCTGCCGTAAAGCAATAGCCGGCATCGTCGGTGGTGCCGGTCTTACCGCCGATATTGCCGTCCTGCCCCAGCAGCTCATTGTGCGTATCCATGGAATGCGAATGGTCGGAACCGTCGGCGCCCGTAACCTCAATCCAGGAATCATCGCTCGCCACGATTTCGCGGAACGTATCGCTCTTCATTGCCTCCTGCATCATCAGGGCTACATCGTGCGCGGTAGAGTGCATGTCGCCGGCCCACTCATCAAAGTCCAGACCGTGCGGATTCTCAAAAAGCGTTCCCGTGCAGCCGAGCTTTTTAGCGCGCTCGTTCATGGCCTTTACAAAGGTGGCCACGGCGTCCTTGGTCTTGGGGTCGATCTTTTTGCCCACGTGCTCGGCAAGCGCGATGGCGGCATCGTTGCCCGAGGGGATCATCAGGCCGCGCAGAGCTTGCTCCACGGTGAGCTCGTCGCCTTCGAGCAGGCCGGCGGTCGAGTTGCCTACGGTGGCGGCAGCATTGCTCACCGTGATCTTCTCGTCCATCTTGCAATTCTCGACGGTTAGGATTGCGGTCATGACCTTGGTGATCGAGGCAATCTTGACCTGTTTGTCAGCGTCGCGGGCATAGTAGACGGTGCCGTCTTTGCCCATGACGAGGGCATTGGTCGCATCGATATCGGGCAGGTTTTCGGCCGTGATGCCGCGCGCATCGGCGGTTTTGCCGCAAACATTGTCGGTCGTGAGCACTTGGGCGCCGGCGACGGTGGGCGCGCCAGCGGCAAGGGCGATAGCGCAGACAAAGCCGGCGGCAAGCTGGGCTGAGCGCTGTGCAAAAGAGGTGAGGGGCTTCACAGATTTCGCTTTCGACGGGATGGTCTCTTCTGGAACTAGAGTATATCGTTTGCCGGCGTCGGCAATCATCGCGTGCGTGCGTGGCCCACATCTGCGCCCGAACGGGCACAAGGGTGCTTAAGGCCGACTTAATCACCCACGCTTGTTGTGTGTGGCGTGCGTCGACTCGGGCATAATGGAGCGCGAGAGGAGCACGCATGAATGAGCGCATTTTGGTAGTTGATGACGAGAAGGCCATCGCCGACTTGGTTGGTATCTACCTTACAAAAGAGGGCTTTGATGTCCAGATTGCCTATAGCGGGGCCGATGCTGCCAAGGCAATCTTGGAGCAGGAGTTCGATCTGGCGCTGCTGGATGTCATGCTGCCCGATATCGATGGTTTTGAGTTGCTGCGTACGATCCGTTCCAGCCATACCTATCCCGTGATCATGCTGACGGCGCGTGATGCCCAGCAAGACAAGATCGAGGGCCTTTCGCTTGGCGCGGACGATTACGTGGTTAAGCCGTTCCGTCCGCTGGAGCTCATCGCGCGCGTGCACGCTCAGCTTCGCCGCTACACCAGCTACGGTAGCCGCTCGCAGGCGGCCGAGTCGCCGACCATCCAGCTCGACGGCCTGGAGATCAACCGCGATGCTCGTTCCGTGGCAGTGGACGGTTCGCCGGTTCGCCTCACGCCCATCGAGTATTCCATCTTGCTGTATCTGGTCGAGCATCATGGCAGCGTGGTGGCCGTTGAGGACCTGTTCCGCGCGGTGTGGAACGAGGACTTTATGCCCGGTTCCAACAACACGGTGATGGTGCACATTCGCCACCTGCGCGAAAAGATCGGCGACGACGCACAAAAGCCGCGCTTTATCAAAAACGTCTGGGGCGTCGGCTACATAATCGAATAACGCCTTTGATGGTGGGGAAGTGGATATGACAAAAGACGATAGGCGGGCATTCGAGGTGCCCGATCGGCTCTTTGAATACGTGAGGTCGGTCGTCGACAACCGCGCGCTTGCAACGGTGCTGCTCTTTTTGCTGAGCCTGCTGCTGATTGGCATCGACAACATCGTCGGAATCTTGGCGGTGCTGCTTGTCGGCTTTTTGCTGATCGATCGATTTGAGATCGTGCGCCGCTGCGTGGTGATTGGCGGCGCCGCGTGGGCCATGACGTTGGCGATTGGCGCCATGGCGCTCGGCGGCATCGAAGGGCCGGTGTTGTTCGATGCCGGCTTTGTATTCAACATGCTTGGCTTTGTGCTGGCGCTTGCCGTGTGCGTGCTGTTCTTGTGCGGCCGCGCCCTGTACTACCAGGGCTACGAGCAGGGCGAGCAGCATGCCGATTGTGTGCTGGCTGCTCGTATTCAAGATCGCCTGATCGATCACCCCGACACCTGGGACAACATCGACGGCGACTTCCTGGAGGTCGAGGGCGCCCTTAACCGCGTACGTGACCGTGAGCGCAAGGTGCAGCAAGCTCTGCGTGACGAGTCGCATCGCAAGGACGATTTGGTCACGTACTTGGCACATGACCTACGCACCCCGCTTGCCAGTGTGGTGGGCTATCTTTCGCTGCTGCAAGAGGCTCCCGAGCTGCCGGTTGAGCAACGTGCGCACTTTACGGGCGTGGCGCTCGACAAGGCGCACCGGCTCGATACGCTCATCGAAGAGTTCTTCGATATCACGCGCTTTGACTTCCACGATATCGTGCTCACGCGCGGCTATGTTGATCTGGGGTTGCTGCTGGCTCAGGTGGCTGACGAGTTCTATCCCATCCTCAACGAGCAGCATAAGGAAGCCCAAGTTGATATTCGCGAGGACCTGACGGTACTCGTGGATGGCGACAAGATGGCTCGCGTGTTCAACAACATCATGAAAAACGCCGTCGCCTATAGCTATGAGGGCTCGACTATCACGATCGAGGCCGGGCGCCAAGACGATGGCGGCGTGCGCGTGCGCTTTATCAATCAGGGCGATCCTATCCCTGCGGCTAAGCTCAAGGTGATCTTTGAGAAGTTCTACCGCCTGGATGCGGCGCGTGCGACCAATCGCGGCGGCGCTGGACTGGGGCTTGCCATCGCCAAGGAGATCGTATGCGCGCACGGCGGTACCGTTGCATGTGAATCGACGCCCGAACACACGATATTCACCATCGAGCTGCCCGCCGCATAGCCAGTGTGCCCTTACAAACACTTGACAATGCGCTCACGTGCATATGAGCCGCGATTCCTACTATCGATACTGCTGAATTGATATCGATGTGGAGGTATGCGGTATGACGGCTGCTGCGGCTGTGGAGCCCACGGAGCTTGAAGAACTCATGAAAGCGCAGGCCGAGGCCGCGCGCGAGCGCGAGGTTGGGGATGCGACTCGCCCCACGGCAGAGGATCTTGCCGCCTCGCCGACGCGCATCGATGTCGAGGGCCTCGACCTGTTCTATGGCGACCATCATGCGCTCAAGGACGTGAATATCAAGATCCGCGACAAGCAGATCACCTCGTTCATCGGGCCTTCGGGCTGCGGAAAGTCCACGTTGCTGCGCTGCTTTAACCGCATGAACGACGGCATCAAGGATTGCCGCATCGAGGGCAAGATTGCGCTCGATGGTCAAGATATCCTGGGCGACTACGACATCTGCCGCTTGCGCCAGCGCGTGGGCATGGTGTTCCAGCGCCCCAACCCGTTTCCCATGAGCATCTACGACAACGTCGCGTATGGTCCGCGCGGCATGGGCGTGCGCGATCGCGCTGTGCTGGATGAGCTGGTCGAGGACTCCCTGCGTCGCGCTGCCCTGTGGGACGAGGTCAAGGACAAGCTCAAGGAGTCGGGCCTGGGTCTTTCGGGCGGGCAGCAGCAGCGCCTGTGCATCGCCCGCGCGCTGGCCGTGCAGCCCGACATTCTGCTGATGGACGAGCCGACCTCGGCGCTCGACCCTGTGTCGACGCTGGTGGTGGAGCAGCTGGCCTGCGAGCTCAAAGAGACCTGTACGCTCGTGGTCGTTACGCACAATATGCAGCAGGCGGCGCGTATCTCCGACTCGGTCGCGTTTTTCTTGCTGGGCGAGTTGGTGGAGCATGCGCCCACCGCGCAACTCTTCAAGAATCCGACCGATCCGCGCACGGCGGATTATTTGACGGGACGTTTTGGCTGATACCATCTAGTAAAGGTACCTTTAGGGTTAAGATGCGGTCATGCCGGCCGCAAAGGGGTTCAACATGATCTATTACGTCGAGGACGATGACAACATCAGGGATTTGACGGTCTATGCGCTGCGCAAGCAGGGGATTGAGGCCGAAGGCTTTTCGTGCGACGGTGAGTTTAAGGCTGCCGTGGCGCGACGGGTACCCGATGCCGTCCTGCTCGACATCATGCTGCCCGATACCGATGGCTTGGCGATTATGCGTCGACTGCGTGCCGATCGCCTGACGGCGACGGTGCCCATCATGATGCTTACCGCCAAGGACACCGAGCTCGACAAGGTGATGGCGCTCGATGGCGGTGCCGACGATTACCTGACTAAACCCTTCTCGCTCATGGAGCTTGCGAGCCGCTGCCGCGCACTGCTGCGTCGCGGCGGCATGGTCAAGCAGGCGAGCGATGTGCTCAGCGTGGGCGACATCGTGCTCTCGCCCAGCCATCGCGAGGTGACCGTTGCCGGCGAGCCGCTTAAGCTCACCCTGCGCGAGTTCGACCTGCTCGAGTACCTCATGCGCAAGCCCGGCGTGGTTTTTACCCGCGAGTCGTTGCTACAGAGCGTGTGGGGCTGGGACTTCGACGGCGGTTCGCGCACCGTTGACGTGCACGTGCAGACGCTTCGCCAAAAACTGGGCGAGCATGCCGGCGCCATCGAGACCGTGCGCGGCGTGGGCTACCGCTTGGCCGAGCCTTCTGCCGGTGATGGTGCCGAAGGTGACGACACCGCGGCCACCGCATCGGAGGAGTAACCCGTGGTCTTCGCCCCCCAGGGAAAACATACGCTGTCGCACCGCGTTTTTGTGACGATCTTTGTCTGCGCCATGGCGGTTATCGTGGCGTTTACGGTGCTGGGCGCGTTCTTTGTGCAAAACACCTTGGCGGATGCCACGAGTGCCAATCTGGCGCAGGAAACCGAGCTCATTGCTGCCGCCCTCGACGAGCAGCAGGAGCCCATCCCGTTCTTGCGTAGCCTCGATCGCGAGGGCTTGCGCATCACGCTGATTAACAAGGATGGATCGGTTGCCTACGACAACGAGGCGTCGCCTTCCACACTGCCCAACCATGGCGATCGCCCCGAGGTCATCGAGGCCTTTGAGAGTGGTTCGGGTTCCGCGGAGCGCGCAAGCTCTACGCTCGACGAGATTATGCTGTATCGCGCCGTCGCCCTTGATAACGGCCAGGTTGTCCGCTTGGCGCAGGCCCAGCCTGGCGTTGCGGCGATTTTGCTGTCGATGGTGGCGCCGATGCTGCTTATCGCAGCAGCGGGTGCGGTACTCTCGTTTTTTATGGCGCGCCGCGAGTCCCGTGCCATCATCGCGCCTTTGCAAGAGGTGGATTTGGACCACCCACGCCGTAGCTATGAGCACGCCTATGCCGAGATGGTCCCCATGCTTGAGCGTATTGAGTCGCAGCGCCAGGAGCTCAAGCGCCAAATGGCGGTGCTGGCGGACAACGACCGTATGCGCCGCGAGTTCACGGCGAATATCACCCATGAGCTCAAGACGCCGCTTACGGCGATTTCGGGCTATGCCGAGCTCATCGCAAACGGCATGGTCGAGGGCGAGGGCGACCTGCGCAACTTTGGCGGTCGCATCTATCGTGAGGCGGGCCGCTTGGCAGCGCTTGTCAACGATATCCTTACGCTGTCTAACTTGGACGAGGCCGAGCGTGCAACTGAGGGCGAGGCGGTGCCCATTGGTTCCACGGAGCCTATTGAGCTCTCGCGTGCCATCTACGCGGTTGAGCAGCGTCTTGAACAGGTCGCCCGTCAGGCGAATGTGACGATAAGTCATGAGACCAAGCCTGTGGTCATCGAAGGCGTGTCGCGCTTGATTGACGAGCTCATCTATAATCTGGCGAGCAACGCCATCCGCTACAATCGACCCGGCGGTGCGGTTACGCTGCAGTGCGGCACCAACGACGAAGGCCATCCGTTCCTTGCGGTCGCCGACACGGGAATCGGTATCGCGCCTGAAGAACAGGGCAAGGTATTTGAGCGGTTCTATCGCGTGGACAAGAGTAGGTCCAAGGCGCGCGGCGGAACCGGTCTGGGGCTTGCAATTGTCAAGCATGCGGCCCTGTATCATCACGCCACGCTCGATTTGTCGAGCGAGTTGGGCGTGGGAACCACCATTACGGTGACGTTTCCCATACGGCAGGACGAGCCATTCGCATAGCGATACAACATAGATATTGATGCAGACGCCGCATTTGACTTTCGGGTGCGGCGTTGTTGTGCAATTTTACGATTGCTTCCGACATTTTTACAGGAGAGCCTGTTTCTTATGTATAGAGTTTGGTCTCGGTAAAAAGATGCGATAACATACGGACAGTTTTGTCAATCCGAACTGGGGAAATGAAAGGCAAGCTGCATGACCCTTCTCGAACTGTTCCAGCTGCTGAAGAAGCACCTTCAGCTGGTCATCACCCTTCCGGTGGTCTGCGCGATCGCCATGGGCATCGTGTCCTTCGTTGCGATGGACAACACCTATACCGCGACGACGAGCATGTACATTCTCGCCAAGACCGACGATAGCGGTCAGATGAGCTACAACGATCTCTCGGCGAGTCAGATGCTTTCCAACGATATCGCCACGCTGCTGGATAGCGATAGCGTTAAGAGCGGCGCAGCCAATGAACTGGGCCTCACCGATCTGGATGACTACAAGGTGTCTGTTTCCTCCGAGACCACCACGCGTGTCATTACGCTTTCGGTTACCGGCACCGATGCCAAGGAGACGGCTAAGGTCGCAAAGGCCATGGCCAGCTCGGTGAGTACGGTCGCTCAGAACGTCGGCGCTGCCCAGAGCATCAACGTTATCGACGAGGCTAAGACTCCCGAAGTCCCCAGCGGCCCCAAGCGTATGCTGTACGTTGCTGTCGCGTTCCTCGCGGGCATCTTTATCGCAGTTGCCTATGTCGTTTTGGCAGACATGCTCAACACCCGCATCCGCGGTGCCGAAGAGGCAGAAGAGCTCCTGGGCATTCCCGTTGTTGGCCGAATTCCGGCTATGAAAGGTGGTAAATAGGCATGGCTAAGGCAAAGAACACCGATAAGCTCGTTGTACAGAATGCCGCCAAGACCCTTCTGGCCAACATCCGCTTTGCGAGCGTGGACGACCCCATTCGCACCATCACCGTTACGTCCTCGATTCCCAACGAGGGCAAGTCTACGGTTTCCATCAACCTTGCCCAGGCTATCGCCACCAGCGGCAAGAGCGTCCTGCTGGTCGAGGCTGATATGCGTCGCAGGTCCCTTGCCGATATGCTCGGCGTCCGCTCCCGCGGCGGACTCTATGCAGTCCTTTCCGAGCAGGTTTCTATTGACCAGGCGATTGTCGAGACGGGTCAGAAGAACTTCTACTTCCTCGATGCCGAGCCGCATATTCCCAATCCTGCCGACATCATCGTCTCTCACCGCTTTGCCAAGCTGGTAAAGGCACTGTCCGCCAAGTTCCAGTACGTCATCTTTGATGCTCCCCCGGTCGGCACCTTCATCGATGCTGCCGAGATCGCAAGTCTGACCGACGGTGCGCTTTTTGTCGTGCGTGAGGATTTCACCAAGCGCGAGGAGGCGCTCAACGCCATCGGTCAGCTTAAGAAGTCCGAGAAGGTCAAGCTCATCGGTACCGTTATGAACTACTGCGAGACCGAGACCAGCGAGTACTACTACTCCTACTACACCAAGGACGGTAAGAAGGTGAAGAAGGGCTCCGACGATCAGGGGACTTCCAAAAAGGGCATCTTCACCAACCGAGCAAACGTTTAGTTGATTAAGGCTGACCTATGCGTGACATTCATTGCCATATCTTGCCGGGTGTAGACGACGGCGCCGCCGATCTCGATGAGAGCTTGGCGATGCTCGAGGCTGCCAAGCGGGCCGGTGTAACCAGAATCGTTTGCACTCCTCACTGCCGTGATCCCTATTTTGATTACGACAAGATGTGGGATGCCTTTGAGCTGCTGCGTGATAACGCTGACGGTTTTCCGCTCCAGATGGGCTTCGAGGTCAACCATCGAAAGCTCGTTGAGCTTGGTATCGATGCCGCGGAGCACTTGCATTTCGATGGGACCAACGAGTTTCTGCTCGAGCTTTCGACGCATGCCGATGCGTATGCGTTTAGAGAGTACGAGAACACGATTTACGATTTGCAGTGCCGTGGTTACCAGGTGATTATCGCTCATCCTGAGCGCTATCGTGCGGTTCAAAAGGATGTAAGCGTGGCGGAGCGCCTGGTCGATATGGGCTGCAAGCTGCAAGCTTCGGCGGACTTTATTGCCGGCGGTCGCTTTGGTCGCGAGAAAAAGCCGGCACAGCGCCTGTTCGATCAGAATCTGTACAGCTTCATCGCGAGCGATGCCCATAACGTGGGTCATTACGACTGCCTGGCGAAGGCTCGCGCGAAGTTTAGCGTGCGCGGAGCTCATTTTCGCTAATATCTGTCCCTAACGTTCGCATTGAATGAAAGGGCAGCCATGGATATTCAACTTAAGACGGGATGTTTTGATGACGCGGCGTTGGTGCGCCGCGTCGTTTTTATAGACGAGCAGGGCTACGAGAATGAGTTCGACGCTATCGACGAGGATCCAAACTGCATTCATGTGACGCTCTATGTAGACGGCGAGCTTGCCGGTTGCTCGCGCGTGTTTCCCGAAGAGCTTGAGCGCGTGGCTGACGCAGAGGCCCCGGTGTTGCCGGCATGCGACATGGACGAAGGCGTTGCGGCGGGGGAGACCTACATTATGGGGCGCGTCGCCGTGCTGCCGGCTATGCGTCGTCGCGGACTGGCGAGTGCGATCGTCGAGGCCAGTGCTTCGTGTGCACGCGATGCCGGCGCTAAGCTTATTAAGCTGCATGCGCAGGAATACGTGTTGCCGCTCTATGCAAAGGCGGGCTACACGCAAATTGCCCCGGTAGATTACGAAGACGAGGGCCAGCCCCATGTCTGGATGGCCAAGCGCGTAGATGGCAGATAGGGACGTTCCTTTTCTGCCGGCAGTTGGGGACGCTCCTTGGCAATTGGCGCATCGGAGCGCTTAGACATACAGTTTTTCGATTCCGTATGTATATATGCGCGCTAATGGGTTATAAAATCTAAGTCTGAACATAGCAGGTCTGCGATTCGGCTCGGGCGACCGGGCCGTTTTTGCGGACGGGGGTAGCGCGAAAGGACTGCACATGCGTCAATTTAAGACCGAGAGCAAAAAACTGCTCGACCTCATGATCAACTCCATCTACACCAATAAGGAAATCTTCCTGCGCGAGCTTATCTCTAACGCGAGCGACGCCGTCGACAAGCTCAACTTTAAGAGCCTGCAGGACCCGAGCGTTAAGCTCGACCAAGGTGACCTTGCCATCCGCGTCTCTTTCGACAAGGATGCCCGCACCATCACGATCTCGGATAACGGCATTGGCATGACCGCCGAGGAGCTCGAGCGCAATCTGGGCACCATCGCCCATTCCGGCTCCGAGGAGTTTAAGACCGAGAACGCCGAGCAGCAGGGTTCGGATGTCGACATCATCGGCCAGTTTGGCGTGGGCTTCTACTCGGCTTTTATGGTCGCCAGCCATGTGAAGGTCGTCAGCCGCGCCTATGGCGAGGATGTCGCCCATGTGTGGGAATCCGACGGTCTTGAGGGCTACACCATCGAGGACGGTGAGCGCGCCGAGCACGGTACCGATGTCATCCTGACGCTGCGCGAGAACGAGAAGCTCGATGCCGACGGCGAGGCCGAGACCTACGATCGCTTCCTGACCGAGTGGGGTCTCAAGAGCCTGATTCAGCAGTACAGCAACTATGTGCGCTACCCGATTCAGATGATGGTGTCCAAGAGCCGCCAGAAACCCAAGCCCGAGGACGCCGGCGACGATTACAAGCCCGAGTACGAGGACTACCAGGAGCTCGAGACCGTCAATTCCATGACACCGATCTGGAAGAAGCGCAGCTCCGATGTCGAGCAGAAGGACTACGACGAGTTCTACAAGTCCACGTTCCACGACTTTGACGATCCTGCGCGCACCATCAGCTTCCATGCCGAGGGCACGCTCGAGTACGATGCCCTGCTGTTTGTGCCGGGCCGCGCGCCGTTCGATCTGTACAGCAAGGATTACGAGAAGGGTCTGGCACTCTACAGCTCCAACGTCCTGATCATGGAGAAGTGCGACGACCTGCTGCCCGACTACTACAACTTTGTCCGCGGCGTCGTGGATTCCGCCGATGTGTCGCTCAACATCTCGCGTGAGACGCTGCAGCAGAACCGTCAGCTCAAGGCCATCGCCAAGCGTGTGGAAAAGAAGATCACCGCCGACCTTGAGGATATGCGTGACAACGACCGCGAGGCCTACGAGAAGTTCTTTGAGAACTTTGGCCGCGGTCTTAAGTACGGCATCTACTCGAGCTATGGCATGAAGGCCGATGAGCTCGCCGATCTGTTGCTGTTCTGGTCTGCCAAGGAACAGAAGATGATTACCCTGGCCGAGTATGCCAAGGGCATGCCCGAGGATCAGAAGGCCATCTACTACGCCGCCGGCGACTCGCGTGAGCGCTTGGCCAAGATGCCCGTGGTAAAGGGCGTGCTCGACCGCGGCTATGACGTGCTGCTGCTGACGCAGGACGTGGATGAGTTCACCTTCCAGGCTATGCGTGAGTACGTTGCCGCCGATATGCCCAAGATCTACGAGGACGATGCCGCCCGCGAGGCTGCCGAGAAGGCCGTGGCCGATGGTGCCGAGCCCGAGGTTGAGGATCGTCACCTGGAGCTCAAGAACGTCGCAACCGCTGATCTTGACCTGGCGACCGAGGACGAGAAAAAGGAGGCCGAGGACGCCACCAAGGAGAACGAGGACCTCTTTAACGCCATGAAGGAGGCACTCGGCGACAAGGTCGAGAAGGTTGCCGTCTCTGCGCGCCTGACCGATGCTCCCGCGTGCATCACCACCGAGGGCCCGCTTTCGCTCGAGATGGAGAAGGTGCTCCAGAAGGGTCCCGAGGGCGCGCCCGACGGTATGCCCAAGAGCCAGCGCGTGCTCGAGCTCAACGCCAAGCACCCGGTCTTTTCCAAGCTCGTCGCCGCTCAGAAGGCGGGCGACGCCGACAAGATCAAGCAGTACTCCGGTTTGCTCTATGACCAGGCCCTGCTGGTCGAGGGCATCCTCCCCGAGGACCCCGTAGCCTTCGCGGCGGCTGTCTGCAACTTGATGTAGTTAGGTAGTTACGCGGTTTTACCAAACCGCGTAACAGCTCGACGCTGCAAACGCCCCTAAGCGGCAATCTGACGTTCAATCGTCGGTCGCGTACCGAAGTACGCTTCCCTCCTCTTTCGCGTCACCTTGCTCGCTTAGGGGCGTTTTCGCTGACTTATGCTCAACCAGCGACGCTTTCGTGGTCCTAAGTAGTCATTGGGGGCGTTTTTGTTTGACTAGTCGTTTAAGAACGTCCCCGATGCTATTTGAATTGCTAATTTGTGCGGGTTGTGGTTTTGTGACCTGCTGAAATTAAAGATACTGTACAACTGTACGTTAATTTGTCTTCGTAGTATATTGCTACCCGCAAAACTCAACACCATTGTGCTTTGAGACGTTAAAGCGCCTACGTACAATGGTTGTCGATAGTACGATTCGATTTAACGACAGGATGGATGGTCCAAGCGTGAGTCTCGGCAGCAAACTATCCAATGCAAAGGTCTCCTTTGCGATATTTAAGCGCGACATTAAGCGACTGCTTGTGAACCCCGTTGCCTTGGTGGTTACCCTCGGCGTGTGCGTTATTCCCTCACTGTATGCCTGGTACAACATCGTGGCCAACTGGGATCCGTATGGAAACACCCAGGGTATCAAGATTGCCATCGCCAACAACGATCAGGGCACCCAAAACGACTTGGTGGGCGAGCTCAACGCGGGCGACCAGGTCGTCGATCAGCTCAAGGAGAACGATCAGCTGGGCTGGACCTTCGTCGATTCGGCGGCCGATGCCAAGGAGGGCGTCGAGAGCGGTGAGTACTATGCGGCCATCGTAATCCCCAAGAACTTCTCGGATAACCTGGTTTCGATGCTCGACGGCAACTACCATCAGCCCAAGCTTACGTACTACGTCAATGAGAAGAAGAGCGCCATTGCGCCCAAGGTTACCGACACCGGTGCAAGCACCATCGAGGAGCAGATCAACTCGGAATTTGTCTCCACAGTGGGCGAGACCGTTGCCAGCATCGCCAAGGATGCCGGGGTCGATTTAAAGGACAAGGCAACCCAGACTCAGAATTCGTTGGCTGGTTCGGTATCAGAGGCATCCGGTACCTTGGGTGAGGTGCGCGATTCGATTGGCGACATGAATGCCGCCATCGATAAGACGAGCGGTTCCATTGCCTCGGCTGATGCCGCGTTGGCGGGCCTGCAGGGTCAGACGCCCTCTCTAACGCAGGCAATCGCTCAGGGCAATGACCTGCTGGGCGAGGCGCGCGCTACGGCGGGCAACTCTGTCGCCTCGCTCTCCAAGGCACTCTCGGAAGGCAGCCTTGCGCTCACCAAGACGTCAGCCTCCGCGAACGCTGCGATTGGCAAGCTGACGGGCGCGGTCACATCTACGACCACCCGCATCGACAACTCGCTTGAGTCTCTCCAAGCGACGATCGACCACAATAAGGCCGTTATCGGGCACTTGGAAATTCTCGTCAATGACACGTCGACAGGTTCCAAGGAAATTGACGCGCGCATTGTATCGATCATCGATTTGCTCCGCGAGCAGAATGAAAAGCTTCAGAGCATCAAGGACGGTCTGTCTGCGCAGTCGAGCGCCATGGCGAATGACGCTGCGGCTGTCTCGGGTGCCAGCGACGCTATCAATAATGCAATTCAGACCGGTGCGACCAACCTTGGCCAGGCTCAGACGGACCTGGGTCAAAACGCGCTGCCGAAGGTCTCGAGCGCACTTGATTCGTTTGCCGCCGTCTCGGGTGATCTGACGGGAATCGTGTCTGGCCTCACGCCTACTATTGCAAGTGCGCGCGGTACACTTTCGCAACTCAACGCCACGCTCGGTCAGGCCAAGACCACGCTGTCCCAGACCGATGCCTCGCTTGCCAAGGTCCAGGACAAGCTCGCAACCGCCGCCAACGACATCGCGGCGCTACAGACCTCCGAGTCCATGGGCGAGCTGGCCGGCCTGATGGGCGTCGACGTCGATGATGTTGCAGACTTCATGGCATCTCCGGTCGAGCTGACCTCAAAGTCAATTTACCCGGTCAAGAGCTTTGGTTCGGGTATTGCCCCGTTCTATACCAATCTGGCGCTGTGGGTGGGCGGCTACGTGCTTATCGCCATCTACAAGCTCGAGGTCGACCGCGAAGGCATCGGCAGCTTTACCGCGCGTCAGGGCTACTTTGGCCGCTGGTTGCTCCTGGTGATCCTGGGCGCGTTGCAGGCCATCATCGTTACGGTAGGCGATCTGGTGATCGGCGTGCAGTGCGTCAGCCCGCTGCTGTTCGTGCTGGGCGGCATCGCCATCTCGTTCACCTACGTCAATATCATCTATGCGCTGTCCACCACGTTTAAGCATATCGGCAAGGCTATCGGCGTCATTCTGGTTATCGTGCAGATCCCGGGTTCGTCGGGCATGTACCCCATCGAGATGATGCCAGGCTTCTTCCAGTGGCTGCACCCGCTGCTGCCCTTTACCTACGGCATCAATCTGCTGCGCGAGACGGTCGGCGGCATGTATTCGTTCAACTACCTGTTTAACCTGTGCATTCTGGGCGTGTTCTTGATCGTGGCGCTCTTTATCGGTCTGCAGCTGCGTCCGCTGCTGCTCAACCTTAACCTGCTCTTTGATAAACAGCTTTCCACGACCGGTATGATGATTTGCGAGTCCAACGACCTGCCGCGCCAGCGCTACTCGCTGCGCACGGCCATGCGTGTCATGCTCGATTCCGATTCGTACCGTCGCGAACTGCTCGATCATGCGGTCGCCTTTGAACATCGCTACCCGTACTACATCAAGGGCGGTTTTGCCGCCGTGGTGGGCGTTCAGGTCCTGCTCTTTGTCCTGTCGACGGTTCTCGATATCGACAATAACGGCAAGATCATCCTGCTTGTCATTTGGATCATCTCGGTTATTGCCATCTGCGGCTGGCTTATCAATATCGAATATATCCGCGCGAGCCTCAATACCCAGATGCGCATCTCGGCGCTTTCGGATGAGGACCTGCGTCGCGAGATGCGCGAGCACACGGCCGCCATTCCTGCCGCCCGCCACATGTTTGGCCTCAACGCCAGCGAGCGTGGTGCCAAGGGCGGCGATCAGTCCACGGGCCGCTTGCCGCATATCGGCTCGCACCATAAATCTCAGGGCAGCGACAGCACAGCCACAAATGATGGAGATACCACCGCGCTTGGCAAGCACTCCAAAGGAGGTGAGGCATAAATGAAGAACATCCTGCATCTGTTTAGGCGCGATGTCCAAAACGTGTCTCGCTCCGTGATCGGCTTGATTGTCGTGATGGGCCTCATTATCGTGCCGTGTCTGTACGCGTGGTTTAACATCGCCGGCAGCTGGGATCCGTACGGCAACACCGGCAATCTTAAGATCGCCGTGGTCAACACCGATGAGGGTTACGAGAGCGATCTGATTCCCGTCGAGGTTAACGTGGGCGAAAACGTGACCGCCACCCTACGCGGCAACGAGAGCTTCGATTGGGTTGTGCTTAACGATCGCGAAAAGGCTATCGAGGGCGTTAAGTCGGGCGCGTACTATGCTGCCGTCGTTATCCCCAAAACGTTTAGCGCTGACATGATGACGCTTTTCTCGACCGACGTGAAACACGCCGATATCGAGTTTTACGAGAACCAGAAGGCCAACGCCATCGCGCAGATCGTGACCGAGAAGGGTTCGAGCGCCGTTCAGAACCAGGTTAACGAATCTTTTACCGAGACCATTACGAGCATCGGTCTTAAGACGGTGTCCAGCCTGCTCGATTACATGAGCACCGACCAGGTCAGCAACTTTATCGCCAACCTGTCCTCGACGCTCGGCGATTCGATTGAGGACCTGCAAGACGTTCAGGCTAATGCTTCGTCGCTGGCGGGCATTTTGAGCTCTACGTCCGATTCGTTGACGTCGGCGAGCGGTATGCTCCAGCAGACGGGTACGGTCGATGAGTCGACCAAGCGGTTGATGGAGCATGCCAAGAGCGGCATGAGCGATTCCAAAGAAGCGCTGAAGGCCGCCAACGACGCCATCAACGCCGCGATTGACGGAAGCGCTGGCTCGTTCGACAACGTGTCCGCCGAGCTTGCGAAGGCATTCGATGCCGCGAATCAGCATGTTGACCTTACGGTGTCTCAGCTCAACGATGCCGCGGCGGCGCTCAATACACGTGCCGACGATATCGACGCCACGGCCGACCAGCTCCGCGGCTTTGCCGAGCAGGTCAGTGACGAAAAGCTCCAGGAGAGCCTCAAGTCTGTGGCAACATCGCTGAACAGGATCGCGGTGGAGTATCGCAACAGCGCCAAGGACCTGACGGCAACTGCTAAGTCCCTTTCTGACAGCATGGCAGAGGTCAACAGCACGCGTGCCGAAGTCGACCAGGCCATCGCCGATGCCAAGGCGGGCATTTCGGGCGCCAAGTCCGACTACGACTCCACGTTCTCGGTCAAGGCAAAGGAGCTCAAGAAGACGGTTTCAGGCATCCTGGACTCGCTGGATGGCATCTCGGGCGATCTGGATAGCGCCGTAGACGGCCTGACCGACGCATCCGGTTCGCTGGCAAAGGGCCTCTCCAAGGCTGCAAAGCTGGTCAACAAGGCTTCCGATCAGCTGGGTGAAGCGTCCGATAAGATCAGTGCCTTTAAGGACGAGCTCGACGGCGCCCTTATGTCGGACGATCTGGCCACGATCAAGACGATGATTGGCAATGATCCCGAGGGTTTGGCCGTGTCGCTTTCCGGTCCCGTCGCGCTCGATCGCAAGCCGATCTATCCGATTCGCAACTACGGCTCGGCCATGGCGCCGTTCTACACGATTCTGTCGCTCTGGGTCGGCTCGATCGTGCTGGCGGCCATGATGAAGGTGTCGGTTGACGACGAACTCATCAATGAGTTAATCCCCGTGCGCTTGCACGAGATCTACCTGGGCCGCTACCTGTTCTTTGGCGGTCTGGCCCTGCTGCAGGCAACGCTCGTGTGCGCGGGCGACATCCTGTTCTTTGGCATTCAGTGCGACAACCCGCTGCAGTTTGTGCTGGCGGGCTGGGTCGCGAGTCTCGTGTTCTCCAATATCGTCTACACGCTTACGGTTTCGTTTGGCGATATCGGCAAGGCTTTGGCCGTTGTGCTGCTGGTCATGCAGGTCGGCGGTTCGGGCGGTACGTTCCCCATCGAGATGACCGGTCCCGTGTTCCAGGCGATCTACCCGTTCCTGCCGTTTACCCACGGCATCAACGCCATGCACGCCGCCATGGCCGGTGCCTACCATATGGAGTACTGGATTGAGTTGGGCATTCTGGCGAGTTATCTGATTCCGTCGCTGGCACTGGGTGTGGTCTTCCGCCGTCCGGTCATCAAAGCCAACGATTGGATCATCGAAAAGCTGGAATCAACCAAATTGATTTAGCGCAGCAATGTGGCGTTGCCGGAACATCGAGGCTTTCCTGCTCGATACTTTAGCGGGCTGGATTGCGGCGCAGCGCTGGTTGTTGCTACAGTAGCGGGGCGTGCCGGGGGTCCGGTGCGCCCCGTTTTTATTTGACCATGAGGCGGCACGCAGCCATACGCGTGCGGACACCACGCCAAGATTGAGTGTGAGGATGTTCCATGGCCCAATACGCTGCCAACGAAATCGAAAACATGCCCGATAGCCCTGTCGCACGGGAGGACCTGGGCGCCGGCGGCACCTCCCGCGGCGCCGGCGCGCGTTCCCCGTTCTTCTGGAAGGTCTTGCTGCTATCGGTGGCGGTCATCTGGGGCTATTCCTTTACCACCATGAAAGATGCGCTCGACACCATTCCGGTGTTCGAACTGCTCTATATTCGTTTTCTTCCGGCTTCGCTGGTTATGTTTGCCATCTTCCACAAACGCATCATCGCGCACTTTAATGCCCGCAACCTTATCGTCGGACTTGGTATGGGCGCACTTATGTGGGGCGCGTACGGTTTGCAGACGATTGGCCTGGCACAGACCACGGCGGGCAAGAGTGCATTTTTGACGGGTACCTATTGCATCCTCGTGCCGTTTGCGAGCTACGTCCTAAGCGGCGAAAAGCTTACCCGTTACAACTTGGGCGCCGCGTTGCTGTGCCTGGCGGGCATTGGTCTGGTGGCGCTCGATAGCGTCGAGTTCAATGTCGGCGATGTCATCACACTGGGCGGTGCGGTCTTCTTTGCCATCCAGATGGCGGTGACGGCCAAATACGGTCGCAAGATGGACATCAACGTCATCACATTTTGGATGTTTGTGGGCAATGGCGTCTTGAGCTTGGCAACGTCGCTGCTATTCGAGACCCAAGCGCCTCTGTCCGTGTGGACGCCGAGCTTTATCGGTGTGATGGCGTTTCTATCGGTGGGCTGTACGTGTGTGGCTCTGCTCATCCAAAACGTCGGCCTGGCGCATGTCCCGGCCTCAACGGGCTCGCTGCTCCTTTCGATGGAGTCGCCTTCGGGTGTGCTGTTCTCGGTGCTGCTGATGGGGGAGGCGCTCACCTCGCGCCTGCTCGCCGGCTTCGCGCTCATCTTTCTTTCGATTATCTTGAGCGAGACGCATTTCGATTTTTTGCGTCGAAAGCCGCGTCCGCAATTGTAAACAATTTGTTGCGCCGCCTCCCGGGGCGGCATTTTTTATGCGTCGCCCTTAAAGTAGTACCTTGCACTTTACGCTATCAAAGTGCTTGCTGCAAAAACGTTACTGGAGGGCATCTATGGCACCAGCACTGTCCGATCTTCAACCGCAATCAGCGCCCAAGGCCACCGCGGCGGCGCAGACCGCTATCGGTGACGGTCTTGTTGCAGAAGCTCAGGCTTTTGCAGATGAGCTCGCTGCATGGCGACACGATTTACATCAGATGCCCGAGCTGGGTAATAGCCTCCCGCAGACCTCTACGTATATCCAAGCGCGCCTGACCGAGATGGACATCCCATTTGCTACGCTCGTCGATGGTTCCTGCGTTGTGGGCCTTGTCGGCGCCGGTGCCGCCGCGGCCCAAGGCAATGGCATCTGCACGAATGAGCAGGCCGGTACGGTCATCATGCTTCGTGGCGACATGGACGCCCTGCCCGTTGCCGAGGAATCCGGCGAGCCCTTTGCATCCACCAACGGCTGCATGCACGCTTGCGGTCACGATATGCACGCGACGGCGCTGCTTGGTGCGGCTCGTATGCTCAAAGCGCGCGAGGCAGAGCTTGTTGATGCCAACGCTACGGTTAAGTTGCTGTTCCAGCCGGGCGAGGAAACCTTTGAGGGTGCCCGCGCCGCCATCGCCGACGGTCTGCTGCAGAACCCGCGCCCTCAGGCGGCCTTTGCCATGCACGTTAACAGCCAATCGCCGCTCGGCCTGGTGCTCTATGGGAGCCCGGCGCTTTCGGGCGTGTATGGTTTCCGCATTACGCTGCAGGGCAAGGGCGGCCATGGCTCGAGCCCCGAGATCTGCATCGACCCCATCACGACCGGCGTCCATGTGCACCTGGCGCTTCAGGAGCTCATCGCTCGCGAGGTGCCGGCCGCCAAGGAGGTCGCACTGACCGTGGGTAAGTTTGCCGGTGGCCAAGCGGCCAACGTCATCCCGGATACCTGCGTGCTCGAAGGCACGCTGCGCGGCTTCGACGTCGAGCTCATGGAGCACCTCAAGACCCGCATCGCGGAGGTCGTTAACGGCGTTGCCACAACATATCGTACGCCGGCGACCATCGAGACGCTTTCGGATGTTCCGCCGCTTGTACTCGACAGCGATATGACTCAGGCGTCGCTTGGCTACGTGGGCGCAGTGCTGCCCAAGGCGGCTTTCTTGCCGCTTTTCCATGCCATGGCGAGTGAGGACTTCGCGCTTATCTCGAGCGAGATTCCGAGTGCGTACTTTACCGTGGGCGCGGCCGTAACCGACACGGACGAGCATTTTGCCCAGCACCATCCCAAGGCACGTTTTAACGATGCCGAGCTTCCCCTTGGCGCCGCGGCTTATGCGGCAGTCGCTTTGGGCTACATCGCCGACCACCGGTAGCACCCAATCTTGCTACTCGTTTGTTTAAAAAGGAGCAGTATGTCCCAGCAGCGTAAGTTCTTCCCCGGCTGGCTCGTGGTGGCTTCCGGCTTTGTCATCATGGCCACGTGCTACACGATTTTCGTTAACTGCATGAGCCTGTTTCAGCCGCTCGTCGTCAGCGACCTGGGCATCACGCTTGCGCAGTACAACATCTCCAACGCCATCTCCACCGTGGTGAGCGTTATCGGCTCACTTGTGATCGGTCATGTTGCCGATAAAGTAAGCGGTCGCGTTTTGGGCTCCCTCACTGTAATCGCCACCTCTGCCGTTCTTGCCGGCATGAGCCTTGTCGGTGAACTGTGGCAGGTCTACGTGCTCTTTTCTGTTTGCCCCGTTCTGTTTGTGGCCGCCCTGGAAGCCGAATAGATGCTCGTACCATCATTCGGTTTCCAAGGTCGCCGCAGGCCAAAGGACGATCCCTTTTCCTCCGTCCCCAACAGATCACGTGATCCGAAGGGGACGGAGGAAAAGGGATCACAAACAGCGGCGGCGCGTCTGGCCGAACGAGTCCCCATACCCTCGTTCGGTCAGGCGCGCCGCCGCGTTGCTGCTTTGTGCCGTATAATGTCCACTACCTATGACGCGATACAAAAGAAAGGTGTTTGCCCATGCAGGCACAGAAGGCGGAGGGAACCCGCGACCTTATCGGCGCCGAGATGCGCGCCTGGCAAAAGATGCAGCAGATTGCGGCCGGCGTGTTCGAGCCGTTTGGTTTTAAACCCATCGAGACGCCCGCGATCGAGCAGGTTGACGTGTTTGTCCACGGTATCGGCCAGTCGACCGACGTCGTGCGCAAGGAAATGTTCCGCGTGTTCAGCGGTGCCAACCTGGAGCGCGTCTTTACCGAGGGCACCGACACCAAACTCAAGCCCAAGCAGCGCCTGGCACTTCGCCCCGAGGGCACGGCCGGCGTGGTGCGCGCCGTCGTCGAGAACAATCTGGTGCCCCAGGGCTCCACGCCGTTTAAGGCTTACTACGCCGAGGCCATGTTCCGCGGCGAGCGTCCCCAGAAGGGCCGCCTGCGCCAGTTCCACCAGGTGGGCATCGAGTGGCTCGGCGCTCCCGATCCGGCGGCAGACGCCGAGTGCATCATCATGCTCATGGAGTTCTACAAGCGCCTGGGCTTCGATCTTTCCAAGCTTCGTCTGCTCATCAACTCGATGGGTGACGCCCAGTGCCGTCCGGCTTATCGCGAGCAGGTTAAGCAGTTCATCCTCGATCACGCCGACGAGATGTGCGATGAGTGCCGCGAGCGCGCCGAGCTCAACCCGCTGCGTGCCTTCGACTGCAAGAACGACCACTGCCGCGAGATCATGGCCGAGGCTCCGCTGATGGGTGACAACCTGTGCGATGAGTGCCGCGAGCACTACGAGCAGGTCAAGCGCTATCTGGATGCCGCCGGTATCGAGTATGTCGAGGATCCCACCTTGGTGCGCGGCCTGGACTACTACACCCGTACTGTCTTTGAGGTCGAGGCCCCTGGCGCCGGCGTCGGCTCCATCGGCGGCGGCGGCCGCTACGATGGCCTGGTCGAGCTCGAGGGTGGCAAGCCCACGGCGGGCGTCGGCTTTGCTGTCGGTTTTGAGCGCGCCCTGCTGGCCCTGCAGGCCTTTGGCAGCGATTTGGGTGCCGATGAGGCCCCGTGCGTCTATGTCGCCAACGCCGGCAAGGAGCTGCGTCAGAACGTCTTTGCCATTACGCAGGAGCTTCGCGCCGCAGGTATCGTGACCGAGGCCGACTATCAGGGTCGTTCGCTCAAGGCCCAGTTTAAGCAAGCCGATAAGGTAGGCGCCAAGCTCATCTTGGTCCTGGGTGGCGACGAGCTTGCCGCCGGCAAGGTCAAAGTGCGCGACATGCAGAGCCATGACGAGGTGCTCGCCGATCTGGACAACGTCGTCGAGGCGGTTCGCGAGCGCCTGTAGCGCATCTTTTTGAGCTTCGGGCCTGCTAACGTGCCCTGCTCATGGAGAGCGATTGTTACGGGGGTGTTTCGCTTTTATGCGGAATGCCCCCGTTTACGTATGCCGCCCACCGAGAAATACGACCATTTAGGGCAAAAACCTTTGCAATGCAGAAAATACTTTTGTGTGGTAAAGCGCAATCAGTGTCGAAAGTATTTCTCAAGCGCCTATAATGAATACCGCATGTTACGTGCATAGAAGGAGGAATGGGAGGAAACGTGGCTGAGAACCTAAGCAACCAGTCTGTACCCGAAGCCGCGGCGCGCGTCGCTGCCGTGGTCAACCGCCTCGTTAACCGAATCGGCTCGAATGCCGAGTCCAGGGAGCGTCTCGCCGAGATCGAGATCCCCGAGGAGCTGCGCGACAATCTGGCGCTGTTCTTGCGCCTGGAGCGCCGTGTGCTTAGCGAGTATGATCCCGAGATCGCGGACCTGTTCGACAAGATTTTGACAGCCGAGATTGTGGTCAATGCCGGCAACCCCGGTACCTGCGCTGCCGACGAAGCCGTCGACGAGCAGGGCGTGCCCACCGCCGACGAGCCCACTGCCGTGGCATTTCGTGAGGTCGTCGATTTGATTGACAGCCTGCCGCTCGATAAGCAGCAGGTCATCGTTCGCGCCTTTACGAGCTTTTTCCATCTGGCAAACCTGTCGGAGGAGAACTACCGTGTGGCGCAGCTGCGCGAGCGCGAGGCCGGTGCGTCGACCGATACCGAGGTCGATCCTGCCAACGAGCTTACCGTTGCCTATCACCAGCTGGTGAATGAGCTGGGTGTCGAGGGTGCCAACGAGCTGCTCGACAAGCTCGAGTTCCACCCTGTCTTTACCGCACATCCCACCGAGGCCCGTCGTAAGGCCGTCGAGGGCAAGATCCGCCGTATCTCCAACCTGCTGGAGGAGCGTCCGCGTCTGGGCGGCTCCGACCTGGTGGAGAACGAGCGCCATATGCTGCAGGAGATCGACGCCCTGGTGCGTACGAGTCCCATCGCGCTCAAGAAGCCCACGCCGGTCGAGGAAGCCGATACCATCATCGACATCTTCGATAACACGCTGTTCGACGTTATCCCCGTTATCTATCGTCGTTTTGACGATTGGGTGCTGGGCGACAAGGCCGGTACTGTGCCGCCGCTGTGCCCGGCGTTCTTCCATCCCGGCAGCTGGATCGGTTCCGACCGCGACGGTAACCCCAACGTCACCGCCAAGGTGAGCCGTGAGGTCGCCGCCAAGTACTTTACGCACATGGTGCTCAAGCTCGAGGACAAGTGCCGCCACATCGGCCGCAACCTCACGCTCGAGGCTACCTACAGCAAGCCGTCGGCCGAGCTCATTAACCTGTGGAACCATCAGGTCGAGATGAGCCCTCGTTACACGGCCCGCGCCGAGCTGATCTCCGAGCACGAGCCGCATCGCGCCGTCATGCTCGTCATGGCCGACCGCCTGAACGCCACCGTCCGTCGTATCACCGACACCATGTACCACAGCGCCGACGAGTTCCTGGATGACCTGCGCGTCGTCCAGCGTTCGCTGGCCGCCTGCGGTGCCGTCCGTGCTGCCTACGGCCCGGTCCAAACCATCATCTGGCAGGTCGAGTCCTTCGGCTTCCATATGGTCGAGATGGAGTTCCGTCAGCACTCCGTGGTGCATGCCCGCGCCCTTAAGGATATCCACGAGAACGGTATCCATGGCGACCTGCAGCCCATGACGCGCGAGGTCATCGATACCTTCCGCGCTATCGGCTCCATCCAAAAGCGCTACGGCAAGAAGATGGCGCACCGCTACATCATCTCGTTTACCAAGAGCGCTCAGCATGTGGCCGACGTCTTTGAGCTGGCGCACCTGTCCTTTGCACACGAGGAGGATGTCCCCGAGCTCGACGTGATCCCGTTGTTCGAGCAGCTCGAGGACCTCGAGGGCTGCGTCGACGTGCTCGATCAGATGCTTACGCTGCCCGTGGTGCAAAAGCGCCTTGCCCAGACCAACCGCCGCATGGAGGTCATGCTGGGCTATTCCGACTCTTCCAAGGATGCCGGTCCTACCACGGCCATGCTCGCGCTGCACTCCGCGCAGGAGCGCATCGCCAAGTGGGCAGAGAAGAACGATATCGACCTGGTGCTCATGCACGGTCGCGGCGGTGCCGTGGGCCGTGGCGGCGGCCCGGCCAACAAGGCCGTGCTGGCGCAGCCCAAGGGTTCGGTCAACTGCTTCTTTAAGCTTACCGAGCAGGGCGAAGTCATCTTTGCCCGTTACGGCAACCGCACGCTGGCTCAGCGCCATGTTGAGTCCGTTGCCGCCGCAACGCTTTTGCAGTCGGCCCCGAGTGTCGAGAAGACCAACACCGAGACCACGCAGAAGTTCTGGGATATGGCCGAGAAGCTCAACACCGCAAGCCACGAACGCTATCTGGACCTGCTGAACACCGAGGACTTTACACCGTGGTTCTCGACCGTGACGCCGCTGACCGAGGTCGGTCTGCTGCCGATCGGCTCGCGTCCCGCCAAGCGCGGTCTGGGCGCCAAGTCGCTCGATGACCTGCGTACCATCCCGTGGATCTTCAGCTGGAGCCAGGCGCGCATTAACCTGGCCGCTTGGTACGGTCTGGGCACCGCCTGCGAGCAGCTTGGCGATCTTGACCAGCTCAAGGCTGCCTACCAGGAGTGGCCGTTCTTCCGCACCTTTATCGACAACATCGAGATGTCGATCGCCAAGACCGACCAGCGCATCGCCAAGATGTATCTGCACCTGGGCGACCGCCAGGATCTGTCCGAGAAGGTCTTTACCGAGATGCAGCTCACGCGTAAGTGGGTCCTTGCCATCGTCGGTGACGAGTGGCCGCTGCAGCGCCGTCGCGTGCTCGGCTGCGCCGTCCGTGTACGTAACCCCTACGTCGACGCCCTGTCCATCGCCCAGGTCCGCGCCCTTCGCGAGGTGCGTATGAACCAGGACGAGATGGCCGAGGAGAAGAAGGCCGAGTACATGAGCCTGATTCTTTCGACTGTGACCGGCGTCTCGGCAGGATTGCAGAACACGGGGTAATCGATAGCCCTGTGGCTCTCACCGGGACCCGTCGGGTTTCCCTCTGAATGCGTCCTCGCACTTGAAGCCCCCTTATCCTGCTCCTTCGGAGCTGCGGATAAGGGGGCTTCGTGCTGCGGAATGCATTCAGAGGGAAACCCGACGGGTCCCTTCGTCCTCGGTCTTCTGGGATTGGGGCTGGAGAGAATTAGGTGCGCTTCGCGCGTTTTGGATGGGGTCTATCCCGGTGGCGCATTTGGTGCTTCTCGCCTTATGACTGTAGCGGCCGCGGTCCCGTTTTGGATCACGGCCGTTTTGTTATGGGTCAAATATGAACGTTGTGTTAATGAGTCGGTGGACGGTGGAGTTTTTCGGTGAGCGGCGTATCCTTCCAACGGTTTAACTAGTGTGTCAGTTGAAAGGAAGAGGGCGCTCGTCATTGTTTGAATGTGAACTGCCGTTTGACCACAAGACGTTGCATTTGGAGCTCGAGGATAAGAACTTCGCGGGTGTGATGGAGGGTCATCAAAACGAGTTTAAGACCACGAAATCGCAGGAAGAGCTGGTAGAGGAGTCGCTTGCCAACCCTTATGGCTCGCCTTCGCTCGAGGAGCTTTGTGCTGGCAAGAAGGATATCGTCATCATTAGCTCCGACCATACGCGCCCCGTCCCCTCGCGTGTGACGATGCCTATTCTGCTGCATCACATCCACTCCGCTGCGCCTGAGGCGCGCGTTCGCATTCTGGTTGCTACGGGTATGCATCGTCCGTCGACGCACGAGGAGCTCGTCAACAAGTACGGCGAGGAGATCGTTGCCAACGAGGAAATCGTTATGCACGTCGCGACTGACGACAGCATGATGAAAAAGATCGGCACCCTGCCTTCTGGCGGCGAGTGCATCATCAACAAGATTGCTGCCGATTGCGATCTGCTGCTTGCCGAGGGCTTTATTGAGCCGCATTTCTTTGCCGGCTTCTCTGGCAGCCGCAAGTCCGTCCTGCCTGGCATCGCCAGCTACAAGACCATCATGTACAACCACAACGGCCAGTTTGTGAACGATTCTCATTCGCGCGCTGGCAACCTGTGCCACAACCACGTGAGCGAGGACATGTTTGCCGCTGCCGAGATGGCTCACCTTGCCTTTGTGCTCAATGTGGTGCTCAACGGTAAGCACGAGGTCATTGGTTCCTTTGCCGGCGACATTCACAAGGCACACGAGGCTGGCTGCGAGTTCGTGAAGAGCCTTGCCGGCGTTGAGCCCGTCGAGTGCGAGATCGCCATCACTACCAACGGCGGCTACCCGCTCGACCAGAACATCTACCAGGCCGTGAAGGGCATGTGCTCTGCCGAGGCCACGCTTCCCGAGGGCGGTGTGATCATCGACGTTGCCGGTTGCGCTGACGGTCACGGTGGCGAGGGCTTCTATCACAACATCGCCGACAACGACCCGGCGGAGTTTGAGCGCGCCTGCATCGATCGTCCCAAGGATGAGACCCTGCCCGATCAGTGGACGAGCCAGATCTTTGCCCGCATCCTGGCGCATCATCCTGTGATCATGGTTACCGACCTGTGCGATCACCAGATGATCAAGGATATGCACATGACGCCGGTCAACACCCTCGAGGAGGCGCTCAAGCTCGCCTTTGAGATGAAGGGTGCCGATGCCAAGGTGGCCGTCATTCCCGATGGCCTGGGCGTTGTTGTTGCGCAGCACTAGTGCGTGGCCCAAACGAATCGTTTATAACCGACAAGAAAGATAAGGTTTTATGCTTACCAAACTCCTCTGCGAATTCGGCGCAACGGCCCTCATGATCATCTTTGGCGTGGGCGTGCACTGCGATACCGTGCTCAAGGGCACCAAGTATCAGGGCTCCGGCCACATGTTTGCCATCACCACCTGGTCCTTTGGCATCTCGGTCTGCCTGTTTGTCTTTGGCGGCGCCGTGTGCATGAACCCCGCCATGGTGCTTGCCCAGTGCATCGTCGGCCTGGTGCCGTGGAGCAGCTGCATCCCCTTCATGATTGCCGATATGCTCGGCGGCTTTGTGGGCGCTGTAATCGCTTGGCTTATGTATGCCGATGAGTTCAAGGCTTCCGAGGGCGTCGTCGACCCCATTGCCCAGCGCAACATTTTCTCGACCAACCCCACCACCGAGGGTACGAACTATGCCCGTAACTTCTTCTGCGAGGCTATCTGCACCTTTGTGTTCATCAGCGCCATCCTTGCTGCTGCTAGCCGCGCTGGCGAGAACGTCCTGATGCTCGCCATCTGCGTTGGCCTGATCGTTTGGGCTGTTGGCATGGGCATGGGCGGCATCACCGGCTTCGCCATGAACCAGGCTCGTGACCTTGGTCCTCGTATGGCCTATCAGGTGCTGCCGATTAAGAATAAGGCCGACAACAACTGGAAGTACGGCCTGCTCGTTCCTGGCATCGCACCGTTTATCGGTGCCGCTCTGGCCGCGCTGTTTGTGCACGGTTTCTTGGGCATGTTCTAGTCCAAGACAATTGATATAACGCCCGGGTCCGGCATAGGTTAACTTTCCGCCGCGTCCTCGGACATGCAAGAAGCTCCCGCTGCGCACTTCGTGCGGCGGGAGCTTCTTGCGTCCTGCGGAGTGCGGCGGAAAGTTAACCTATGCCGGACCCTGCGGGAAGCCAGTTGCGTTCGAACAAGCAACCAACATATATATCTGAATTTGGATGTGGTGGGCACTTTGTTGTTAGGCGCTTTGAGGTGCGAGTGACACTTTGGGATGCGTGGCGCCTTGGGGTGGGGCGGTGCTTTGGGATGAGAGGCTTACTTACTTAGTTGAAGAGGGGTTTTATGGCTGATAGGTAATCTTTTGCCACATCGGCCTTATCTGCTTGGAAGTTGTGCCAGGCCCACCATTGGACGGTTGCTACGAAGCTTGAGGCTATGTGGTGTAGTAGGAAACTGCGGTCCATGGTGCCGGCGGGGCCTGCGGGGTCGACGGGGACGGTTTCGGCTGCGCGCGACATGATGGTCTTGCGGAGACAGTCGGCGAAGACGCGTGAGCCGGCGCCAGCTACCAGCGCTCGGACGCCTTGGCGACGTTCCCAGAGGTTGTTGAGGATATGCTCGACTTGTACGAGCGGATCATCGAGCGGTGTGCCATCGTCGTCGAGGGCGTGGGTGCAGATGTCGCTCACGAGTTCGGACAGTAGGTCATCTTTGCTCTTGAAGAGGCCGTAGAATGTCGCGCGGCCTACATGAGCACGCGCGATGATGTCGCCGACGGTGATCTTGCCGTAGTCCTCCTCGCGAAGGAGCTCGGAAAATGCTGCGACGATGGCGGCGCGGCTTTTGGTTTTGCGGGCATCCATGGCTATGCGTCCGCGTGAACGAGCAGGCAGCGGAGCGTACCGGAGCAACCCTCGTAGGGACGCTTGCCGGCGCCGTAGCCGACGGCTTCGATGCGGTAGCGTGAGGGCAGCTGGTCGGACGTACGCAGCGCGGTGACGATGGCGGCGCCCGTCGGCGTCACGAGCTCGCCGGCGACCGGTGCAGGCGTGAGGGCGATATTGCCCGCCTGACACAGGTTGACGACAGCGGGGACGGGAATGGGCATGAGGCCGTGGGCGCAACGGATGGTTCCGTGGCCCTCGGAGAGCGACTCGACCACAATTTCCTCAATACCCAGATCGTCGAGGCAGATGGCGACAGAGCAGACGTCGACGATGGAGTCGACGGCGCCCACCTCGTGAAACAGGACGGTGTCGGGCGTTTTGCCGTGAGCCTTTGCCTCGGCATCAGCGAGTACGGAAAAAATGGCGAGGGCACGACGCTTGGCACCATCGCTTAGCCGTGAGCCATCGATGATGGCAGTGACATCCGCCAAAGAACGGTGGTGATGGTGGTGGGCGTGATGGTGACCCTCGTGGCCATGACCGTGGGCCTCATGGTCATGCTCGTGGCAGTGCTCGTGTTCGTGCTCGCCATGGTCATGATGGTGGTGCTCATGCTCGTGCGTGTGCTCGGCAGCTGCTTCGTTGCCGTAGAGCCAGACCATATCGTGATCGTGGTTCTCGAGCTCCTCTGCAAGCTGGACGTCGAAATCGCAGGCGTCGATGCCATGCTTGTTTGCACGCGTGACGGCAATCTCAAAGCCGTCGACCGGCAGCGTGGCGAGCTGTTCGCGCAGGTGCTCCTCGCTGGCGCCCAGGTCGAGCAGGGCCGCGACGGTCATATCGCCGCTGATGCCTGAGGTTCCGTCGATGATAAGCGTGTGCTGATGGTTGGACATGGAATGCTCCTTAATGGGCGTAGGACGTGCCGGCGCTCAGATGATTGATAAGACTTGCCTGGTAGGCGGCACCAAAGCCGTTGTCGATATTGACGACCGAGACGCCGCTGGCGCAGGAATTGAGCATGGCGAGCAGTGCTGCCACGCCGCCAAAGCTTGCACCGTAGCCCACGCTCGTGGGAACGGCGATGACCGGACAGCTCACCAGGCCGCCGATGACGCTCGCCAGGGCGCCTTCCATGCCGGCGATGGCGATGACCACCTGTGCCTGGGCAAGTTCCTCGGCATGAGCGAGCAGGCGGTGCAGGCCGGCGACGCCCACGTCGTAAAGACGATCGACTTCGTTGCCGTAGAACTCGGCCGTCAGTGCGGCCTCTTCGGCGACGGGCAGGTCGCTCGTGCCGGCGCAGGCGACGACGATGCGTCCGTTGCCAGTAGGGGAGGGCTTGCCGCCCACGAGGGCGAGCTGTGCGTTCGGGATATATCCAAGGTCGATGTCGTCGGCAAGAAGCTCAGCGGTGCGCGCAGCCTTATCGGCATCGAGCCGCGTGACCAGGACGTGTCCCTGGCCTGCATCGAGAAGCGCTTCGATAATGGCGGCAATCTGCTCGGCGGTTTTACCGGCGCCGTAGATAACCTCGCCGGCTCCCTGGCGCACCCCGCGCGAAAGATCGAGCTGTGCAAAACCCAGGTCGGCGGTTGGCGCCGTCTGGATGCGCGTAAGGGCGACAGCCGGGGCGACTGCTCCGTCGGCAACATCGCTCAGCAATTGCTCAAGATCTCGCTTATCCATATATGTTCCCTTCGACGGCGCAAAGTCTAGCACGAGAAAGGTAGTTTCCGAACACTAAGACAAAATTGTTCGGAAACTATAGGACAGACTGATTCTATTGTTAGACAGATTGACTAGTCACGCAGGATGATGTCCATGGCGAGCATCAGGTTGCGCTCGTCGATGGCAAACGGGGCAGCTTCGCGCGTCTTGGGCTTGGCGCAAAACGCGATGCCCGTGCCCGCGGCCTGAATCATGGGGATGTCGTTGGCGCCGTCGCCGATCGCGACGGTATGGGCCATATCGACGCCGCACTCAACTGCCCAGTCCAGCAGCTGGATGAGCTTGGACTCCTTGGTCACAATGCCGGCAGCCAACTTACCGGTGAGCTTGCCGTCCACGACTTCCAGGCGGTTGGCCAGGCAAAAATCGATGCCCGCGGCGGTCACGATTTTGTCGGCGACCTCGTGGAAGCCACCGCTTACCACGCCGACCTTCCAGCCCTTGCTGTGCGCCGATCGCACAAGCTCCAACGCGCCGGGGGTAAACGTCACGCGCGCAAAGGTGCGTTCGAACACGCTCTCATCCAAGCCGGCAAGCAGCCCCACGCGCTCCTCGAGCGCCTGCTTAAAGTCAAGCTCGCCGCGCATGGCGCGTTCGGTGATCTGTGCAACTTGCTCGCCCACGCCGGCCTCCTCGCCCAACAGGTCGATGACTTCCTGGTTGATGAGCGTGGAGTCGATATCCATAACGATGAGGCGTGCGGTCATGACGGGCCTTTCCGAGTGCAGTTGTATTGGGGCACATTGTCGCACGCGGCGCGCCTTGGCGACGGCCAGGCCGCGTCAATTGTTTCGTCTCCGTCAAGTCTTTGGGCAAGAGTTACTTTTTCGCGGCACATCGACGCGGGTGCGATAAGATAGAACGCCGTGTCTGGCTGCGCGGTTTACGCAGGCTGGGCAAATCTGTACGACGCCGCCCGGAACGACACGGGGCGGCACAGATCCATAAAGGAGGATCACTGGTATGAGCCAGACCCGTCCCATCGATGAGCATTCCATGCACACCCGTACCTGCGGCGAGCTTCGCTTCGAGAACGTGGGCGAAGAGGTCACCCTCACCGGTTGGGTGAGCCGTCGCCGCGACCACGGCGGCCTCATCTTCTGCGACCTTCGCGACCGCGAGGGCATCACGCAGCTCACCTTCGACCCCGAGCACTCCGACGGCGATGCCTTTAAGATCGCCGAGACCATGCGTCCCGAGTGGCCCATCAAGATCCACGGCGTCGTGCGCGCCCGTGGCGAGGAGACCACCAACACTAAGCTCGCGACCGGCGAGATCGAGGTCCTGACCGACCACGCCGAGGTGCTCAACACGTCCGTCACCCCGCCGTTCCAGATCGAGGACGGCATCGAGACCAGCGAGGACACCCGCCTGCGCTATCGCTATCTGGACCTTCGTCGTCCCGAGATGATGGCCAACCTCAAGCTGCGCTCCGACTTCACCTTTGCCATTCGCGAGGCGCTGCACAACCGTGAGTTCATG
>DBFZVF010000133.1:0-18593 GCA_048519165.1 Collinsella sp.
GCCGCCGGTTACCCGGATCTGCAGCTGCTCGGTATCGGTAATAACGGCCACATCGGCTTCAACGAGCCCGATGACCATTTCTCCAAGGGTACGCACTGCGTCGACCTGACCGAGAGCACCATTCAGGCCAACAGCCGCCTGTTCGACAGCATCGATGATGTGCCCCGTCAGGCTTACACCATGGGCACCCAGACCATCATGTATGCCCGCATGATCCTGGTCGTTGCCAACGGCGAGGCCAAGGCCCAGGCCGTGCATGACATGTGCTATGGCCCGGTTACGCCCAAGTGCCCGGCTTCGATCCTGCAGCTGCACACCAACTGCGTCGTCGTTGCTGACGAGGCCGCTCTTTCGCTCTGCGAGTAACGCGACCAAGCGATCTTGCATAGCTTTCCAAAAGGCCCTCGCTTTGCGGGGGCCTTTTTAGTGGACATAGACCGTGGCACATGCATGACGGAAACCTTGCCGCATGCTTGACTGGAGGGTTCTAAATCATTCGATTCATTCCATAGCAGATTCCATGCACATTTACCACCATAGAGTCGCAGGCGGTAGTGAGGAGTAGGCGAGTTGCGCAACTCAAATAAAAACAGCCGACTGCGCTACACTGCAAATGGGATGGGACATGCTGGCAAGCGCATTGACCTGCGCAAAGACCTATTGGTCGGGGGATAAGTTACCATCGGGCCTCGCTGTACAAAAACTTGCCAAACACGTACCGGCAGACAACCAAAAAACTCTATGTCGCGCTATTCACGGGGTGGCTCATATGGTCCTGCAGTTACGGTGTCCATATGGTCGAGTTGAGGAGCAGGCATGGAAAACGATCTGGGCAATACGGACGACCTCGAGTTGGTGCCGACGGGCGGCGGCTATATGGTGCGGCGCGATCGCTTGATGAACGAGCTCATCGTTAAAGGGCGCAAGGCGGGAATTGTTTTGCTCTACGCGCCCGACGGGTTTGGTAAGACGTCGGTGCTGCTGCAATACGTGCAGGAGGTTAAATCGGATCCCACGCGAGGGCCGGTTCGGATTATCGAGGCCGACCGCGCGATTGGACGCGAGCTATTTATGCAGCTCGAGGTTGTCGCCGATGAGCTTAAGGACAAACCTCATTCGCTCGTTGCGATCGACAACGTGCCCAATCTCGAGCAGCACGAAACCGAGGACCTCATCGATCGAATCCGCAGCTTACGTGCTACGGGGACGGGGGTCTTTATTGCCTGCCGCCCCTCAAACCGATTGCTTATCCACGGGCTGGGCGATTCTGTAAAAGTCAATGCGCAGATGCTCAAGGTGCACGCCTATGAGTATTCGTCATGGGCCACGGCGTTCTCGATCAGCACATCGCTCGATTTTTATCGGCTCACACAGGGTGTGCCAGAGCTGGTATCGGCCCTGCAGACGGGAATGTATGGACAGGGCGATGTTGCCGGCTTGCTCGAGAACGAAATCGTCAACGTGTACGGTGCGGCGCTGGCCGATCTCGCATCGCTCGAGAACAACCTGTTGTTTACCGTTGCCTGTTTGATGGTACTGATGGGCGAGGGTAGCATTGCGGAGCTAGAGGCGTGCGGCGTGAGGCTTTCGATGATCGACCAGTCCATCTTTGTGCGCGATTATCCGATTTTTGGCGTGGATCCGTCTGATCGCACCTTTAGGTGTTTGGGCGCCAAGGACAATGCGCGCCTGAGGTTGCGAAAGCTTGTTGCCGAGATCCGTCCCGAACTAGTATCGCGGGCTGCTCGCATTTTGATTAAGGCAGGCCGATGCGATTTAGCCATGGACCTGGCTGATGCGTTCTTGGACCGTCGTGTGGTGTTGGAGCTAGCCGGGCAGTATGGGGCCGATCTTGCCCTGACCGGGCATGGAGGGGACATTTGCCGTGCGGCGTCGGCGATGATCAATGCAGAAAAGCAGGAGCAAGAGCCGGCACCCGCCGAGGCACTCGGCGTGTATCTGGCGGCTGTCAGCGTGTGCAATACAAAGCTAGCAAGGTATATGGCGTCCGTTATCGAACGTGCGGGTGACCAGGCGGCCCGCGAGGTCGACCCCACTACCTGGAAAATAGCCCAGGCGCTCACTATCGCCTTTTACGGCGACAATGACCTGGGGCTTCCCGCCAACCCTGTTTTGCAAGAACAGACATCCTGCGAGGTACTCGACATGCTGTCCGCGCATATCGAGGTCAAGCGCCATCTAACCGAGCGAGCGGAAGACGGTGATGTTCTCGCGAAGTTCAAGGTGTGCAAAGTCTACGATTGCGAGCTCGACATCGCGGGGATTCTCATACAGGCCGACCATATGCTGGTGGAGCTGTTCGACGGCTCGTTTGCAAAACCCGACGAGCGCGATGACAAGATGGCGCAGATACTCGATGCGCTCGATATCCGCGGGCTTAAGGCGCCATCCATTTGGCTGCGTATGGTATTGGCAGCGCGGCGCCTGCTCGCGGGCTTGCCCGTGACCGACGATGTGGCATTTGGCGAGCTCGATCGCTTTGCGGTGCGTGTTCGTGACAATCAAATTCAGCTGTTTGGGCTATTGCTGGAGGGCTGGCAATCGCTGGCGGAGGGGCGGCCGGTCAACGCAAAGTTCCGCGCGGTCCAGGTGCTCAAGCTCGCCGACGAATCGATTGCGTACGTGCGCGAAAACGCTTTGCTGCTGGAGCGCGTGGCGTATCTGCGCAATACGTCGCTGGTATCGGTTCGCGAAGAGGCAGAGCTGCTCGATATTAGCAAGACACAGGTCGGCGGCTCAGAAGCCTGGATCGTGGCACTGCATTTGGCCGCTGCGGGCCGCGATAGCGATCTTGCCGCTTGGATGTCTATGAATCGCTCGGGGATTTTAGATCCATCGTATCGGCTGTTCGCGCGTCTTGCGATGCATTGTCTGGGCGAGCCTGCCGTTAGGATTCGCAAGAAGCTTCCGGTGCGCGAACTGTCGCGGTATTCACTACGCGATGACTTTGAGGGCGAAAGTGAGCACCTGTTCCAGGCGGGCGAGGTTGAGGCTGTCGATACCATCGGCCATATTGAGATGCGCATGTTTGGCGCATTTCGCGCCGAGCGCGACGGTTTTCCCATCACGGATAAGATGTGGCGCCGCAAAAAGGCGGCAACACTTGCCGAACGCCTTGCGTTGGGTATGGACGCCATGGTCGACCGCGAGACAATCGCCATGGAGTTGTGGCCCCATGCCGAGTTTAACGCCGCGCGCAACAACCTGTATTCGACGGTATCGCGCTTGCGCTCGGCTTTGGGTCCAACGCCGGATGGCAAGTCGTGCGTGCTCATCCAAAACGAGTGCATAGGGCTCAACGGCGACTACGTTAAGACCGATGTAAGACTCTTTGATCAGCTGAGCCGCGAGATTCTGGGAAATCGTATGGGTGCGAGAGGGCCTCACCTGGTTGAGCTTTGTCTTAAGGTTGAGCAGCTCTACGCGGGGCCGCTGTATGTTCCCACCGGTTGCAACCCCACGTTTTTTACGCGCATGCGCCACATTATGCAATCCAAGTACATCGACTGCATGATTAGGGGAGCGAATGCCGCTCTCGAGGAAAATGACCTGCAATCGGCAATTTGGCTCGTTGAATCGGGGCTTCGCCAAGAGACGGCGCGCGAGGACATGGTTCGCTGTGCCATGCGCGTTTACGGTGCGGCGGGACGACGCCGCGATGTTGTCGAGCTATACAGCGGCCACATGCACCACCTGCGAGAGCAGGTTCAAGGCGTGCCCGAGCCCGAGACAAGGCGCCTGTATGAGCGCCTGGTCGAAGGCAGGCTCAAGCGCGTGCTTGTAGAGCGATAAAAAACGGGCGTCCGAATCAATCGGACGCCCGCAGACTTGCTCGGTATGACCAGTCGGTTTTAGACGAGCTTGATCTTCTCGATATCCTTGCGCGAGGACTCGCGATACAGCGAGAACTTGCGGCCGATAACCTGAACGACGTCGGCGTGGCAGCGCTCGGCGAGCTCCTCGGCGGCCTCGCGGGCAGAAAGGCTGGAGGCGTCCAGCACGGAGCACTTAACGAGCTCGTGCTTCTCCAGGTAGGCAACCGTCTGCTCGACGGTGCCCTCGTTGACATCGGACTTACCGATGATGATGGCGGGGTTGAGGTGATGGGCCATGCTGCGAAGCTGCTTGACCTGGGCTCCTGTCAGTGCCATGGGTTCTCGCTTTCTATGTATGGGGCGCCCCGCAATGGGGCCTTAATCTACGTGAGCTGTCCCACGATAGCGCAGGAACGGCGTGGTGTGGAGCGCGTTTGCCCAGTTCGCAAAGAATGCGGATGCCGGGCGGGTGGACGATGCAAGCTATAGATGGGCTACGGGCGGAGCGCAGAGACCGGCTCCCAGGCGATAAACGCCCATCGGACTTTGCGGATGTGGTCGAGCATGTAACGTCCCTGCGGTACGCCCTTGGATCCCGGCTCGCCGGCATGGGGGTTCTCGATCATGTGGTGGGCGATATAGTCGCGCAGGCGGTCGATCTTGTCCTCGTTGCCATGCTCGAGCATGCGAGAAAAGTCCGCCACGCCCGCCTCGAGACTATCGAAGGTGTCGCGACGGGGCGATTCAAAATACGTGACCTGCGGCAGCGCCCCCATCTGAATAAGGATGTTAAAGGCATATACAAATCCGTTGCTGCGGGTAACCGAGGCGCCGATGGCGTTCATCAGGTGCAGGTCATAGCGCGGGCTGGAGTTGGCGACCATTGTGACGGCACAACGCCGACGAGCCGTACGATCAAGCTTGGCAAGTGCCCCCTTCAGGTCGTTCGTAGTAACCGAGCGACTCGCAAAGGAAACGTCAACAGCCTTGGCAACCGGCCCAACCAAATCCCAATCATCATCCCAAGCAAGCTCAAGCGGCGTAATAAGATCCTCGAGCCCATAGTACTCAATGCCAGCATCAAGGGTGCCTAACATGGCAGGAGAAAAATCAGCGGCAATCACAGGATGCCCGTCTTGCGCAAGCGGAATAGCAATCGACCCAGCCCCACATCCCATATCAAGCACCGACTCACCAGGCTTTAACGCCAACAGCTTTATAAAATCCCGGGCATACGGAGCAGTCTCAAGCGGCCGAAAATGCCGAGCCCTTTTATCCCACTCAAAAGAATCATCAGTCCGATGTCGAGCGGCCTGCAGACGCATCCATTCGCCATTCCAATCCGCAGAAAGCAGCTCAGAACGAATCAAATCATCAGCCACGGGCCATCTCCCTCACAACAAAAAAGCGACTCCTCCCAAAAGAAGAGCCGCAACCAGCATATATCAGAAAGAACCGATCCAACGCTAAACCGCCATACCAGCAAAGTAGGGCAGAAGCGAAGCGACTGCCAAAGGGATAGAACCCAACTGAGGTCCCGTTGTGCGGGAGCCCCGGGGAGGGCAAATATATAAGGTCGATCGCGAGTTCCGCACGAGCCGGAGAGCACTTAATGTGCTCTCCGTGCGAGTCAGGACTGTCCGAGCAGGCGACCTTATATATTTGCCCTCCCCGGGGCTCCTCGCCAGTCCCCCTCAGCTAGTTCTTGAGCGAGTTCAGCGGCGCCGGGAAGCGTCCGCCACGGTGGGCGAGCACGGTGCCGGCGTTGGGGTTCACCGGCATGATGGGCGCACGGCCGAACAGACCGCCGTACTCAACGCAGTCGCCCACGCCCTTGCCGATAGCGGGAATCACGCGCACGGCCGTGGTCTTGTTGTTGATGACGCCGATGGCCATCTCGTCGGCGATGATGCCGGCGATGGTCTCGACTGGGGTGTCGCCGGGGATGGCGATCATGTCCAGGCCAACGGAGCACACGCAGGTCATGGCCTCGAGCTTCTCGAGCGAAAGTGCGCCGGCCTCGACGGCAGCAATCATGCCGGCGTCCTCGGACACGGGGATAAAGGCGCCCGAGAGACCGCCCACGCTGGAGCTGGCCATGACGCCGCCCTTCTTGACGGCATCGTTGAGCATGGCGAGCGCGCAGGTCGTGCCGGGGCCACCGCAGGTGCCCACGCCGATGATCTCGAGGATACGCGCGACGGAGTCGCCGATGGCGGGCGTGGGAGCCAGCGACAGGTCGACAATGCCCTTCTCGACACCCAGGCGATGGGCGGCCTCGCGGCTCATGAGCTCGCCGGCACGGGTGATCTTAAAGGCGGTCTGCTTAATCTTCTCGGCGACTTCCATCATCGATGCGGAATCGGGCAGCGTCTCCAGGGCTGCCGCCATAACGCCGGGGCCCGAGACGCCTACGTTGATGACGGCGTCGGCCTCGCCACCGCCGTGGACGGCGCCCGCCATAAACGGGGAGTCCTCGACCATGTTGGCAAAGCAGACAAACTTGGAGGCGCCAACGGAATCCTCGTCTGCCGTAAGCTTGGCGGCATCGATGATGGTCTGAGCCGCCATGAGCACGGCGTCCATGTTGATGCCGGCACGCAGGCTGGCGACGTTGACGCTGGAGCAGACGCGACTGGTGGTGGCAAGCGCCTGGGGGATGGACTGGATGACGCGGCGGTCGGCGTCGCCGATGCCCTTCTGGACGAGTGCGGAGAAACCGCCCAGGTAATCGATGCCGAGCGTCTCGGCCGCGCGGTCGAGGGCATGCGCGATGGGGGTGAGGTCCTCATCCTTGCAGCACGCGGCGATCTGTGCCACCGGGGTGACGGAAACGCGCTTGTTGACGATGGGGATACCGTACTCGCGCTCGAGGTTCTCGGCGGTCTCGACCAGGTGCTCAGCCGTGTGCGTCACGTGGTCGTAGATCTTCGTGCACATGCGGTCGAGGTTCTCGTCACCGCAACCCATGAGCGAAACACCCATGGTGATGGTCCTGATGTCGAGGTTCTGCTCCTCAACCATGCCGCGGGTTTCCGCGATTTCTGCGGGCGTGATCGCCATCCTTGCACTCCTATCTGCCAAAACGAGCATAGTCTTGTCTATTCTAACGTGCCGCACGCGTCTCGTGGCGCGTGCGGCACGTTTTGGTGCTCGGTTGTTTCCGTTGTGTTACTGTCCAAAGACCTCTTCGGCGATGCGCGCGCTCTCGGCGGCGTCCTTGGCGTAGTAGTCAGCGCCGATCTGCTTGGCGTATTCGGGGGTGAGCACGGCACCGCCTACGATGATCTTGACGCCTGGCACCTCGGCATGAAGCAGCTTGATGGTCTCCTCCATGGCGACGACCGTGGTAGTCATAAGTGCCGAGAGGCCGACGAGCTTAATGTCGCGTTCCTTGACGGTCTTGAGCACCTCCTGCGGGTCGACGTCGCGACCCAGATCAAAGACGGTGTAGCCGTAGTTATCGAGCAACATCTTGACGATGTTCTTACCGATGTCGTGGATGTCGCCCTTGACGGTGGCCACGCAGATTTTGCCCTTGTCGGCAATCTCGCCGGCGGGCATCAGGCGCTTGATGGTGTCAAAACCCACGCGCGCGGCCTCGGCCGAGGCCATGAGCTGCGGCAAGAAGAACTTTCCCTGGTCAAAGAGGACGCCAACCTCGTCAAGGGCGGGGATAAAGTGATTGTTGATGAGGTCCATGGCGTCGTGATCTGCCAGCAGACGCTCGGTCTCGGCCGCGATCTCGCCTTTGCGGCCCGAGACGACCATGCGACGAATCGGGTCGTCGTTGCTGTCAGTGCCGGCGGTGCCAGCAGCGGGCGCGGTGTCGGTCGATACTGCCTGAGCCGCCGCCGGGTTCGCGGCGATCTTGTACGGATCGGTCCAGCCGGCGTAGCGTTCGATGTATCCGGTCGAGCCCTCGTCCTCAACGCTCAGGACGCGATAGCTGTAGACGGTATCCATAAAGCGCTTGGAGCCCGGGTTCATGATGGGGGCGTCCAGGCCTGCGCCGAAGGCGGCAGCCAAAAAGACCGAGCCCAGCAGCGGGCGGGCGGGCAGACCAAAGCTGATGTTCGACACGCCGAGCGCGCATTTGACGCCCAGGCGCTCCTTGCACAGGGACATAGCACGCAGGATCTGTTCGGCCTGGCGTTGATTGGTCGAGGCGGTCATGACCAGACAGTCGATGAGGATGCGGTCCGGTCCGATGCCGTAGCGCGCAGCCTCGGCTACGATGCGCTCGGCGATGGCGAAGCGAGCCTCGGCGGTATCGGGGATGCCGCCTTCGTCGAGCGTGAGGCCGACGACGTTGGTGCCGTAGTGGGCGACCAGCGGAAAGATCTCATCCATGATCTGCTGCTTGCCATTGACCGAGTTGATGATGGGCTTGCCGGCGTAGCGGCGAACGGCGGCCTCGACGGCTGCGGGATCGGTGGAGTCGATCTGCAACGGCAGCAAGGTGGAGCCCTGGAGCTGCTCGGTTGCCTGTTGGATGATCTTGACCTCGTCGATTTCGGGCAGGCCCACGTTGACGTCCAGGATGTCGGCGCCCTGTTCCTGCTGGCTGATGCCCTGGCTCACGACGTAGTCCAGGTCGCCGTCGCGCAGGGCCTGCTGCAGGCGCTTTTTGCCGGTGGGATTGATGCGCTCGCCGATGACAGCGATTTTGTGGCCGTTGCAGGGAAGGTCTACGACCGTCTGCGCGCTCGTGACCGACATGCTGGGCTTGCGGCGGCGCGGGCTGGGCGTGTGGTTGTTGATGAGGGTGCGAAGTGCCGCCATGTGCGTGGGCGTGGTGCCACAGCAGCCACCCACGACGCTCACGCCGTCCTCAATCATGCCGGCGACGGCCTCGGCGTATTCGGGTGCCTGGATGTCAAAGACGGTATTGCCGTCATCGTCCACGCGGGGCAGTCCCGCATTGGCCTGCACCATAACGGGCTTGTCGGTAACGGTGAGCATGCGTGCGGCGAGCCCTCGGAGCTCGGCCGGTCCCTGGCTGCAGTTGATGCCTAAAACGTCGGCGCCGATGGCGTCGAGCGTGACGGCGGCCACCTCGGGACTCGTACCCAGGAACGTGCGACCGTCTTCCTCAAAGGTCATGGTGGCAAAGACGGGCAGGTCGGAGTTCTCGCGGCAGGCGAGGACGGCAGCCTTGATCTCGGCAAGGTCGGTCATGGTCTCGATAATAAAGAGGTCCACGCCCGCGTCGACGCCGGCGCGCACTTCCTCGGCAAAGAGGTCATAGGCCTCGTCGAAGCTCAGGGTGCCCAAGGGGCGAAGCAGTGCGCCGATGGGGCCGATATCGCCGGCGACATAGTGGGCGCCGGCCGCGCGGGCGCAGGCGACGGCGGCGGCAAAGACATCTGCCACGGTGGCGGCGCCGTCGAGCTTGTGGGCGTTGGCGCCAAAGGTGTTGGCGGTGATTACGTCGCAGCCAGCCTCGACGTACTGACGCTGAATATCAGTGATAACCTGGGGCTCCTCAAAGTTGAGCAGCTCGGGCAGGGCGCCGGCCTTCATGCCGGCCGCCTGCAGCATGGTGCCCATGCCGCCGTCGAACAGGAGGTGTCCCGTGCCCTCGATGGCGGCGCGCAGGCGATCGTCCTTAATGCGAAGGTCGCCGATCGTGCGCGTCTTGTACGTGGCGCCGTTACAACGCGCAGTATTGACGGGCGCTGCCAGCGCGGTACCGTCGGAATCATGGGTGATAAGCGGAGTAAACATCGAGGGCTCCTAATGGCTGGAATAGCAGGTGGTGTGGGCGGCGCGGAAGCGGCAGTGCTCGCGCATGCGGCAGATATTGCAGGTGGGGCGGCTCTGGGCGTCGTGGACCTCGCCGTCAAACAGACCGATCACTGCGGTCACACTCTTGGTGGGCATGAGCAGGCTGGTAGGTGTGACGGTAAGCCCGATGAGCCGCGTGGCGTTGAGCGCAGCCACGATTGAGTGCTGGGCCGTAAGCGGGCAGTCGCCGTAGCCGGGGCTGAAGCGCCAGTTACCGGCGAGTCCGTGTGCGGCGGCCACAGCCTTGACCTGCTGGTCCATCTGCTCGACGGCGGCTTCTACATAGGCAGAGCATGCAGCGTCGAGCACGGCTCCCTCTAGGGGTTGCTGGGCTCCCGTGGTGCGCAGGCGACGCTCGGCGTCCATGCCGAGGGTGCATGCCATGAGTGCGGCAAAGCGGGCGTCTTTGAGGTGGCGATAGATATCGCGGCCGCGCAGCTCAACGTTGGTGCCGACCAGGCGGATGCAAGGCTCGCCCTGCTCGTCGACGCCCGTGGCATCGACGGCAAACACGCGTCGCACGCCACGGGGCTCAATGTCCAGTTCCAAACGCTCAACGACAAGCTCAATACGCTGCGACAGCTCGGGCTCAATCTGCTGACCGCCGTAGCCCAGGTAGCGCAGCATTTCGGCACGGTCGACTCGGGGGCGATGGGCAGCATCGATACGGTAGAGCGCCGGCGACGCAAGGTCGGCCGGCACTTCACCAAAAGCTGTATCGATGTGCGGTTTTTCCATTACCCCAGGCGCTCCATAATGGTTGCGGCGATCGCAGGACGATTCATAGTGTACAGGTGCAGGCCGTCGGCGCCGTGCTCCTTGAGGTCGCAAAGCTGACGGGCGGCATAATCTACACCGGCTGCCTGCAGGCTCTCGGGGTCGTTCTCGTACTTGGCGAGAATCTTGATGACGGGGGAGGGCAGCGACGCGCCGCACATAAAGACCATGCGGCTGATCTGTGACTTGCCCATAAACGGCATGATGCCCGCGGTAATGGGCACGGTGATACCGGCCTTGTCGGCAAGCTCGCGAAAGCGGTAGAAGCACTCGTTGTCAAAAAAGAGCTGCGTCACAAAGAAGCTCGCGCCGGCGTCCTGTTTTTGCTTGAGGTATTCGACCGAGAGGTTGAGATCCTCACAGGCAATGTGGCCCTCGGGGTAGGCTGCGGCGCCCACGCAAAAGCCGGCATCGACGAGCTCCGGGATGAGGTCGCGGGCGTAGGCGTAGTCCGAGGCGGGCTTGTCGTCCTCGGTTGCGCCGGCGGGAAGATCGCCGCGCAGGGCTAGCACGTTTTCCACACCGGCCGAGCGATACTCGTCAATCTTGGCGGCGATATCGGCATGCGTGCGGCCCACGCAGGTGAGGTGCGCTACCGAGGGCGTATCGAATTCGCTCGTAATCATATGCGCGATGGGGGCGGTGGTGGCACCGTTACCCGAGCCGCCGGCCGAACAGGTGACCGAGACAAAGCTCGGCGAAAGCTTGCACAGATTGCCTGCCACTTTGCGAGCCGTATCGAGGGTCAGCTCGCCCTTGGGCGGGAACATCTCAAACGAAACGGGCGCGGTGTCCTGGGATGCTGCCTGCTTAAAAACCTCGTCGACGCGCATATCGTGCTCCTTTAGATGCCTAGGTGCGATGTTTTGTTGCAAGGATTCTACAGCACCACTGCGCCAAGACGGAATTTCTCTCGCGATTTGGTGATACCAATCGAAAATGCTTCGCTATCGGCATTTCCTATAACAGGGCGGTCAATGTAGGATGGGGCTATATTGAATGGTATCTGATGCGAAATACCAGTTAATAAAGCCCCATTCTACATTGACTACCCTTAAACCATGGGGAGAGGTCTGCAATTTATGCAGTTGATTGGCTGTTGAGGGTGGCAACGCCGCCTCGATAGGGTAACCTCAATGATTGGTTTCGCGACAGCAACATAACGGTAATGTCGCGGAAACACGGCGAGTCTAAGCTATGACTCGTTCGTTAGTAATCAACACCGCTTCTCACGCGGTGCCGATACGAAGGGAGTTCCGTATGGCCGATCTTACTGACCGCTTCGGGACCATGGTGTTCTCTGAGGAAGTCATGAAGGACTACCTCCCCAAGGACATTTGGAAGCGCCTTGCTGCAACCCTCGAGGGCGGTGAGCCACTCGACCTGGATGTGGCCAACGCCGTTGCCCACGCCATGAAGGTCTGGGCCATCTCCAAGGGTGCGACGCACTACGCACACTGGTTCCAGCCGCTTTCGGGCATTACTTCCGAGAAGCACGACAGCTTCCTGGAGCCCAACCACGACGGCACCGCTATTACCAAGTTTACGGGCAAGAACCTCATCCAGGGCGAGCCGGACGCCTCCAGCTTCCCCAACGGCGGCCTGCGCGCTACCTTCGAGGCCCGTGGCTACACCGCTTGGGATCCCACTAGCCCCGCCTTTATCAAGGACGATGTCCTGTGCATCCCCACGGCTTTCTGCTCCTACACGGGCGAGGCCCTGGACAAGAAGACCCCGCTGCTGCGTTCCATGACCGCGCTCTCGCGTGAGTCTAAGCGCGTTTTGGCGCTGTTTGGCAAGACCCCCAAGAAGGTCGTTCCTTCCGTGGGCGACGAGCAGGAGTACTTCCTGATCAAGAAGGACGCCTATCGCAAGCGCAAGGACCTGGTCATCACCGGCCGCACCCTCTTTGGTGCTGCTCCCTGCAAGGGCCAGGAGCTCGAGGAGCACTACTTTGGCGCTATCCGCCCCACCGTCTCGGCCTATATGAAGGATCTGGACGATGAACTGTGGGCGCTTGGCATTCCCGCCAAGACCAAGCACAACGAGGTTGCTCCCTGCCAGCATGAGCTCGCCCCGGTCTATGGCGAGGTCAACGAGGCTATCGACCAGAATCTGGTCATGATGGAGAAGATGAAGCTCATCGCCTCCCGCCACGACTTGGTCTGCCTGCTGCACGAGAAGCCCTTTGAGGGCATCAATGGTTCGGGCAAGCACAACAACTGGTCGCTTGGCACCGAGTCCGAGAATCTGCTCGATCCGGGCGACACCCCGCTCGACAACTTGCAGTTCATCGTCTTCCTCACCGCGGTGATCGAGGCCGTCGATAACTATCAGGAGCTCCTGCGTGCCTCCGTTGCCTCGGCCGGCAACGACCATCGTCTGGGCGCCAACGAGGCTCCTCCGGCGATTATGTCCATCTTCCTGGGCGACCAGCTTACCGAGGTCGTCGAGAAGATCATCGATGGCAAGGCTTCCGTCCATGCCACGCGCGGCGTGCTCGACCTGGGCGCCGATACCCTGCCCAAGCTGATGCAGGACAACACCGACCGCAACCGCACCTCCCCGTTTGCCTTCACCGGCAACAAGTTCGAGTTCCGTGCCTGCGGCTCCGAGCAGAACGTCTCCGACTCCAACCTGGTGCTCGATGCCGCCGTGGCCAAGTCGCTCAAGTCCTTCGCCGACGCGCTTGAGGGTACGCCCGAGGATGAGTTCCAGGACGCCGCGCTCGAGTACTGCAAGAAGGTCCTGACCGACCACCAGCGTATCCTCTTCTCCGGCGATGGCTACTCCGACGAGTGGCCCGTCGAGGCCGAGAAGCGCGGCCTTGCCAACAACAAGACCACGGCCGACGCCCTGCCCGCCTTTGTTTCCGATAAGGCCATTGCGCTCTTTGAGGAGACGGGTGTCCTGACCAAGGCCGAGGCCCAGTGCCGCTACGATTGCAAGCTCGAGAAGTACAACAAGCTCATGAACATCGAGGCCACCACGATGGTTCGCGAGGCGCGTCGTACCTATCGCCCGGTCATTACCGCCTATGCCACCAAGGTCGCTAAGGGCCTTGAGACTATTCGTGCCGCCGGTGCCGAGGCCGCCATGCAGTGCGAGCAGAACACGCTCAACAAGCTCTGCAACGGCATCACCACCATCAACGACTCCATCAAGGCGCTCGACGCCGTGCATCAGAAGGCCGAGGCTCTCGATGGCCAGGAGCAGGCCAACGTGTATGCACATGAGGTCGTTCCCGCTATGGATACGCTGCGCGCCGCCGTGGATGCCATGGAGGAGATTGTGGCCGCTGACTACTGGCCGGTCCCGACCTACGACGACATTCTGTTCTATGTGTAACAGACACGTTTGATTTTGCGTGTGAAGGGGTCTCGCCTGTGTGAGGCCCCTTCTTTTTTGCCGCTTTGACCTGCTTTGAACTTGCAGCCGAGCGAGCGTTTCGCGCGGGGCATTTTAAAAGTTGTAACCTGTTTTGGCATGCGGACGTTTCGGGCGTTTGTTCATAAAGGGGAGGATGATCCGATGAGGGTATTCGATATCGTGTTTAGCCCGACCGGCGGAACGGAAAGGGCGTCTGGCTACATTGCCAATGCGTTGGAAGGGGAAACCGTTGCTGTAGATCTGACCGATAGCGGGCTTGGTTTTCGCACGGTTGCGATGACAAAAGAGGATGTAGCCGTGATCGCGGTGCCCTCGTATGGCGGGCGAGTCCCGGCTGTGGCTGCGGAGCGCTTGGGTATGATGCGGGGAAACGGTGCGCAGGCGGTTCTGGTTTGTGTTTACGGAAACCGCGCGTATGAGGACACGCTGGTCGAGCTTGAGGATGCGGCGAAAGATGCGGGCTTTCGGGTGATCGCGGCGGTTTCTGCCATCGCCGAGCATTCTATTGTTCGCCAGTTTGCCGCCGGTCGGCCTGATGCACAGGACGCGGTGCAGCTCGCTGGGTTTGCGGATCAGATTCAGCAAAAGATATCTGCGGGAGATGCTTCTGAGCCGGCTATTCCGGGCAATCGTCCCTATAAGAAGGCCGGGGGCACCGGTATGGAGCCTAAGGCCACAAAGGAGTGCACCGCCTGCGGGGCTTGCGCCGCAGTGTGTCCCGTTGGCGCTATCGATAAAGACGATCCCAAGTGGGTGGACAAAAAGGCCTGTATCTCTTGCATGCGCTGTGTCGCCGTATGTCCGCGGGGCGCTCGCGCGGTAAATCGCGTCATGCTCTCTGCGGCTACCAAGATGTTGAGCAAAGCCTGCTCTGAGCGAAAAGAATGCGAGCTGTTTATCTAGCGCAAGGGCGTTGAGTACTTTTCGTCTTATAACGGCAAAAAGAACGAACCCGTCGGACCTTACATCCGGCGGGTTCGAACATTTTAAAGTTGGTGCCCCCAGCGGGATGTCCGCGTGCGGCTGACGCCGCCCGCTTCCGCTGCGTCGCTCCGCTCCTTGCGTGCTGCGCTGGAAGTTTCCTCAGCTCCGCACCCTGTCGGGTTCGAATCCCGGCGTATGGGTAGCAAAAAGCCCGTCACCGCAAGGGCAACGGGCTTCTCAGTTTAAATGGTGCCCCCAGCGGGATTCGAACCCGCGATATCCACCTTGAAAGGGTGGCGTCCTTGGCCGCTAGACGATGGGGACAGCGGGAAAGAGTATAGCAGACTTTTTTGCCGGCGCGTATATCGTTGGCAAACTGGAAAACCACCACAAAGGAGTAGGCTTCTATTCCGCTTTTCAAATATCTCAATCTGTAACATCTGGGCGGGCAAATCGGCTCTATCTGTTACAGATCGAGACAGACGGCAGGCGTCGGGACGAACATCTCATTCTGTAACAGTAAGACGACTTTCAACGGCCTAGACGTTACAGATCGAGACAAACAAACGTGGCAGATCAAAACCACCACAAAGGGGCCTGTCCCCTTTGTGGTGGCGGGGCGTTAGGGGAGGAGCTTCATCGCGGCGTCGTGGGCGGCGTGCTCGTAAGCGTCGTCGAGGGGTTTGAGCGGCAGCAGGGCGGTGGTCTGTGCATCGCCACGGTGCTCGAGAGCGTGGGCGATGAGCCAGTCGGCGAGCTCGGGGTTCTTGGGCAGTGCCGGTCCGTGTAGGTACGTGCCGATGACGCCCTTGTAGATGAGGCCCTCAAAGCCGTCGTCGCCGTTGTTGCCGGTGCCAGTGACGACAGACGTTCCGAGCGGCGTGGCCTCTGCATCGAGCAGGGTGCGGCCGCCGTGGTTCTCGAACCCCACAAAGGGCTCAGGTGCCAGATCCGTTTTGACGGCCACGTTGCCAATCAGGCGGTCAGAGCCGCGTACAGTTTCGGCGGCAATGACCCCCAGACCCTCGATGCGATCCTCGCCCATATAGTACGAACGGCCGAGCAGCTGATAGCTGCCACAGATGGCAAGCAGCGAGCCGCCATCCTCAACATAGGCCGCGACCTTGTCTTTTTGGGCGAGCAGCTCGTGTGCCACGGCTAGCTGGTCGCGGTCGGAGCCGCCACCCATCATGAGGATATCGGCATCGGCCAAATCAAGCGTTTCGCCCATACGGACCTCGTCCACACGCGCGGGAATGCCACGCCAGGCGCAACGGCGCTCGAGCGCGATAACATTGCCGCCGTCGCCGTAGAGGTTAAGGGCATCGGGATACAGGTAGACGATGCGCAGCGGGCGCGAAAGCTCGACCGGCGCAATATCGGTGGGGACAGCGCTACTATCGGCGCGCGTTACGGCGTGGGAGGCGACCGAGCTTGCATCGGCGCTCTTAAGCTCGTTGAGCTCCTTGACCAGCGGCGGGAAGGCCGTGTAGTTGGCGACGGCGTAGAAAGTATCGCCAGCCTCCTCGTCCGCCACGGCGCCGATCGCTTGCTCGATATTCGAGATGATGGCGGAGTCGATGCCGGCGTACTTCAGACGTACCTGCATATCGTGTGCACGCGTGCCGCCGGCAAAGGCGACAAGCCCTGGGGTATCGGCGATGCGCTCGAAGTCGACGTCGTAGATCCACGAGACATCGTGGCCGTCGGCGTCGTTGTCGTTGAGGAAGAAGGCGCAGAGCCTGCCGCCTGCCGTTTTAATGGACTGAATCTGGCGATCGAAGCCCACGGGATTCTTAGCCAGGTTGGCCTCGACGGTGCGGCCGGCGATATCCCAGCGGCCCATGCGTCCGCCGGCGGGGACGTAGGCATCGAGCGTGGGCTGCAGGTGCGCCGTATCCACGCCTAACTCATGTGCGGCAAAGAATGCAGCGGCAACGTTGTAGACCATGTACAGGCCGTTGTAGCGTGTGGCGATGTGTGCGGCAGCCGCGTCGGGCGCAGATCCAAAGACCAGGTCAAAGCCGTAGCCGTCGCAGCCAAGCTCCACGCCCGTCACACGACGGACCAGCGCGGGACGACTCCAGCCGCACGAAGGGCAATGATAGGCGCCGAGCTGGCCGTACTGTACATAGTCGTACTCCAGCGGCGCGTTGCACTGCGAGCAAAAACGCGAGTCGCTAATGCGATCGGACTCGGTGCCTGTGGCACCGTCGATGCCAAAGGCAATGCTCATATTGGGGACGCGTGCGGCGATCGAGGCGCACAGCGGATCGTCGGCGTTATAGATGAGCGTCGTTGCCGGCGAAAGCTCCAGCGCATGGGCGATGACGTCCTGAGTGTGGTCGATCTCGCCGTAGCGGTCCAGCTGGTCGCGGAACAGGTTGAGCAGCACAAAGTAGGTCGGCTTGAGCTTGGGCAGGACGCGCACCGTGTAGAGCTCGTCGCACTCAAAGACGCCCACGCGCTCGCCGCCGCCGGTTCGCTTGAGGCCGCTGCGGGCCTCGAGCAACGCGCCCACCACGCCCGGCTCCATGTTGTTTCCGGCACGGTTGCATACCACGGTGGCGCCGCTAGCGGCAACGGCGTCGGCGATGAGGTTGGAGGTGGTGGTCTTGCCGTTGGTGCCGGTGATTACCACGCTGCGGTCGACAAGACCCGCGAGGTCGCTTAGCAGCTCGGGGTCGATCTTCATGGCGATGCGGCCGGGGAGTACGCCGCCCTGGCGCTTAAGGACGGAGCGCAGCCCCCAGCGGGCGATATCGCTCGAGGTGCAGGCGAGAGATGAGCGGAAGTTCATGAAGCCGTTCCTAACGTGAATGACATGGTCGTGGCGATTGTGCCGTTAAAAGCCGTAACGGCGCGCAAATTCCTGGGCAAGCTGCGATACGTCTTCGCAGGCGTTGGCCCAGGGGGCAAAGTCGGGAGTATCCGAGATGATGCCGTCGGCCTCCCAAACTGCCTGATGCGAAAGGTCCCAGGGGTCGTGCGGTTCGGGCCGGCAGGGGAGGTACGGCGTCTGATACATGGGGTTCAGCAAAAAGAACGCGCCGCCCTCGCAGCGGTTGGCAAACTCGCGCAGTGCGCGTGTCGCCGGGCGCATCTTGTTCGTTTTGAACAGCAGAATCGTGCGGGCGAGTAGGTACCAGGGGGAGTTCTCGAGGGCATCGGCCCCCATCTGCTCCTCGAGCTGGTGGGCCAGGGCAAAAAAGCCGTCCTCGTCTTCAAGACGAGCGAGGGCGAGTAGCACGGTGCCTGCAGCTCGGGTGGGATAGCCTTCCGCCTTAAGAACACGGCGAGAATAGTTGGCGGCAGCACGGTAACGAGCGCTCGCCAAGCACAGCTGCGAGATGGCCTCGAGTGTGTGGAGCCACCCGATAAGAGCCGGCTCGCTCACGGTGAGATCGGCCGCCGTCACGCCGTCTGCTAGCACCTTATTGGCCCAGTAGTGCGGGGCCTCCATGTCGAACCCGGGCACGCTTTGCTGCAGGTAATCGGCCGTGGTCGCCTCGAGTTTCATCAGGTCGCCCAGGCAGGCGTCGACGGGCGTGTCCGCCAAAATGATGGCGAGCAGCTGGGCATCGACGGTCAGTGCGTCGACGCGGACGATCTTGAGCAGCTCATCGCGCATATCGTCGAACAGGCGGTTGCGCGTCTGTTCAAACTCCTCGTCGCTGCCCATGTCCTCGATGCGCTGGAGCTCGTCGAGCAGGTGGCGGTGGACGCCTGCATAGGACAGCAGCGCCTGGGCATGCTCGGTCTGCGCATATTTATGAGGGTTGACGCTCACGTCGTTATGGACAAGATCGCGTGCTGCATCGGTGAGTTCGGGGTGCGACGCAAGGTAGGCGCGCTCCAGGTAGGCGGGGATGTAGA
>DBFZVF010000134.1:0-4103 GCA_048519165.1 Collinsella sp.
GCGTTGGAGCCTCATTCAATGCTCGGGTGGAGACGAGGGGGATCGAACCCCTGACCTCTTGACTGCCAGTCAAGCGCTCTCCCAGCTGAGCTACGCCCCCGTGCGAAGAAGTACTATACGGGAACTCGGACGCTGATGCAAGGACAATTTTGGAAAAACTTTCGCGGGCCCGCCCAGGTCCGAGGAGCCCGCGATGCCCGCGGGGGCAGCGGTCCACGCACGGACCGTGCGCCGGCCGACTTGGCGCGCGGAACACGACTCTCCCCGTGCAACAGGGTTTTCCGTGCACCGCCAGTCCCATTATCGGGTCTGATTGCGAAGCGCCCCTCCCCTGCGCTTCAGAACCATGCCGGTTTACTACGATGAATCAGGAATGTCCGACCATACTCGCCTTTTGGCGTAACCGGCGGGCTTCCTACCTGCGGTTTTGCAAGCGGAGAACATACGGTGCTCAGGGGTCGCCGATCCGTCGTAGTAAACCGGCATGGTTTTGAAATGGCATCAGGTTGATTTCACAGTTAAATGTGTTGGAGCACTGAATTAATGGCCTTAACTTTTTCTAAAACACGTCTTTTCTGCGATGCGCCTAGATTAGCTGTTGTTTAGCATCGGATTTGATCTTGCGTTGTGCGACTTGCTCGTGCATGGTAGTATTTCACGACGTGAAGCGAAGAAATTTGGCCTGAGTTGCCTTTGTTAGAATTGCATTCACCGTTCATAAGGGCTCTTGGCGCAACGGTTAGCGCAGGGGACTCATAATCCCTGGGTTCTGGGTTCGAATCCCGGAGGGCCCACCAGAGTATTTCGAGGCCGGGCATTACGCCCGGCCTCTTTGTTATTGGGCTGCAGACTAGCTTTGTCATCCAGAGACGTAAAGTTATCAACATTCATATTCGTAATTAGCAATGGGTATGTCGCCAAGATGCTACCCAGCCAATACATGGCTTAAATCAATAGATATGAAAAAAGGCCCCAACTTGCGTTGGAGCCTCATTCAATGCTCGGGTGGAGACGAGGGGGATCGAACCCCTGACCTCTTGACTGCCAGTCAAGCGCTCTCCCAGCTGAGCTACGCCCCCGTGCGAAGAAGTACTATACGGGAACTCCCCCGCCGATGCAAGGACAATTTCGGAAAATATTTTGCGGCGCGTGGAACGGGCGCGGGGCCGAGAGGACCCACGATGCCCGACATAGCCCGCGGGGCTCGCTCCGCGGGCGGCGGCAAGCTCGCCACCTTCCTTCCCGGGGCTCGGCATGTCGCCCCAGGTGCCGCCGACCAGACCAAAGCGATCCGCGGAGCTTCCGCGGGAGGGAGTCGTCTGAGCCCCTCCGCACGCCTTCGGGCCAATTTACGGAACCGTGCGTAGCTCGCCCAAGCTGGTCGCTTCATAAACGGACCGGTTTACTACGCCGATTCCCGGATTACCGACCTCACGCCTACTTTCGCAAAACGGGCAGGCGATCTACCTGCGTTTTTTACGAGCGGCGAATTCGGTGTGCTCAGCTACCCCCAATCCAACGTAGTAAACCGGCATGGTTTTAAAATGGCACTTAATTACTGGCAGCATATAAAGTATTAAAAATGCTCAGTTGGGCATTATTACTTACCAATATCAAGCCAATTGCACAGAACGTTGGCCCGCAATCTGGTCTCAGCGCATCTCATCGCCTCGGTTTTTGGTTTGTAGCGCAACTCCAATCGCTCACACACACTGTGAATGATGGCATCAAGCTGATTGTGATCATTGAGCATGTCATGGGTTACAAGAAATACGTCGTATCCCATGCTCTGCAATGCTGTCATTCGGGTTGCATCGTGGTCAAGCACAGCGCCCGATCCATGAATAACCTCTCCTTGAAATTCGATAATCACAGCCTTCATTGTTATTGGGTTTACGATAACGATGTCTCCATAACAGATTTTCTGACCTGCGATTTTCCGAGCTGAATTCGAAAGCGGTGTTAAGTCGTTGACGAATATGTTTTTAAACTCCGCTCCGCCGGCACGCCTCGGATGACTTAGCAACATGATTCCAGCAACTTCTAGCGGGGATGCAGCAATACCCATTACCTGCTGTGCGGCTTCGTAGAATTGCCTTCCCCACATTTCGCCCTTAACCTTCTCTGCAAATCTGTGCAGTTCTTCTATTTCAATTAGAGGCTTTCTCATCCAGAGCGATGTGCCCTTTCTGCTAGCTTTATTTCCGGATCCGTCATCCTGCTGCCCACTTTGATCATTCTCGCTGTCCTTCTGGTGCGCCCGAGGACAGACTCGCTTCCATGGGGCCTCGTCTTGTGTTTTGTCTAGTTCAAACAGACTTTCTGTGGTGTACTGCTCTTCTTCTGATTTTGCCTGCTCAAGTGCCATGTCGACCGCGGGCGTTGGTTTAAAAACCGAGAACCATCCGCAAAATTCGTACATAGCCAGAACCAGGTCACATGAAGAAACGCTTCTAGTCATGGTGAATAGCGTATGAAGAGGATCCGTGACGCTAAAGCCCATACCCGTGTCGATGGAAACCTTCTCTGTATAGGCGCTGTTCCATCGGATGGTCCGTCTTGTCTCAGAATGCAGGTTGCTTCGTGTTGATGCTGCTGTGATGACTGGCGTCTTAAGGACGTCGCTCACGAAAGGGGCTTGGGATAGAGCTCGCCAGCCGTCTTCGGAGTTGGGTAGGCGTGGGTAGAGATCGCGCACCTGCGGTGGGCAGCGCCAGTAGCGGAATGCGGTGTTTGCGCAGACGATTTCGTCCATTTGCGCCTCCCCTGGTATCGGCCGTAGGCCATGCGAATTGCGGGCATGGCCGATTATCTACCGGGGCATCATGCGGGTAAGTACCGGAAGCAAACCAAAAGCTTGACGAGTTCTGCCGAAAAACCGTCGTGTGATAGAAATCCGCTGGAAGGTGCTCTGGGCATCTGGTCCCTGTCTCCACATTTGCGCTCAGATCACATGGGGAATTCAATGAAAATACGCATGCGTTTTATACAAAACGGGCAATGGCGTCAGCAAAAAGGGTGCGATAAAAAAAGACGCCTTAGACGACTACGATTTATTTTTGGTGTCAGTTTTGGTGTCACTCTTAGTGTCATAACGAAAAAGGCCAGAGGCTTAATACCTCTGACCTGCGCTTTTGATGGTGGGCGATACAAGATTCGAACTTGTGACCCCATCCGTGTGAAGGATATGCTCTACCCCTGAGCCAATCGCCCGTCGCCTTTCGGCAAAAGAGATACTATCATAGCCGCGCGTGGTTTACCAAGAACTTTTTGCCCCCGATTTTAAATTCGTGGGCGCAAGCCGTGTCAACGCACGTAAGGCAGCCGACAAACCAGCAGCTAAACCGCCCTTTACCGCTTGATCCACGAGGTCTCGGGGCGGCAGATAAGTCGCGCGTTGTTGTAGGCCATGTCGAGCGTGAGACAGGTGCGCGCGGCGTAAAAGCCGTCCTCGCGCTGGATAGTCAGCGCCAACTCGGGCTTGTCGCCGGTTAGGCACAGCGGTAGCAGCAGCTGGATCCGGCCGCCGTAGAACTGCGGCACCGCGAGCGTGTAATTGGCGGCGGCGCGGCGGGCGGCCTCGACGACGGCGCCCTCAAAAGCGCGGCGCAGCAGTAGCGAGTTGTCCTCCCCCATCAGGCTGGCGGGAATGCGCGTAAGGTTCTCCTCGTCGCCCAGAATGTGGTCGATGTTGGAGCGGATGGGCAGGCGGTAGTCAAAGACCAGCTCGGAGGGGTCCTCGGCAAAGCGTACGCGGCATGGCAGGTACTCAAATGAGACCAGCATGGGGTCGCTTTCCTTAAAGAAACCCTTCAAAAACCAGCGCTGGCGCGCATCGGGCTTGGTGTTGGGCTCAAATAGGCCGTAGATGGTCTCGTAACGGCGCGTGTACAGGCCGGTGTTAAATAGGCAGCGGTCGTCGTCGAACACCAGCGGCAGGTTGGACGGCGCGGTCTGGTCCACGTCGCGCTCGGTCAAAAAACCGCGCGGCTAAACGAAAACGACAAGTAGTTTTTGAGGATGCGGTTGCTGGGACCCCAGTCCTCGGGATCGGCGAGGTCGACCAGGCGGTCATAGCAGGGCTCGGGGCAAAACGCAAACTC
>DBFZVF010000135.1:0-5095 GCA_048519165.1 Collinsella sp.
CCTGGAGGAATACATAGTCCACTGGAACACGAGCCGGAGGCAGGTAAGATTGAAGGGCCTGACCCCGGAGGAGTACCGGAATCAGGCCCTCGCGGCCTAGTCGCTATTTAGGGCGTCCAAGATTTGGGGCGCAGTTCAATGTGATCGGACGGGCTTTTGGTGGGTATCATGGTTGGACGATCATGAGGAGGTTTTCCCAACATGGAATTGTTTGAACCGATTCTTCATTTCTTTGAACAACGGTGGGTCCACAACATCATCTGGGCCGGCATCTTGGTAATAGGCACCGCCATCGCCACCAAGGTCGTATCCAAGACCCTGCGCCACCTGCTCAACCGCGACGACAACCCGCTTCCGGCATCGAGTATCTTCATCAACATTGCGCGCGCCGTCATCTGGATGATCGGCGGCAGCTTTATCCTCGACAACTGCTTTGGCATTAACGCAAACGCCCTCGTCGCCGCTCTTGGCGTCGGCGGCATCGCCATCTCGCTCGGCTTTCAGGACACGCTCTCAAACCTTATCGGCGGCATGCAGGTAACCTTTATGGGCATCATCAAGCCCGGCGACAATATCGAAGTCGGTGGCGTGTCGGGCGTGGTCCAGGACATCACCTGGCGTCATACGACCATCGAGGACGCCTGCGGGCAGACCATCATCGTCCCCAACTCAAATATCTCCAAGAACACGCTCGTGCATCTCATGCCCTTTGGGCGTGTGGCTGTGCCCGTTGCCGTAAAGGACACATCCAAGTGGGCCTCGCTCGACGCGCTGGCAGACGAGCTGACCAGCGCCACCAAGGCCGCCGTGCTTCCCATCTCGAGCTTTGACAAGGAGCCCTACGTGCTCTTTAGCGAGATCGGCGACTTTGGCATTAAGGGCAAGATCATCTTTATCGTCAGCGACGACAGCACCACTTTCACGGCGGCCGACGCCTGCATTCGCGCCATCGCCCCCATCATCGCCTAAACCACCACAAAGGGGACAGGCACCTTTGTGGTGGTTTTCATTCGTGATACCATGGTTCATATAGTTGTTTAAACGACTAAGGGAGCAAAACTATGGAAGAGGCCTATCGTCAAGCACGCAAGCGCGGCGAGCAAGGACGTCGACGCGCCATTAGTCAAAGCGAGCATCCGTATCTCACGGACCTCGATAGCTTGGTTGCCCAGCTCCCCTTAGGCCAGCGAGAGAATGTCGGCCTGAGAGACATTCCACTCGAAATGGTCGTCGGTACGGTTACCAAGGGCCGTCAGTCGGCCTTTTCATGCAACTTTATGCCCTTGCTGCCGTTTAGCACGGAGTTCGCCCGCAAGTGGTCCAACCTCTACGACATCCAGGTGACCGAGGGCTATCTCGATCCCGTCATCGTCACCGAGTTCATGCATCGGTTTTACGTCCAAGAGGGCAACAAGCGCGTCAGTGTCCTCAAATTCCTGGACGCCCCGACGGTTTCGGCCAAGGTCACCCGTCTCTACCCAGGCACATGGGATTCCGTCGAAAGCCGCCTGTACGGTGAGTTCTGCGCGTTTTGGCGCGTCTGCCCCCTATACGAGATCGAGTTCTCGCGCGAGGGAAGCTACGAGACGCTCGCCAAGATGCTCGGTCAGGATCTTATCGAAAAATGGCCGCAGAAAAAGGTCGACTACCTGCGCCACACCTTCCTGCTCTTTAAGCGCGCCTACCTTCGCGCGGGCGGCGACCACCTGGACATTACGCCCGCCGACGCTATGCTCGTCTACCTCAATGTGTACAACCAGGACCGCCTGCTGGATACGCCGACGGATATCGTCGTAAACCGCCTGTGTAAGATTTGGCGTGAGCTGGTCATTGCCGGCAAAAATAACGAGGACAAGGTCGATCTTGTCGAAGCACCGAGCGTCGATGAGGAAGAGTCACCCGCCAAGTCCACCTCCGGCGTGCTCAACTTCTTTATGGGCAAGACCGTCTATTCGGCGGCCAATCCCCTGCGCATCGCCTTTATCCATGAGTTCCCCTGTGCGACGTCGAGCTGGGACAGCCTGCACGACCAAGGGCGTCAGTATCTCGATGAGCACTTTGGCGGTATCGTGCGCACCGAGGCGTTCGAGGACTGCCACGATCCGGACGTGTTCTACGCCGCCGTGGAAACGGCTGTCAAACATGGAGACAGCGTCATCTTCTCGACCTCGCACCGCCTGATGGAATACACGCTCAGGGCAGCCGTTGAGTATCCCCAGGTTCGGTTCCTTAACTGTTCTATCGGCCTTCCCCACCAAAGCGTCCGTTCGTACTTTGGAAAGATGTACGAGGCCAAGTTCCTCCTGGGCGCCCTTGCGGCCAGCATGGCGGACAACCACCGCATCGGTTACCACGCGTCGGTCTTCGCCTCGGGCGCACTCAGCGAGATCAACGCCTTTGCGATTGGCGCCTCGCTGCTCGACCCCCGCGCGCAAATTATCCTGACCTGGGGCGATGTGCCCGCCGGAGGCCTTGCCGACGCCATGCGCCGCGAAGGTGTAAGCGTCATGTCCGGCGCCGACATGTCAAAGCCGCTCGAAGACCCCACGGCCTACGGACTCCACCGCTTGGTCGATGGCAAGGTTGCCGGCATTGCCATGCCGGTATGGAACTGGGGCCGTTACTACGAGCTTATCGTGCGAAGCCTGCTGCATGGCACCTGGGATGAGACCAGTGACGACAACCAGGTTCGCGCCGTCAACTACTGGTATGGCATGAGTTCGGGCGTTATCGATATTCGCTACGCTCCAGGCCTGCCCTATCAGACGCGCAAGCTCGTTCAGCTACTGCGCAATGGCATTGTCGAGGGCTCCATCAATCCATTTGGCGGCGAGCTCCATAGCCAAGACGGCGTGGTGCAGATCGAAGGCTTTCCCCCGCTGCCGAGCACGCAAATCGTCGAGATGGACTGGCTGGCAGACAACGTAGTGGGCACCATTCCGCAGCCCGACGATGAGCCGAAGGTCCGCGCCCTATGAAAATCCTTGCCATAGCCGATACCGAAGAACGATGCCTTTGGGAGTGCTTTCGCAAAGAACGCTTTGAGGGTGTCGACCTGATTTTGTCCGCTGGTGATCTGGACCCGGACTATCTTGAGTTTTTGGTCACGGTCATCAACAGACCGCTCATCTACGTGCGAGGCAATCACGATGACCGCTATGCGCGTCATGCACCAGGTGGCTGCATCTGTGTCGAAGACGCTGTCTACGTGTACCGCGGCGTCCGCATTGCAGGCCTTGGCGGCTCCATGCGCTATCGAGATGGCGCCAACATGTACACCGAGCGCGAGATGGCCAAGCGCGTGCGCAAGCTGTCTCGTAAAGTGAGGATGGTCGGTGGCTGCGACATCTTGCTCACCCATGCGCCCGCCGCCGGCGAGGGCGATCTGGACGATCTGCCACATCGAGGATTCAAATGCTTTAACACAGCGCTCGAGTCCTGGAATCCCGACTACATGGTGCACGGGCATGTGCACCAATGCTATGGTCGCGACTTTCAACGTGAGCGTCAGCACGCATGCGGGGCAACGATCATCAACGCCTGCGGCTATACGCAGTTTGAGCTGGACGAAGCGCGCTACCCCATCCGTGGCTGGCAGGCAGCCTGGCTCAATTCGCAAACCATGCGTCGCGAACTCAAGCGCCACGAGGCTATCGAGTCCTCAACCGCTAGAACACCCTGGTAACCACCTTAAAGGGGGCGCTGTCCCCTTTAAGGTGGTTTTGACGCGATAGCAAGAAACCCGGTACTGCACGAGACAGAACCGGGTTTCTTTAGCAATGCTTGCTTTGCTCAGGCAGTAACTAAAAGTTACTCAGCCAGGAAGTCGCGCTGGATAGCGGGATCAACCTTGATGCCAGGGCCCATGGTGGAAGACACGGAGATGGACTTAACGTACTTGCCCTTAGCAGAAGAGGGCTTGACGCGCAGGATCTCGGTGTACAGGGCAGCGTAGTTCTCGACGAGCTGCTGCTCGGAGAAGGACTTCTTGCCCAGGGGCACGTGGCAGATGCCGTAGCGGTCGGCGCGATACTCAACGCGGCCGGCCTTGAGCTCGGAGACCATCTTGGCGACGTCCATGGTCACGGTGCCGAGCTTGGGGTTCGGCATGAGGCCACGGGGACCAAGGATCTTACCGATGCGGCCAACCTTGGCCATCATGTTCGGCGTAGCGATAGCGGCGTCGAAGTTGATCTCGCCCTTCTGAATCTGGGCGACGAGCTCGTCGGAACCGATGATGTCGGCGCCGGCAGCCTCGGCCTCGCGGGCCTTCTCGCCCTCGGCGAAGACGGCAACACGAACGGTCTTGCCGGTGCCGTGGGGCAGGGAGATGGAGCCGCGGATGTTCTGGTCGGCCTTACGAGTATCGACGCCCAGACGGAAGTGGGCCTCGACGGTCTCGTCGAACTTGGCGGTGTCGAGCTCCTTGATGAGCTTGGCAGCCTGAAGGGGGGTGTAGAGCGTGGCGCGGTCGATCTTCTCGGCAGCGGCGTTATAGCTCTTACCATGCTTAGCCATGTGCATTACCTCCTGTGGTTAAACGGGCGCGAGCCCTCCCACATCGTATCGTGTGCCCTATTGCACACATTTAACGGGCGCCCCGGTTGGAGCACCCGTCGTTACCAAAAGAAATCGCTACTCAGCGATGGTGACGCCCATGGAACGGGCGGTACCGGCGATGATCTTCTTGGCGGCGTCAATGTCGTTGGCATTGAGGTCCGGCATCTTGATCTCGGCGATCTTGGTGAGCTGCTCCTGGGAGAGCTGACCAACCTTGTCGGCCTGGGGCTTAGCGGAACCAGACTTGAGGTTCAGCTCCTTCTTGATGAGGTGAGCCGCCGGCGGGGTCTTGGTGATGAAGGAGAAGGACTTATCCTCGAAGACAGTGATCTCAACGGGGATGATGTCGCCCTTCTTGTCCTGCGTCTCGGCGTTAAAGGCCTGGCAGAACTGCATGATGTTCACGCCAGCTGCGCCCAGGGCGGGGCCGACGGGAGGAGCGGGGTTAGCTGCACCAGCAGGAATCTGGAGCTTAATGACGTTGGCAACCTTCTTCTCAGCCATGGTCATTCCTTTCGAATCACGAGTGTGAAGT
>DBFZVF010000136.1:0-4107 GCA_048519165.1 Collinsella sp.
CGCAAACACCCACCGAAAGCAGGGCGCCGGCAAAACCGGGTACGGCATCGCGCAGCAGCACGATGGCCGACAGCATAAAACCGGTGTAGATGGGGCCCATGAGCGTCACGGCTACATCGGATATACGGGTACGCGACGACCAGACATACCAAATACCCACCGCAAGCATCAGTGCAAAAAGCAGGGCATTCAACAGCAGCGAGTCGCCCAGCGCCGAGAGCGGAAAGAGCACGGCGGCAGCGATACCCAGGCGCTCGTTGGCCACCTTGCCATCGAGCTTCGTCATGCGGAAAAACTCATAGCAGCACAGGCCGCTCATGACGGAGACGAAGATGGCAGTGGGAACGATACCCAAAACCAAGCAGAGAATAAACACGACGGCGTAGACGATACCTGCGGCGGCGCGGGTAATAAAGCCGGCCAACCACGAAGTCGTAGCCGCGCCGCTCTTGGCGGAAGGCGCCTTGGGAGTTGACGTCTTGGGAGCAGACGCCTTGGGACGATCGGACACGATTAAGCCTCCTCGGTCTTGCTCAGTCCACCAAACCTACGGTCGCGGCCCTGGTAGGCCAAAATGGCGTCGACAAGGCCCCAGCGATCAAAGTCGGGCCAATAGGTATCGGTGACATAAAACTCGGAATAGGCAACCTGCCACAGCAGATAGTTCGAAAGGCGTAGCTCGCCGGAAGTGCGAATCACAAGCTCCGGATCGGGCAGCCCAGCGGTGTAGAGATGGGAGGCAACCATATCATCGTCGATGGCGGCAGGGTCGATCTTGCCGGCAGCGGCGTCGAGCGCAATCTGACGGACGGCACGGGTGATCTCGGCACGGGCGCCGTAATTGACGGCAAGCGCCAGCGTCATGCCGGTGTGGTCGGCACACTCGGCAAGACCGCGCTCAAAGACATCGCGGGTCTTCTTGGGCAGTGCGGAAATATCGCCCAAAAAGACAACGCGCACGTTTTCGCGCTTAAGCAGCGGCAACTCATCGATAAACGTCTTGGCAAACAGATGCATCAAAACGTTGACCTCGTGCTGTGGGCGATTCCAGTTTTCGGTGGAAAACGCATAGGCCGAAAGGACGTCGACTCCCAAGCGCACACATGCGGTAATAATCTCGCGCAGGGAGACGATACCGGCCTTGTGGCCCTCGGTGCGGGCAAGACCGCGCGCCGTGGCCCAGCGACCGTTACCGTCCATGATGCATGAAATATGATGCGGAATCTTATTGAGGTCAAGGTCGGAAAAACCGACGCCCGCAGGGGCGTCGGCAAAGTACTCGACCAGTTTGTTCTCGTCGTATTGCACCTTAGATCTCCATGACCTCGGCTTCTTTTTCCTTCAGAAGCTCCTCGACCTTGGCAACATACTCATCGGTATGCTTCTGGACCTTGGCCTGCTCGCGACGGACATCGTCCTCGGTGAGATCTTCGTCGCGCTCGAGCTTGTTGTTAAAGTCACGACGGATGTTGCGAATGGAGACCTTGGCCTGCTCGGCATACTCGCGGCACTCCTTGACGAGCTCGCGACGACGCTCCTCGGTGGGAGCCGGGAACGGCAGGCGCACGACGGTACCGTCAGAGTTGGGGGTAATGCCCAGATCGGAAGCGCTGATAGCCTTCACGATGGCGTTGACGAGCGCCTTATCCCAGGGCTCGATGAGCAACATGTGGGCCTCGGGGGTCTTAACGGCGGCAACCTGGGTAACCGGCGTGGGGACACCGTAGTAATCGACCGAAATGTCGGACAGAATGTTAGCGTTGGCGCGGCCCGTGCGAACCTTGGAGAAGTTGTGCTTGAGGGACTCGAGCGACTTGTCCATGTGGGCGGTGATGTTCTCTGCCATGCTTAATCCTCCTGATAGACGAGCGTGCCGACGGGCTCACCCGAAAGCGCGCGCTTGACGGTGTCCTCGCCATCGATGTTGAGGACCAAAATCGGCATACGGTTATCCTGACACAGTGCCGTAGCTGTGGAATCCATAACCTGCAGACCGCGGACGAGAACCTCGTGATAGGTAATCTTGTCAAAACGGACGGCATCGGCGCACTTGACGGGATCCTTGTCGTAGATGCCGTCAACCTTGGTGGCCTTAATCAGAATCTCGGCACCGATCTCGCAGGCACGAAGAGCCGCGGCGGTGTCGGTCGTAAAGTACGGATTGCCCGAACCGGCCGCAAAAATAACGACGTTGCCCTTGGAAAGGTGGTTGATGGCGCGACGGCGAATATAGGGCTCACAGATCTCGTTCATCTGGATAGCGCTCATCACGCGGCAGGGAACATCGTTATGCTCGAAGGCATCCTGCAGGGCAAGCGCATTCATAACGGTTGCAAGCATGCCCATGTAGTCGGCCTGGGCGCGCTCCATGCCACCGGCAGCGCCGGCCATGCCGCGGAAAATGTTGCCGCCGCCGACAACAACGCCGACCTCGTGACCAACGGCGAGCAGCTCCTTGACCTGCTTGGCAAGATGATCGGTAATCTTGGGGTCGATGCCATATTGGCCGTCGCCCATCAGTGCTTCGCCGGAAAGCTTCAGAAGCACGCGTTTATATCGGATGTCGGACAAAGCGATCCTCCTTTAGTTAGACTCTCAATATGATAGCAAAGGCTCTGATAAGAGCCATGAAAAAGCAGGCTGTGAGTAAAACCCACAGCCTGCTCATTACCAGCTACAAGAGCTTATTTACTCGCCACGGACCAGACGGTCGAAGGCAACGACGGTAATGGTATCGCCGAGCTCCTTGGAGACCTGCTCAGCGTACTTCTTGATGGTGAGGGAGCTGTCCTTGATGAACTCCTGCTCGGTGAGCACGGACTGCTTGTAGAACTTCTCCAGACGGCCAACAGCCATCTTCTCCTGAATAGCCTCGGGCTTGCCGGACTCGGCAGCCTGAGCCATGTAGATCTCTTTCTCGTGCTCGACGGTCTCGGCCGGAACCTGATCGCGGGTAGCGCAGATCGGGGCGACGGCGGCAACCTGAAGGGCAACATCGTGAGCGAAGGTCTTGAAGGACTCGGCCTGAGCGGTCTCGGCCTTCTCGAAAGCGAACTCGACGAGGACGCCGATCTTACCACCCATGTGGATGTAAGAAGCAAGAGCGCCGTTCTCGACCTTGCGGGCGGAGAAACGAGCGATCTTCATGTTCTCGCCCATGATGTGAATCATCTCGGTGAGCTCGGAGGAAACGGTCTCCTCGCCCATCGGCTTCTCGAGCAGAGCGTCGACGTCAGCCGGCTCGGTGGTAGCGACAACCTCGGCGACCTTAGAAGCAAAGCCGGTGAACTTGGCGTTGGAGCCGACGAAGTCGGTCTCGCAGGAGAGCTCGAGCAGAGCGCCGGACTTGCCATCCTCGGAGACGAACGCGGCGACAGCGCCCTCGTTGGTCTCACGGCCAGCCTTCTTGGCAGCCTTGGCGAGGCCGTTCTTGCGCAGAACGTCGACGGCGGCATCCATGTCGCCGTCAGCCTCGACGAGAGCCTTCTTGCACTCCATCATCGGGGAGTCGGTCATCTCGCGGAGCTGCTTGACCATAGCGGCAGTAATCTGGGCCATTGTGGTTCCTTTCAAAGAGATGAAAAAGACTTAAGTAGGACTGATTTACTCGGCCTTGGGCTCGGCGGCCATCTCGGCCTCGGAGACCTGCTCCTTGCCGGAGCCAGCGAGGCAGGCGTCGGCCATGAGCTCGCACATAAGGGTGACAGCGGAGATGGCGTCATCGTTGCAGGGGATGCCATACTCGACCTCGTCGGGATCGGAGTTGGTGTCGATCAGAGCGACGACGGGGATGTTCAGGCGCTGGGCCTCCTTGATGGCGTTCTCCTCGCGCTTGGTGTCGATGACGAAGAGAGCCTGGGGCAGACCCTTCATGTCGCGGGCGCCACCGAGGTTGGTCTGGAGCTTAGCGAGCTCCTTGCCGAGCACAGCCTGCTCCTTCTTGGGCAGCACTGCCATGCGGCCGTCCTCGACCATGGCCTCGAGCTCCTCCATGCGGTTGATGCGGGACCGTATGGTGACGAAGTTGGTCAGCATGCCGCCGAGCCAACGCTGGTTGATGTAAGGCATGTTGGCGCGCTCAGCGGCGTTCTTAACAGCCTCCTGAGC
>DBFZVF010000137.1:0-3815 GCA_048519165.1 Collinsella sp.
GTTTTCAGAGCTTTACCCTGTAGGGTCCCGAGGGGATACGTCCGCTACTCAGCCATCTGAGCCTGGACGGCGGTGATGGCTACGACACCCACGATGTCGTCGGCAGAGCAGCCGCGCGAAAGGTCGTTGACCGGCTTGGCGATGCCCTGCAGGATGGGGCCGTAAGCGTCGGCGCCGGCGAAGCGCTGGACCAGCTTGTAGCCGATGTTGCCGGCCTCGAGATCGGGGAACACAAGCACGTTGGCCTTGCCGGCAACGGAGGAGCCGGGGGCCTTGAGCTGGGCGACGGTGGGAACGATAGCGGCGTCGAGCTGCAGGTCGCCATCGATGGCGAGCTCGGGAGCCTTCTCCTTGCAGAACTTAACGGCCTCCTGGACCTTCTTGGCGACCTCGCCGCCGGCGGAGCCCATGGTGGAGTAGGAGAGCATGGCCACGTGCGGCTCGACGCTGCCCATAAAGGTGGACCAGGAGTGAGCGGAGGCGATGGCGATCTCGGAGAGCTCGTCGGAGGACGGGTTGATGTTGAGGCCGCAGTCGGCGAAGATCAGCGTGCCGTCGGTGCCGAACTGCGGGGTATCGGTGCACATCACGAAGAAGGCCGAGACCAGCTTGGTGCCCGGGGCGGTCTTGAGGATCTGCAGCGCGGGGCGCAGAGTGTCGGCGGTGGAGTGGCAGGCGCCGGAGACCAGGCCGTCGGCGTCGCCCATCTTGACCATCATGGTGCCAAAGTAGGTGGCGTCCATCACCTGGGCGCGAGCCTGCTCGATGGTAACGCCCTTCTTGGCGCGGAGCTCGGCAAACTTCTGCGCGTACTCCTCGTGCTTCTCGGCATTGCGCGGGTCGATGACGGTAGCGCCGGGAACGTCGATCTCGTCGGGGTTGCCCAGGATGACGATCTTTGCCAGGCCCTCCTCGATGATCTTGGTGGCGGCGACGATGGTGCGCGGGTCCTCGCCCTCGGGCAGGACGATGGTCTTAAGGTCGGCCTTGGCGGCAGACTTCATACGGTTTAGGAAATCGCTCATGTTACTCCTTACAAGCGTTTCGCTAAGCTCCAGGCGCCCGGCTGTACACGAATAAACCCGCTGCTAGCGGGTTTACCTTTCAATAATGTACGCCGCGGTGCTTGAGCTTTCCTTGTGTGGCAAGCTCATTATAGGACGCATTAGCGCTATAATCGCTCTGATAAATATGTCTCGACGTATGTTCGAGAAAAAGCCCAGTTAAAAAGCGTGTGGCTTTTGACAAGGAGTATCGATGCAGATTACCTCAGGCCTGCCTGAAGGCTTTAATGCCGGTGCGTACGACATGATCGTTGTCGGCGCCGGTTATGCCGGTGCCGTTTGCGCCCGCCGTCTTGCCGAAACTATCGGCTATCGTGTTGCCGTTTTGGAGCGCCGTAGCCACATTGCGGGTAATGCCTTCGACTGCACTGACGAGGCGGGAATCCTGGTCCACGAGTACGGTCCGCACATCTACCACACCTTTAACGAGCGCGTGCACAACTTCCTGTCGCGCTTTACCAAGTGGACGGACTACCAGCACAAGGTGCTCGCCAACATCAACGGCACCCTCATGCCCGTGCCCTTTAACCACGCGAGCCTTAAGCTCGCCTTTGGTGACGAGCGTGGCGAGGAGCTGTATCAGAAGCTCGTGGAGACCTTTGGCAAGGACGTCAAGGTACCCATTATGGAGCTGCGCAAGAAGAACGACCCCGACTTGGCTGAGGTCGCCGACTACGTCTACGAGAACGTCTTTTTGCACTACACCATGAAGCAGTGGGGCCAGACGCCTGATCAAATCGATCCCTCGATCACCGGCCGCGTTCCCGTCTTTGTGGGCGACGATGATCGCTACTTCCCGCAGGCCCCCTTCCAGGGTATGCCGCAGGACGGCTACACCGCGCTGTTCGAGCATATGCTCGACCACGATCTGATTGACGTGTTCTGTGACGTGGATGCTCGCGATCTCTTCGAGATCGACGAGACCACCGTCAAGATCGACGGCAAGGTCTATGGCGGCGAGATCGTCTACACCGGTCCGCTCGACGAGCTGTTCAACCTCGACCTGGGCGCCCTGCCGTACCGCACGCTTGACATGAAATTCGAGACGCTCGAAATGGACCAGTTCCAGCCCGTGGGCACCGTCAACTACACTACGAGCGAGGACTACACGCGCATTACCGAGTTCAAGAACATGACCGGTCAGGTCCTGCCCGGCAAGACCACCATCATGAAGGAGTACTCCAAGGCTTATACGCCCGGCTCGGGCGAGACGCCATACTACGCCATTCTTGAGCCCGAGAACCGTGAGCTCTATGAACGCTATCTTGAGCGCGTTCAGAACCTGACGAACTTCCACCCGGTGGGTCGTCTGGCCGAGTATCGCTACTACGACATGGACGCCGTAACCAATTCTGCCCTCGATCTTTCGGATGAGATTATCGCCTGCCATGCATAAAGTCATAACATTCGGTATTCCCTCGTATAACGCCGCCAAGGACATGGACCATTGCATCACCTCCATTCTGGAGGGGAGCAATTACGCTACCGATATCGAGATTATCGTGGTGGACGACGGCTCCAAGGACGAGACGGCCGCCAAGGCCGACGAGTGGGAGGCCCGCTATCCCGGCATTATCCGCGCGGTGCACCAGGAAAACGGCGGCCACGGTATCGCCGTCCTCTCGGGCCTGCGTGAGGCGCACGGTACGTACTACAAGGTCGTTGACTCGGATGACTGGCTCGATGGCGCGGCGCTTTCGACCATGCTGTCGATTCTACGTGGCTTTGAGGAGCGCGACCAGCGCGTCGACCTGTTTATCTCGAATTATGTGTACGAGAAGGTCTACGAGGGCACACATACCGCTATTGGCTACAAGTTTGCCCTGCCGCGCAAAAAGATCTTTACCTGGGATCAAATCGGTCATTTCCGTCTGGACCAGAATCTGCTCATGCACAGCCTGTGCTATCGCACGGATGTGCTGCGCGAGTCTAACCTGCCCATGCCGCCGCACACCTTCTACGTGGACAACATCTACGCTTACGTGCCGCTGCCGCGTTGCAAGACCATGTATTACGCCGATATCGACCTCTACCGGTACTTTATTGGCCGTGAGGGCCAGAGCGTTAACGAGGCCACGATGGTCAAGCGTCTGGACCAACAGTTCCGCGTTACGCGCATCATGATGGAGTCCTACCATTTGTACCAGGACGTTGAGGCTTCGCGCCTGCGCTCGTACATGATGGGCTACTTCACCATGATGATGGCGATCTGCTCGGTGCTTACCAAGCTTTCCGAGGAAGATTGCGCCGATGAGCGCCTGAAGACGCTGTGGAATGATTTGAAGGCTTACGACGAGCGCATGTATCGTCGTGCACGCTACGGCGTGGTGGGCTTCTTTACCAATCTGCGTGGTCGAGCCGGAGACAAAACCACGCTCGGCCTATACCGTCTTGCCTCAAAGATCTTCAAATTCAACTAGCTGCTGAGTAATCGCTGCTGATAGGTTGACTGGGCCCCTTGGCCTTTAGTTTGCTACTGCGAACAGTCCTGCTCGCACGGAAAGCACATTAAGTGCTTTCCGGCTCGTGCGGAACTTGTATCAAACTAAAGGCCAAGGGGCCTCTGCTATAAGAATCGATTGTCAGACAATTTGAATTTGAAGATCTTCGACGCGCGGTACACAGGGGCCTGGGCTGAAAAGAATTAAGTTGGTAGTCGGTCGGAGGCGGGCGGGCATTACGTTTGTCGCGAGTTCCGCATGCAAAGAAGGCCACTTAATGTGGCCTTCGTCTCGCATAGGACTGTAGAGC
>DBFZVF010000138.1:0-9184 GCA_048519165.1 Collinsella sp.
TCCCCAGGCACCCGATCTTGCCGTTCAAACCGTCGCTTGCGTACCAAAGTACGCGGTGCTCCTCATTCACGGTGACCTCGGGCACCTGGGAAAGCTGTTTCCTTGGTTGATTAAAAGGTTTAGGAGTTATATGTCGGATAATATTGAGCAGCCGTTGCCGTCCACGTTTGAGGAGTTCAACGAGCAGCGCAAGGCGGCGTTTATTCGCGTCAAGGATTACAAGCAGGCGGGTAATCGCCTGGTCGGTTTTTTGTGCAGCTATACGCCGCTCGAGATTGTCGATGCCGCGGGGGCTGCGAGCGTGGCGCTGTGCGGCACGTCCGATGAGGTGATTCCCGAGGCCGAGAAGGTGCTGCCGGCAAACCTCTGCCCGCTCATCAAGTCGACCTACGGCTTTGCCTACTCGCAAAAGTGCCCGTTTACGTACTTTAGCGACATGATCATCGGTGAGACCACCTGCGACGGCAAGAAGAAGATGTACGAGCTGCTGGGGGAGCTTAAGCGCACGCACATCCTGCATCTTCCGCAGGGTCGCGATCGCGCCTACGAGCGTGAAGGCTGGTACGAGGAGTGCCGCCTGCTCAAGGAGGAGCTCGAGAACTTCTACGGCATCACGATCACCGATGACGACCTGCGCGCCGCCGTGCGCCGTCGCAACCGCTTGCGTGCGGCCCAGCTCGAGATGTTTGCGCTGCAGGCCAACCAGCCGGCGGCCATGAGCGGCGTCGATCTGATGAGCACCATGTTTGCCGGTACGTTCAGCTTTGATATCGAGGCCTATACGCAGCAGCTGGAGCAAAAGGTTGCCAAGCTGCGCGAGGCCTACGACGCGGGCGAACGCCCGGTCGCGGCGGATGCCAAGCGCATTCTGATCACTGGCTGCCCGGTGGGCGGTGTGATCAACAAGATCGGCCGCACCATCGAGTCCAACGGCGGCGTGGTCGTGTGCATGGATGACTGCTCGGGCGAGCGCACGGCGGCCATGATGATCGACCCGGATGCTCCCGACATCCTGCGCGCCATCGCCGACCGCTACCTGGACATTAACTGCTCGGTCATGACGCCCAACGACGGGCGTATGAAAAACACGCTGACCATGTGCGAGAAGTACCACGTCGATGGTGTAGTCGAAAACGTGCTCCAGGCGTGCCATACCTTTAACGTGGAGAGCTCGCGCATGCAGGAGGCCGTCGAGGGTGCGGGTATTCCGTACATGAAGATCGAGACCGACTACAGCAATGGCGACATGGGCCAGATCGAGACTCGCATCGCCGCCTTCATCGAAACCCTCTAGCTTCCTCAGGCACCGGATCTTGCCCCTCAAACCGTCGCTTGCGTACCAAAGTACGCTGCGCTCCTCTTTCGGGGCAACCTCCGGCACCTGAGAAACCTAGAGCTAAGGCGCCTGAACGCGTCGCTACCTTTGATGTTTAGATTGGGAGAGAGCCATGATAGGGATCGGGATCGATATCGGGTCTACGGCGGCTAAGGCTGCTGTGGTCGACGGGGAGGGTTCGGTGGCGTGGACGTGCGTTCAGCCAACCGGGTTCTCCTCGGTCGATGCTTCCGAGCGGCTGCGCGAGGCACTGGCAGCGGCGGGTTATGACGTGACGGGCGATGATGCGCGCGTGATCGCGACTGGCTACGGCCGTGTCGCTGTGCCCTATGCGCACAAGGTCGTGACCGAGATCACCTGCCACGGCACCGGCGCCGTGCGCCTGTTTGGCGACCACGGCACCGTGATCGACGTGGGCGGTCAGGACACCAAGGTCATTCAGCTTAAAAGTGGCCGCGTGGCCAAGTTTGCCATGAACGACAAGTGCGCCGCCGGCACGGGGCGCTTTTTGGAGATTATGGCCGACCGCCTAGGCATTTCCCAGCAGCAGATGGCCGACCTGGCGCGTTCCGGCGAGCCCACCAAGATCAGCAGCATGTGCACGGTGTTTGCTGAAAGCGAGGTTATCAGTCTGATCGGTCGCGGCGAGCCGCGCGAGAACATTGCGCGTGGCGTGATCGACAGCGTGGTCTCGCGCGTGGCGACCATGGCCGGGCAGGCCGCGGGCGCCCCGTACTACCTGACCGGTGGCCTGTGCGAGAACGCCTTCGTGGTGGAGCGGTTGGGCGAGCTACTGGGGTCGCCGGTGACCACCTCGCCCCAGGCTCGCTTTGCAGGTGCCATCGGCGCGGCGATTCGCGCACAGGCGCTCAATTAATGCATCCGCCGCAGGCTCGCATTCATGCGTATACTGGGAGAAAATGATTGACCGATGAGAGGAGGTATCGATGGCCGACGATCAGATTAAGCTCACGTCTATGACTGCCGCGAGCGGTTGAGCCGCTAAGTTGGCTCCCGGAGCCCTCGCCCAGGTCCTGGGCGACTTACCCAATGTGCATAACGATAACTTGCTCGTGGGGTTCGATACCTCCGACGATGCGAGCGTCTTCCGCGTAGGGGAGAACCTGGGGCTCGTGCAGTCCATCGACTTCTTCCCGCCGATGGTTGACGACCCGTTTCTGTTTGGCCAGATCGCCGCGGCCAACTCGCTGTCGGACATCTACGCCATGGGCGGGCGGCCGAGCCATGCCATGAACCTGCTGTGCATTCCCAGTTGCCTGGGCGTCGAGGTCGCAGGTCAGATTCTGGCGGGCGGCGCCGACAAGTGCGTCGAGGCGGGTTGCTCCATCGCGGGCGGTCACACCATCAACGACGACGAGCCCAAGTACGGCCTGTCCGTGAGCGGTTTTGTCGCGCTCGACCGCATGCTCGCCAACAGCGGTGCACGCGTGGGCGATGCGTTACTGCTGACCAAGGCGGTTGGCTCGGGCATCATTACCACGGCCATTAAGGGCGAGCTCATCGAGCAGGACGAGGCCGCAGCCATGTTTGACTCGATGTGCACCCTCAACGAGGCGCCGATTCGTCTGGCCGAGGGGCTCGAGCTTCACGGCTGCACCGACGTCACGGGCTTTGGCCTGATTGGGCATGCGTGCGAGATGGCCGAGGGGTCGGACGTGCAGATTGAGCTTGCGTCGGGTGCGGTGCCGCTCTTTGACCAGGTGCTCGACATGGCACGCCTTGGCATTATCCCCGCGGGCTCCTACCGCAACCAGGACTTCTTTGGCCCGCGTGTGGCTGCCGACGAGGACCTGGAGCCGGGCATGCTGGATGCGCTGTACGATCCGCAGACCTCGGGCGGTTTGCTTATTGCGGCGCCCGCGGCGGATGTGGATGAGCTTGCGCGTCGTCTGCATGCCGAGGGGCGCGTTGCCGCCACAATCGGTCGCGTGTGCGAGCCGGTGCCAGGCGGTCCTGCCGTCCACGTTGTGCATTAAGGAAAACCGTTTATGCGACCGTCCGTTGTTCTGGGCGGCCCCTTTCGAAAGGAATTTACTATGTCTACCAAAATTGAAGTCAATGCGATGGGCGATGCCTGCCCGCTGCCCGTCGTCAAGACGCTTAAGGCACTCAAACAGCTTGATGGCGAGGGTGCCGTGGTGACCTCGGTCGATAACGAGACCGCTGTCAAGAATATCTCCAAGATGGCGCAGGAGAAGGGCTGCACGGCTTCGGTCGAGAAGATCTCGGACGCCGAGTGGCACGTGACCGTGGCGACCTCTGGCGCCGTTGCCGTGGCCGATCCCGAGCAGGATGGCGCTGCCTTCTGTGATGCCAGCGCCGGCAAGGGCAAGCTCGTCATTTCCGTCTACACCGACTGCATGGGCCGCGGCGACGATGAGCTGGGCCATAAGCTCATGAAGGCCTTTATCTTTGCCGTGACGCAGCAGGAGGAGCTGCCCGCGACCATGCTGTTCTACAACGGCGGCGCCAAGCTCACCGTCGAGGGCTCGCCGGTGCTCGATGACCTGAAGGGCCTGGCCGAGCAGGGTGTCGAGATTCTCACCTGCGGTACCTGCCTCGACCACTATGGCATTAAAGACCAGCTTGCGGTGGGCGAGGTCACCAACATGTACGTGATCGTGGAGAAGATGGAGCAGGCCGTGCGCGTCGTGCGCCCGTAGTGTATTGGTTGGAGTTGCCATGAGGGAGAAGCGCCCGGCGCTTGTCATCACGTTTCCCACCACGGCGGCCGCCATGGGGTGCGAGACCCTATGCATCGAGCGCGGCCTTCCCGGGCGAACGATTCCCGTGCCCGGGGAGGTCGCTGCCGGCTGCGGTTTGGCATGGAAGGCGTTGCCTGCCGATGAGGAACTGCTGCGCGCCGAGCTTGCCGCAGCAGGTGTTCCCACCGAGGGCTTTACCGTGATCGATATGTGGGAGGTCGTGCGATGATCTACCTGGATAACGCGGCGACGACCATGCATAAGCCGCAGACGGTCATCGATGCCGTGACGCAGGCGATGTGCTCGCTTGGCAATGCCGGGCGCGGCGCCACGTCGGGTGCCCTCGATGCCGCTCGTACCATCCACGGCTGTCGCGCCAAGCTTGCGCGCTTGCTGGGCTGCCCGCGTGCTGACCATGTTTGTTTTACGCCCAACTCTACGGCGGCGCTCAACACCGCCATCAATGGCGTGGTACGTCCCGGTGACCGCGTGGTCACGACGGTGCTCGAGCACAACTCGGTGCTGCGTCCGCTCAATCGCCTGGCGACGGAGCAGGGTGTGACGGTTGAGCATGCGGGCTGCGATGCGAACGGCGCGCTCGACTACGATGAGCTCGAGCGGTTGGTCACGCCCGGTACGCGTGCCGTGGTGGTGACGCACGCCTCTAATGTGACCGGCAACGCGGTCGACATTGCGCGCGTGGCGGCCATAGCCCATGCGGCCGGCGCGCTTGTGATCGTCGATGCCTCTCAGTCTGCCGGTACGGCGCGTATCGATATGCAGGCCATGGGGCTCGATGTTGTGTGCTTTACCGGCCACAAGGGGCTCATGGGCCCGCAGGGGACCGGCGGCCTGGCCGTGGCAGAGGGCATTGACGTGGCCCCGTGGGCCATGGGCGGCACGGGCGTGCACAGCTTCGATGCGCTGCAGCCGCTTGAGTGGCCCACGCGCCTTGAGGCGGGCACGCTCAACGGTCATGGCATCGCTGGACTTTCTGCCGGTCTCGACTTTATCGAGGCCCAGGGTGGGGTGGAGACGATTGCAGCTCACGAACGCGCGCTCGCTGATCGCTTCCTTGCCGGTGTGCGCGAGATTCCGGGGATTAAGCTCTACGGTGCCTTTGACCAGCCGACGCGCTCGGCGATCGTGTCCCTCAACGTGGGCGATATCGACTCTGCCGAGATCTCGGACGCGCTCATGCAAGGGTGGGGGATTGCGACGCGCCCCGGTGCCCATTGCGCTCCGCTCATGCACCGCGCGCTCGGAACCGAGCGTCAGGGTGTTGTTCGCTTCTCGTTTGGGTATTTCAACACGGACGAGGAAGTCGACACGGCTATCGATGCTCTGTGCGATTTAGCCTGTTAAAGCTGCTAGACCGTTTATACTTGCGGGACGGGCCTTTTGCCCGTCCCGTTTTTGTTTCGACCCGAAAGGTGTGCCTATGGCCTCATCCGCCCCGCGCGGTCTGCGCTCCGACCATGTCGTCACCGTCGGCATCGCCCTATTCTCGATGCTCTTTGGCGCCGGCAACCTCATTATTCCGCCACTGCTGGCGCTGCAGGCAGGCTCTGCCACGCCGGTCGCCATGCTCGGCTTTCTCATCGCTGCCATCGGCCTGCCCGTCATGGGCTTTATCGCCGTGGCGCTTGCCGGAACGGCGCGCGAGCTTGCCGGCCGCGTACACCCCAAGTTCGGTGAGTTCTTTGTCGCGGCGGTGTATCTGGCCATCGGCCCGTGCCTGGCTATTCCGCGCACGAGCTCCACGGCCTTCGAGATGCTGGTGCCGCTGCTGCCCGAGGGCGTCTCGCTTGGCACGGCTCGCCTGGTGTTTGCCATCGGGTTCTTCGCAGTCGCGTTTGTGCTCACGCTGCGCCCGGGTGTCATCACACGCGTGCTCGGCCGCATTACGGGCCCCGCGCTTATCGCGCTCATCGTGCTGGTTGTGGGTGCTGCCGTGATCTCGCCGCTGGGTCCCGCTGCCGCGCCGCAGGTTCCCTACAATGCCGGTGCTGCCGTGCAGGGCTTTCTGACCGGCTACCAAACCATGGACCTGCTCGCGTCGCTCGCCTTTGGCATCATCATTGCCGAGACCATTCACGAGCTGGGCGTTACCGACGATAAGCGCGTGGCCTTTGAGATCTCGCGCTCCGGCGTGATCGCCGGCGTGCTCATGGCTATCATCTACTGCGGCCTGGCGCTTGCCGGCATGCAGCTCAGCACCGTGATGCCCGACGCCACCAACGGCGCCGCCATCCTTGCCCGCTCGGCCTCCATGCACTTTGGCCTCGCCGGCACGGTCGTGGTGTTCGCGATTTTCTTTCTCGCCTGCATGAACGTGTGCATCGGCCTCATTAGCTGCTGCTCGCGCTACTTCTGCGAGACGTACGTGGTCGAAGGGGGAGCGGAGGCTTCCGAGGAGGCCATGCGCCGTCCCTTCGCGATCCTCGCCTTTGTGTTCGCGGCGTTTTCGTGCGTGCTCTCCAACGTGGGCCTCGACATGATCCTTATGTTCTCGGTGCCCATGCTCAACGCCCTGTATCCTGTCGCCATCGTGCTGGTGCTTATGGGCTTGGTGCACGGCTTTTGCGACGCGCATCCGCAAGTGTGGGTCTGGGTCGGCGGCGTTGTTGCCGTGCAGAGTGTGATCACCTCGGTCCGCGACGCGTTCTTTGCGGGCGCGTGGCTGCCGTTTGATGCGTTGCCGCTGGCAGACATCGGTGCCGCGTGGGCGCCGATCGCCTTGGTGGCGTTTGTGATCGGCCTGGTCCACAGCCAGTTTGTCGCACATTCGAGGAGCTAGGGCATCGTCGCTTGCGCCAGCGCGAAGTCTCCCCTATAATTTCCTTCGCTTTGGGACACGCAAGGTTTAGACCTTAGCTGCTCAACACCTTCGGGACGTGGCGCAGTTTGGTAGCGCGCCTGCTTTGGGAGCAGGATGTCGCAGGTTCAAATCCTGTCGTCCCGACCATATCTTGCGGGCGTAGTTCAATGGTAGAACCCCAGCCTTCCAAGCTGATGACGCGGGTTCGATTCCCGTCGCCCGCTCCATAGGATAGTTTTAACGGCTTTGGCTTCATTTGGCGCCAGAGTCGTTTTCATATACATGCCGGGGACCCCACATCCCCTCCTAAGTTGCGGTGAAATACGGACTGTTTTTCGGCTTTTATGGCCCATGTAGTCCGTATTTCACCGCAACTAATTGTAAGGGTGGATTTTGATGCCGTTGGGAGGGTCGTAGCGACCGTCTACCGAGAGTGGAAATATTTTTTGAAGCTCTGACCTGCGACGTCAAGCTTTTGGTCAGCTTTTGGCAAGGTATTTAAATGCCGTTCTGCGATAGCGTAAAGGCGTTCACTCGTTCTTGATTGTTATGGTGCGGGTCATGTCCAATAAAGCTAAACATTTTCCGAAGTCATATGCCAAGATGCTGTTTTCCGCTCTCGGGATTCATCATGACGAGCAGCTATTGATAACGACTGATCCTTGGGATGAGCGGCGCGCGCGTGAGCTTATGCAGGAAGAGCTTTTAATTCGACTCTATAACCATGTGTACGCCGATCCTGTTTATTGGAGCCACCTTGACGTGGAAGCCCGCATTTTCCAGCTTGCATCTGCTATTGTGGCCGTCGAACCGGATGCCATTTTCTGCGGTTCAAAGGCGGCATTGCTGTACGGTATCGGCTCTGCTTACTCGCTGCTTAATGCCGTTCAGATGTTGTTGCCGAGATCTACCAGGCGCGATACATATGAGTTCGTTGAGTATCGTCGATGGCGCCCGGGCGAGGTTTGGCGTCTCGGCCCGTTTACGCTGACAGACCCCTATCGGACGGTGGTCGATATTGCCCGCACGAGTGCATTTCGGTATGCGCTTGGCTACGTCGATGGATTGGCTCGTGAGTACGATGTTGACCGCGAGGAGCTGCGTGCGTATGCACAGGCCAATTGTCGCGGTTTGCATGGCATCTCCCGTGCGTTTGGCGTGTTCGAATATATGGACGGAAGGTCGGATAACGGGGGAGAGTCCGAGGCGCGAGCGGCAATGATCCTTGCAGGCGTCGTTGCGCCCGAGCTTCAGGTTGAGATTGATCGGCCAGGAAACGCCTGCTATTATCTGGCAGATTATGGTTGGCAGATGCCAGATGGGTCATGGATGTTGGCAGAGCTTCATGGTTTGGGTAAGTTTGAGGATGAAACTCAAAAAGATTCGGAACATGCTGCGGCAAAAACCTATCGAGCCGCCTTATTGCGCGATGCGAACTTACGTGCCATGGGTCATAACGTCATTCATTTCAAGCTATCGGACACATATGATGTCGAAGAGTTTGGCGCTATGATGCGCGGCTACGGTATCCCAACTACAAAGCCTTTTGCGGATTCCTGATAGCAGAGACAACCGACTCCGCCGCCCAACAATAAGTTGCGGTGAAATACGGACTAAAGGCTACTCAGAGACATAAAACAGTCCGTATTTCACCGCAACTTAGGAGAGGATGGGGTTAGCTGCGGGGGCGGTGGCGGAGCTTGTCGATGGTGGAATCGGTGCTGCGGCTGCGGGCTTCGGCGGCGCGGTCGCGGGCTTCGGCTGCGGTTTGGCGCTTTCGGCGGTAATCGATCATGCCTTGGATGATGGGCTTACCAAAGCTCACGACATCATCGTTGTAGATGGCGGTTCGGGCTGCGAGGAGGCAGTCGGTAAAGTCCATATGGGTCTTGCCAAAAAGTTTGACGGCAAGGGCGACAACGGTGGGCTCGTCGACCATGACGTCATCGAGCAGCCTTTTCATGGCCGCAGCAATCTCAACGCGGGGAACCTTATAGACGTCGCGCAGCGTGACCACGACGCGCGTGATGATTTCGGGATAGACACGAGCGGTGCGCGTGGCGATGACCTTGGCGGCGCGCGGTGACAGGACCTCGTCGTCGTCGAGCAGATAGCGAAGGATGACGGTCTCGTCGATGATGGTGCTACTCATGGATATCTACTTCCTCGGGACCCAAAATCGAAGGCTCTGTTAGACCAGGATTGACATACATGTGTCCCCACGGTGCCATATCGTTGACCCCGTAGACCGCGATGATGGGGGCAGCATGAACGCCGAAGACCTGGTCCTCAACTTCAAGA
>DBFZVF010000139.1:0-7251 GCA_048519165.1 Collinsella sp.
ATTGCGCCCTTTGCCCCAGAGGGAAAAGCGGCTGCCGCAAAGCCCGATAACACCTCGGACGGCAATCTTCAAAAGTACTGGACGTGCGAGGGCGGGCGTCGAATTCTGCATAAGGCAGGAGCGCACTTGAACCAGGAACCCTATAATGAACTGGTGGCGACCGCACTTCACCGTCGCATCCTAAACGCTTGCGATTATGTACCCTATTCGCTCGAAGGCGCGGTTACTTCCGCCTTGAGCACATGCAACGTCTTCTTAACTGACGAAGAAGAATATGTCCCTGCGTTCTATGTAAACCAGCATGCAAATGCAGACGAGCGACTAACCGATTACGAACGGTATGTAGCAAACTGCGAGGAGCTTGGAGCGACAGATATAAAAAACGCCCTTGACCGCATGATCGTATGCGATGACATCATCGCCAACTACGATCGTCATTGGCGCAACTTCGGCCTCGTGCGAAACGTCAACTCACTGGTCTGCAGACCAGCCCCCATCTTCGATTCGGGCTCATCGCTCTGGTGCAACGTTTCTCTAGAGGAGCTTAAGGCAGGAGAGCACAATTTTACCAGCGCGCAGTTTCATTCAAGCCCCGCGAAACAAATGCTGCTTGTTGAGGATATGAGCTGGTTTGATGACGACAAGCTCGAGGGTTTCGTTGACGAGGCAATCGAGATCCTATCCAAAAACGACGCTCTTACAGCAAGACTGCCTTATCTAAAAGAGGCGCTTACATGGCGCCTCCGTAGAATGATCGACATCGCTGAATGGAGTTAGCGAGACAGCGTCGCGCCGTCAGCTCCCCTACCTCCCGCGCAGGGCCTTGAGCTTGGCCAGGGCATCGGGGCTCAGGCGACTGCCCAGAGTCATCTTGATCTGCGGGGCTTCCTCGGCCTCGTGAACGTCGTTATCGATCTGTTTGATCTCGTCCACCAGCATACGGCTCGAGATGCGCGTGACGCCCTTGCCCATGACGACGGCCTGGATCGTGCCGTCACTCGACACCACGGAGCACGCGCGGCCTTCCTCGCGTGCCTCGATGCAGAGCTTCTGCACCACGGTATCGGCAGAGACGCCCGTCGGCGAAAACTCGATGCGCACGCCACGGGCCGGCAGGTTGGGGCGCTCGCTGGAGATATTGCCCGCGCCGTCAAACACGATTACGGCCTCGTAGCGGCCTTGGGCAAACGCGGCAACGTCGTTGATGAGGGCGGTGCGCGCCATATCGTGAACGTCGCTGGAATACGGATCGTCGGAATGGTCGTAGACGAGCTTTTCGTAGCGCGGCGTGCAGTGGATCACGTTGTAGCCGTCGACCACCAGCAGCTCGGGCTTATTGGAGTGCACCGTCGAGACTGGATCGGCGATGGCCTGCGCAAACGCATTGCCGCCCACACCATAGGTCGCGGCCGAAACAATCGGCTTGGCCGAGCCCTCGCCAAAGCGCTTGGCCTTGGACTTGGCGCGGTTCTTCTTGGACATGCGCTACTCCTCCCCCATGAGCTCGCCGGCATTGCGGCGCAGCCACTCAAAGCACAGCGCGGTGGTCGCCTGGGCCACGTTGAGACTCTCGGTCATGCCGCGCTGGGGAAGCTTGGTCAAAAAGTCGCATTTCTCGAGCACCAGGCGCGAGATGCCGTCGCCCTCGGAGCCCATGACGAGCGCCACGCGGCCCTCGAAGGGAGCATCCCAGCAGCTGCCCTCGGCGTGCTCGGAAGCACCGCCCACCCAAAAGCCAGCGGCCTTGAGGTCATCGAGCGCACGGGCGATATTGGGAACCTGTGCGATAGGCAGGTGCATGACAGCACCGGCAGAAGTCTTGTAGCTGCCAACGGTCACACCGGCGGCGCGCTTGTTGGCAATGATGACACCGGCCGCGCCCACGACCTCGGCGGAGCGCACGATGGCGCCAAAGTTACCGTCGTCGGTCACGTGGTCGAGCACCACGACAAGCGCCGGACCGTCGCCCGCGCGGTCGAGAATATCGGCAACATCGGCATAGGGGAAGTTGCCTACCTCGAGTGCGATGCCCTGGTGAGCGCCATGGCTCGACAGCGCATCGAGCTGTGCACGCGGCACGTACTTAATGCGGACACCCGAAGCGTTGAGGTCATCGACCAAACGCGACAGGGCAGCATCGCGCTCCCCGCCCTCGGCGATGAGCGCGCACTTGATGGGAAAACCGGTGCGTAGCGCCTCGGCGGCAGCACGACGGCCTTCGATAAACTCGCCCTTGGGAGCCTGAACGTTGTCGCGGTTGCGATCGCGCTGCGGACGTGCGGCCTGGGTGCGATCGCGCTGGCCCTTGGAAGCGGCAGCGCGATCATTGCGGCGAATCGGACGCGAGCCAGAAGCAGCCTGCTTGCCGCCACGAGACGCGCGCTTGCGATTGTCGGTCATAAAGCGACCTCCTTAAATAGATAACAAACAAGAATCGACCGTCCGAGCCACGGCACCTTGCCTTTCAATCGTCGGACATGACCACCAGGTCTATGCCCTCCTCTTTCAAGGCAATCTGCCGCACCTCGAACGGTCGACAAATACTAGAGAGTCTTAATACGAGTGCCCGCGGCAGTATCCTCGATCGTCAGGCCCAGGTCCTTGAGCTGGTCGCGGATGGCATCGGCCAGATCCCAGTTCTTGGCGGCGCGGGCCTCGGCGCGAGCCTCAAGAATCTTGGCAGCTGCCTCGTCCACATCGTCACCCGTGTAGGCAACCAGACCGGCGGCAACGCCCAGCAGGCCCAGCGGCAGCTCGACCTTGGGCTCGGGAAGCTCAACGCCAAACGTATCGAGCAACTCGGCCAGGGTATCGGCAGCGGCAAGCGCGGCGGCCTTGTCGGCAGCATCGCCCGCCTGCTCCAGGTACTGGTTGCACTCGGTCACAAAGCCAAAGACGGCACCCATGGCACCGGCGGTGTTAAAGTCGTCGTCCATGCACTCCTTAAAGGCAGTACGAGTCTCGGCGGCCTTGGCGACAAACGCCTCGGCGGCAGCCTCATCGGCGTCGGCCGTCGCGTGGCTTGCAGCCCAGCGCAGGTTCTCGACCGTGCCGGCGATACGCGTGAGCGAGTTCTCGGCACCCTCCAGGCGCTCCCAAGAGAAGTCGAGCGGCGAGCGATAGCTCGTCTGCAGCATCAGCAAGCGCAGAGCCGCGGCAGAGTGCTGCTCGAGCACCTCGGCCAGCGTAAAGAAGTTACCGAGCGACTTGGACATCTTCTCGCCGTCAACCAGCAGCATGCCCGTGTGCATCCAGGTGTTGGAGAAGCCCTGGTGCCAGGCGCAGGTGGCCTGGGCGCACTCGTTCTCGTGATGCGGGAAGGCAAGGTCGGAGCCACCGCCGTGAATGTCGATCGGGGTGCCCAGATAGCGGTGCACCATGGCGGCGCACTCGGTGTGCCAACCGGGACGGCCCTCGCCCCAGGGGCTCGGCCAGCTGGGCTCGCCGGGCTTGGCGGCCTTCCACAGGGCAAAGTCGAGCGGGTCGTTCTTGTCCTCGTTCTCCTCGATGCGCGCGCCCACCATAAGGTCGTCGATGTTGCGGCCCGAGACCTGGCCGTAGTTGGGATCGCTGCGCACGGCAAAGTACACATCGCCGTTATCGGCTGCGTAAGCGTGGCCCTGCTCGATAAGCGTCTTGATCATGGCGATCATGGGGCCGATCTCCTTGGTGGCGCGGGGGCGCACGTCGGGATCGAGCACGTTGGCGGCGCGCATGACGCCGATGAACTTGTCGGAGAACTCCGTCGCGACCTCGGCAGCCGTACGGCCCTGCTCGTTGGCGCGCTTGATGATCTTGTCATCGACATCGGTGAGGTTCTGTGCGAACGTGACCTCGTAGCCGCTCGCGATGAGCCAACGGCGGATCACGTCAAAGCTGATGAACGTGCGGGCATTGCCGATGTGGATGTTGTCGTAGACCGTGGGGCCGCACACATACATGCGGACCTTGCCGGACTCGATGGGCTGGAACTCTTCCTTTTTATGGGTAGCGCTGTTGTAGATACGCATTCGTTACTCCTTAACAGTTTTCTGTAGCAGGCAGACGGCCCAGGCGCCAATTCCCTCGCCTTGGCCTTCCCAACCGAGCTTTTCGGTCGTAGTGGCGGCAACGCCCACGTTTTCGACGTCAACGCCCAGAGCATGGGCAAGGTTGGCGCGCATGGCATCGCGGTGCGGGGTGATCTTGGGTTGCTGGCAGGCAATGGTGCAATCGGCATCGACAAACTCAAAGCCCAGCTCGCGCGCATAGTCCATCACACGGGCAAGCAGCACCATCGAGTCGGCACCCTCGTAGGCAGGATCGGTGTCGGGGAACAGTTTGCCGATGTCTCCCCCGCGGCAGGCGCCCAAAATGGCGTCGGCCAAGGCGTGCGCGAGCACATCGGCATCCGAGTGGCCCAGCAGGCCGCGCTCGTAGGGAATGTCGACCCCGCCGATGATACATCGACGCCCCTCCACCAGACGGTGGACGTCGTAGCCATGGCCAATGCGCAGGTTACTGAACATGGGGAAGGTCCTCTCCCTCGGCCATGCGACCGAGCAGAATCGCGGTTACGGGACGCAGGTCCTCGGGCACCGTCACCTTAAGGTTGTCACGTGGGCTCTGGACGCAGCGGACACGCCCGCCCATGCGCTCGACCAGCGACGAATCGTCCGTGCCGATAAAGCCCTCGGCAATCGCCGCGGCATGGGCGCGCTTCATAGCGTCGACACTAAAGATCTGCGGCGTCTGTGCAGCCCAATAGAGTTCGCGCGGCGGTGTCTTAACGATGTTATCGCCATCGACGATCTTGAGCGTGTCAATCGCGGGCTGACCGCACACGACACCGTCGAGCGAGCGGTCACCCATGAGCACGTCGATAGCGTGGTCGATGGCCTCGGTCGTAATGAGCGGACGAGCGCCATCGTGGATGGCGACATATTCGAAACCCGCCGGAACCGCATGCACGCCGGCACGGGTGGAATCCTGGCGGGTATCGCCGGCATCGGCAAAGCTGATGGGCGTGTCATAGTCAAACGGGTCGATGGCCAGGCGGCGCATCTCGGCACGACGCTCGGCAGGGCAAACCACGACGATGTGGCCGACCTTATCGCTCCGATCGAACGCGCGGATGGACCAGCTCATAAGCGGACGGCCCGCCACGTTAACGAGTTGCTTGCCACCGGGGTTACCAAAGCGCTGGCCGCTGCCACCGGCAACGACCACGGCGCATACGGGCGCCATTATGCGTTCCCCTGTTTGGTGCCCTTCATGCGGTACAGCGAGTCCGCAAGAATGGCAGGGTTGTTAACGCCAAAGTCGCCCAGGCGCTCCGGATCCTCGCTGATATCGTCCATGAGTTCCTGCAGCGAGCCGTACTCGTCGACGATCTTCTCGGCCACGCCGTCGCGCACGACGGACACGCGCGAAAGCGTGCGCAGGCCCAGCGGCGTCATGACGGAGTCCTCGTCCAGGTCGTCGTAACCCAGAACCGCCGCCACATGCTGTGGGTCGGACAAGTCCTTAGGCGTCATGCGGCTAAGCTCGGCGCGAATCTTCTCGGCGTTTGCCTCGGAGGAATCGCTCGCATAGTCGCGGATCATCAGGTCGTATTCGGTATCCATGCTGGAGCCAGCGAGCTGCTCGAGCTGCATCTGCACGAGCTTGCCCTGGTTGCCCAGCTTGACGATACAATCCTTAAGCTCGGTCTTTGCCTGTTGCATGATCTCGAAACTCGAGAAAATGCCGGTGATGTCGGCGAGCGTGACGTAGTCGTCCAGCTCGAGAGCCGTCAGGCGCAGCAGGGAGCGATCGAGCGACTGACGGGTAGTCTGGAGCGTGGCGACGAGCTGGTTGACCGAGCTCATGATGGTGGTGACAGGCTGGATCTCGTAGCTCTTGCCGTGAACGTACACGTTGACGACGGCACGACGGGCCGAGACCGAGATCACGATGGCATCGGTGAGCACCGACATGCGAGCGGCGGTGCGGTGACGCATGCCCGTCTCGCTCGTGGCAAGCGAGGGATCGGGATTGAGGTGGAAGTTGGCGCGCAGGATCTGGGTGAGGTCGCCGTCGATAACGATAGCACCGTCCATCTTAGAGAGCTCGAACAGACGGTTCGAGGTGAACGAAATGTTGAGCGGGAATCCGTCGTTGCCGGCAGCGAGTACGTTTTCGGTGTCGCCGACGCAGATAAGGGCGCCCAGGTGACCGGCGATGATCATGTCGAGGGCGGTGCGGATCGGCTGACCAGGTGCCGTCAGGCGGATGGCCTGTTCCATACGCTTTTGCAGCTCGTTCTTATCCAAGGCATCGCTCCCATCGTATACGCTCCATAAACGCTAAATAGTTTCTCACGGTTTGTCCCTGCGGCGCTTGCGAAATCCGATGCTTACAGAATGAGCGAACACAGCTGAGAGCCCAACCCAAATGGGCTGCTTATGTGGTAGCATCGGGATTCACATGAATGAGGGAGTAGTCGCGTGGCCGGGTTCGCCTCCGGTGGCGCGGCAAGTCAACATACTGGCCGATGCGGCCTGGCTTGCCTTAATGAACGAGACTCGTGGTTGTGCGCGCAACGCGTACGCCACGGGTCTTTTTTGTTACTCCCCCAAGAGGTACACGCGGGTTCGCCCGCAGAGAGGGAGCCAGACTATGGGACTCGCAGAGCTCGCGTTGCTCGCCGTTGGCCTTTCGATGGACGCCTTTGCCGTTTCCATCTGCAAGGGCCTTGGCATGAAGAAGATCAACCTTAAAGTTGCCGTGGTGCTCGGCTTGTTCTTTGGCGGCTTTCAGGCCGGCATGCCCGTAATCGGATGGGCGCTCGGCAGTCAATTCATGGGCATCATCGGACCCATCGACCATTGGATCGCCTTTATCCTGCTCGCCTTTATCGGCGGCAAAATGTTGTGGGAGGCCTTTACCGAAGACGAGGATGAAGGCGACGGCAAGGATGCCGAAAAGATTGACCTGGGCGAGTACCTGATCCTCGCCATCGCCACCTCGATTGACGCCCTGGCCGTGGGTATCTCGTTCGCCGCGCTTTCCGTCGACATCGTTCCCGCCGTGTCGCTCATAGGCATCACGACCTTCATCTTCTCCGTTGCCGGCGTGGCGATTGGCCGCATCTTTGGCGCGCGCTACGAAAAGCCCGCCACCATCGTGGGCGGCGTTGTGCTCATCCTCATCGGCCTCAAGATTTTGCTGGAGCACCTAGGGATTTTAGTGCTGTAAAACACCCTTCAAAACTAAACGTCCGTATAAGGC
>DBFZVF010000140.1:0-17915 GCA_048519165.1 Collinsella sp.
CTCTTATTTGGCACAGATTCTCCCTTCATAGTCCACAGGACTCAATACTTTAGCACACACATTGACGTCTATACCCAAAAAGAGAGCTGGATATAGACGAGAATACGCTGGTTGACCACAACATCTAGGCTTGTTCGGTGCCTGCGGCCTCCAGGCCGATCAAACGAAACGGATCCGCCACGCCGCCGATCGACTTTTGCAGTTCGCGCTGACGCTGCGAGTCCTGCGCGGCCTGCACGGTCAGCGCACGACGGGCCTCATCATCGAGCGAACGGTCCTGGCGCAGCTTGGCCTGTGCGGCACGCATGCGACGCTTGATGGTGTAGAGCTCGAGCGTATCGAGCATAAACGCGATGTTCGTCTCGGTGGGGTGCTTGCTCGTCGCCGAGATGCGCCCGGCACTCACAAGCGTTGCCGCCTCGGGACACACCGAGCGTGCCGCATCCATGCAGGCTGCAGGATCGGTTCCCGGCGGCGTTGCCAGAACGGCCCATGCGATGGACTCGTGACGTGGGTCAACCCACTCGATGGAGCAGATGCGGTCGGCATACGTGCGGAACAGGTCGGGGGAGCTCGTGAGCATCGTCAGCAGCTCGCGCTCCCCCGCCAAAGACTTTCGCTCTAGGTCGGTCAGCACGATCGGCATCGTCGGCGACGCGGGCGCGCCCATTATATCGGCGACCGGTGCCGCGCCATCCATACCAACCGGCACATCAATCGGCGGCATATCGTCGACAGCCTCGACCGGCGCGGCCCCGTAGGCCTCGAGCGGCACATAGTCGTACGGTTCTTCCTCGACCGGTGCGGACACCGGCGGCGTCGCCCCCGACGCCCAAGCGCCGCGAGGCGCCCCCTGCGAACCAGACGCCCGACCGCCCGCGCTGCCTGCACGCTCGGCCTGCGCCCGCTGGCGCTCGTAGTTCTGCTCGCGACGACGCTCGGCGTCCTCGCGCTTGGCAACATCGCGAAACACACGGCCCGAGCTCGAGCGCACCGTCTCCAGATCCAAACCCAGCAGGTCGGCAATCTGGATAAAGTACGTATCGATCATGTAGCTATCGCGCAGCGGATAGATGAGCGTCAGTGCATCCTCGAGCGCCTTGGCGCGACCGCCCGGCGTGGTGATGTCGCTCGACTCCTGCAGCGAACGGTAGACAAAGTCCATGAGCGGCTCGGCCGCGTCGATGCGCGCCTGCAGCTCCTGGCCGCCGTGCGCCGTAATAAACTCCATAGGGTCGTTGCCGTCGGGCAGTACCACGCAGCGCAGGTCCATCGAATCCTGCTCGATAAACTGAATCGCGCGGCGGGCGGCCTTCTGGCCCGCGGCATCGCCATCGAACATATACACGATGCGCTTGGCAAAGCGGGTGAGCGTCTTTACATGATGCTCCGTGAGCGCGGTGCCCAGCGTGGCGACAACGTTTTTAATCCCCGCCTCCCAGCAGGCGATGCAATCGGTATAGCCCTCCACCACGATGGCGGTATCCTGCGCGACGATAAACTCCTTGGCCCAATTAAAACCGTAGAGGTTTCGCTTTTTATGAAACACGCTCGTCTCGGCGGTGTTGAGGTACTTAGGCTGGCCGTCGCCCATAATGCGACCGCCAAAGGCAATGTTGTGACCCTGCTCGTCAAAGATGGGGAACATCACACGGTCGTAGAAGCGGTCGGCAAGCTGCCCGCGCCCGCGGCTCACGGCAACATTGGCGTCGATCATCTCCTGCGGGGTAAAACCCGCCTGGGACAGGTGCGACACCAGCGCGTTACGGCCTGGTGCAAAGCCCAGGCAGTAGCGGCGGCAGACGTCGCCACCCATACCGCGACTGGCGAAGTACTCGCGCGGACGGCTGTCCTTACCGCGCATAAGCATGGTGTGATAGAACTGGGCGGTTTCCGCACATAGGTCGTAGATGCGGGCGCGCTTGGTGCCGCGCTCGCGATAAACGCCGGTATCGTGCAGCTCAATGCCGGCACGGTCGGCCAGGTAGCGAATCGACTCGGGAAAGCTCAGGTTCTCGCGCTTCATGATGTAGGTGAAGACGTCGCCGCCCTCGCCACAGCCAAAGCAGTGCCACACCTGCGTGGCAGGGATAATGTGAAACGACGGGGTCTTTTCGCCATGGAAGGGGCAGCAACCCCAAAACTCATGGCCGCGGGGCTTGAGCTCAACCGTTTCCTGCACGATGGCAACCAGATCGGACGCAGCGCGTACCTGGTCTTTTTCCTCATCGCTAATCACGGATGCTCACCCCCTGATCGCCCAAGTTGTGACGAATATCTTCGATATTACCCTCGACGGTCGCGATCAACTCATCCAGCGAATCGAACACACGCGAGGGACGCAGCCAGCGCGTAAACGCCAGCGAAACGAAAGCGCCGTACAGGTCGCCCGTATAACCAATTAAGTTGGCCTCGAGATGCGCCGAAGCGGCATCGTCGGCATACGTCGGCGGCAGTCCGACGTTAACGGCAGCGGGCCACACGATGTCATTGACCAGCACCAGACCCTCATACACGCCATCGGCTGGCACCTGAATGCCGTCGGGAACCTGCAAGTTTGCCGTGGGAAAGCCCATGCCAGAACCCTCGTGACGGCCGCGAATAACACCGCCGCGCACCATATACGGACGGCCGAGTAACTCAGCAGCAAGCTCCACATGGCCCTGTCCCAGCTCATGACGAATGCGGGTGGCGCAAATGGCCTCACCGCCCTCGCAAAGCAGGTCGTGACCATACACGTCAACGCCGTGCTCGGAACCCCAGGAGCGCATCTCGGCAACACCAGAAGCACCGCCACGACCCAGCCTAAAGTCACTGCCAACGCGAATCGAGCGAATGTCGACTACGCGTGACAGCAGTGCGAGAAAACCGACATGGTCGAGTGCCGCAACCTCAGGCGTAAAGGGAACGGCCACCACTGTATCGACCCCAGTCTGAGCCAAGGCATGCAGACGGTCGGCCGTCGTCATCAATTTTTGAGCGGGCGAAGGGCTCACCACAACGTCCGGGTCGGGATCGAAGGTAACCACGACCGCCTTACAGCCATGGGCACGGGCATCACGGACAAGCGCTTCGATCAGTTCGCGATGCCCCCGATGCACGCCATCGAACACGCCGATGGCGATCGACGCAGCGCCCAGGCAAGCGCAATCATCAAACGCATCGGCGGCGACGATGCGGGCCTCATCCGACTCGCCCGCGAAAAAAATACGCGCGAGCTCGTGGGAGGCCAGCATCATCGAACACCGCCGATCGCCTGCGGAAAGACATGTTCCATAACAAAGCGACCGCCCTCGATACGGGAGAGTGCCTTGAGCCCGCCATCGAGCACGAGCGCAAACGGCGCCTTCGACGCATCGAAGCCCACAAGCGCGCGCTCAATAGGAATACGGCGTCCGCACAGCAGATCATCGGCAAGGTCGCCCGGCAAGTCGACGCGTGTGGCGCCCAGTGCCGCAATGGGATCCAGGGCAAAGCCGGCAGCGGACTCGGCAGAAAGTTCCTCGACCGCATGGCAGGCACCGATGGAAACAACACCGGAGGCCGTACGACGCAGCGCGGAAATATGTGCCGCGTTGTCGCAGGCACGACCTAGGTCGCGAGCGAGCGCACGAATATAGGTGCCCTTGCTCACGGAAAACGCCGCGGTCCAAACGCAAGCGTCGCCCTCGCCGCTCACGGCAATCAGGTCGGCGGAATATACCTCGACCGGACGCGGGGGCAACTCAACGGCATTGCCCTCGCGCGCAGCCTTATAGGCGCGCACGCCGTTGACAGAAATGGCCGAAAACGCCGGCGGCACCTGCATCTGAGGGCCCAACATAGCGCACAGGCGCTCGCGGGCATAGGCCGGATCGCGCAGGTCGGCGGCAATGGGCACTGTGCGGACGGCCTCGCCTTCCGCATCATCGGTATTGGTCTCGACGCCAAACGAAATGTCGGCGACGTAGCTTTTGGTATCGAGCGTGAGCATGCCCAGCAGACGCGTGGCCTGGCCCACGCCCACCACCATGACACCCGATGCCATGGGGTCGAGCGTTCCGGCATGACCGACGCGCCGCTCATGGAGGGCGCGTCGACATTGCGAAACAACGTCATGAGACGTGCAGCCCACCGGCTTATCGACGGCGAGCAGCATATTAAGTTGAGAAGGTGTACGACAAGCCATGTACCATCCAAAAAGTTAGAGCTCGACGGTCACCGAAGCGGGATCCTCCCCTACCAGCTCGGCCAGCATGGGAAGTGCCGTGGTGAGCGTCTCGGAAATCGTTCCGGCGTTAGTAAAGCCGGCGGCAGCGTGGTGCCCACCTCCGCCAAAGTTGGCCGCAATCTCGGAAACATCAAGATCGCCCTTGGAGCGCAGGTTGCCTCGTACCTTGGTATCGTCCTCGATGCCCTTAAGAAACAGGCAGACCTCGACACCCATCACCGAGCGCACCACATCGACCAGGCCGTCGCACTCATCAGAGGTGACGCCGCATTCCTTAAGGTCACTTTCGTACGCGTAGCTATACGCCACGCGCCCGTGCGCGACCGTCTTGATGCGACCCATGACGATGGACTTGAGGTGCAAGAACTCGACGCGCTGGCTCTGGTAGACCTCGAGCGCGACGCGTGCCGGATCGGCACCGTGCGCCACCAGACGCGAGGCGGCATGAAACGCTGCGGCGTCGGCGTTCTGATACTGAAAACGACCGGTGTCGGTGACCAGGCCGCACAGCAGGCAGGTAGCGATACTGTCGCTTGCGGTAATACCGCAATCGGCCAAAAATCGGTCGATAATCATGGCGCAAGCAGCAGCATTGACGCACCTAAGGCTGACCTCGGCAAACTCCTCGCGTGCCGGGTGATGATCAAAGCAAGCCACGTGGGCCGAACGACGCAGGACCTCGGCGGAATTATTGAGGCGCTCGACGACCGGCACGTCTACCGAAATGAACAGGTCCGGGTTGCCGGTGTAGGCAGATGCCGGCACCAGAAGATCGGCACCCTCCATAAAACGGTAGATACGCGGAACGGGATCGTCGTCTGCCAACAGCAGGGCGATGTCCTTGTCGGGAAACACCTTCATAAGCGAAAGGCCAAGGCCCAACACGGAGCCCAGGGCATCGCCATCGGGAGAGGTGTGACCCGAGATCGCAATGGAGGACGCATCCTCGATAAGCTCGAGGATGCGTCGTTTAATATCTGCAGACTCGCACGAGGCGAGATCGGCGGAATCAGTCATCTAAAGCTGCCTCCTGGGCGGCATCCACAATTGGGTAGCCGTCCTCGTCCTTTTCGATCGCAAGCGTGGCCGGAACGTTTTCCAGCGCACGCGTTATGCGCTCGGCCTCATCGGTCGAGCGATCGATGCGAAAATCGAGCTCGGGCGTGACGCGCCAATCGAGCGAGCGAGCCAACAGACTGCGGATGCGGCCCTTGGCGCTGGCGAGCGCCTCCATGACCTCATCGTAGCGGCTCGCATCGCACGACACGTATACGCGTGCGAACGAACGGTCCACCGCGACCTCGACCGCGGTCAGGGTGACCAGGTCGAGACGCGGATCGGAAACCTCAAAGAGCAGGATATAACCAAGCTTCTCGCGAAGCTGCTCGCCCAGACGGCGGGTTGCCTGCGTTTGCTTCATAGCGCTACCCCCTACTCGGTACGGGCAACCTGGTCGATACGGTAACCCTCGATCTGGTCGCCGGGCTTGATGTCCTGGAAGTTCTCCAGGCCAATGCCGCCCTCGGAACCGCTCTTGAGGCTCTTGGCCTCGTCCTTGTAGTGGCGCATCGAGGCGATCTTGCCGTTGAAGACCACGATGCCGTCACGCACCAGGCGCACGGAATCGGTCGCGGCGATCTCGCCCTCCTCCACGCGGACACCGGCGGCGATACCGACTTTGGGCACCTTGAAGGTGTCCAGGACGGTCGCGGTACCCGTGGAAACCTCGACCTCGGTGGGCTTGAGCATGCCGATACGGGCAGCATCGAGCTCCTCGAGGCACTTGTAGATAACGTCGTAGCAACGGATCTCGACGCCCTCGCGCTCGGCGGCGGAGCGGGCCTTGCCGTCGGGACGCACGCCAAAGCCGATGATGATGGCGTTGGAGGCGTCGGCCAGGACGACGTCGGTCTCGTTGATGGCACCGACAGCGGAGTGGATCGTGTTGATGCGGACCTCGGACTGATCCATCTTGTCGAGCGAGTCCTGAAGGGCCTCGATGGAACCCTGGACGTCGGCCTTGATGATCAGGTTGAGCTCCTTGACCTCGGCGTCGGCGATGGTCTCGAAGAGGTTCTCGAGCGTGACGTGCTTCACGCGGCTCTGCTCCTCGATACGTGCCTTAAGCGAACGCTCATCGGCCAGGGCGCGAGCCTCGCGCTCGTCCTCGAAAACGCGGAACTCATCGCCGGCGTTGGGCACGGACTGAAGGCCCAAGATCTCGACGGCATCGGAGGGGCCGGCCTCGGTGACGGCGTTGCCCTTGGGATCGAGCATGGCGCGGACGCGGCCATAGGTAAGGCCGGCGACCAGCGTATCGCCCACGTGCAGGGTACCGCGGGTCACCAGCACGGTAGCAACCGAGCCGCGGCCCTTGTCGAGCTTGGCCTCGAGGACGTTACCGGAGGCAAAGGTGTCCGGGTTGGCCTTGAGCTCGAGCACGTCGGCCTGGAGCAGCACGGTCTCGAGCAGGTCGTCGATACCGATCTTCTGCTTGGCCGAGATGTTGACGAACATGTTCTGTCCGCCCCACTCCTCGGGGATGATGCCGTACTCGGTGAGCTCCTGGCGCACGCGGTCGGGATTGGCGCCCGGCTTATCAATCTTATTGACGGCGACGACGATGGGTACGCCGGCGGCCTTGGCGTGGTTGATCGACTCGATGGTCTGAGGCATGACGCCGTCGTCGGCAGCCACGATCAGGATGACAATGTCGGTCACCTTGGCGCCGCGGGCACGCATGGCCGTAAAGGTAGCGTGGCCCGGGGTATCGATGAAGGTGATCTTGCGGTCGTTGATCATGACCTGCGAAGCGCCGATGGCCTGGGTAATGCCGCCCGCCTCGCCGGCAGCGACGCCGGTGTGACGGATGGCGTCGAGCAGGCTCGTCTTGCCGTGGTCGACGTGACCCATGACGGTGACGACCGGGGCGCGCGGTTTAAGGTCGGCGGGATCGTCGTAGAACGAGAAGGTGTTCTCCTCCTCGGGGGTGATGATCTTGATCTGACGGCCCAGGTCGTCGGCAACGAGCTCGACGAGGTCGTCGGACATAGACTGCGTCATGGTAAGCGGCGTGCCCAGCAGGAACAGGCGCTTGATGATGTCGTTGGCCGGAACGTCGAGCGCCTCGGCGAGCTCCTGGACGGTAACGCCCTGGGAGACCTTGATGGCGTCGAGGTCCTCGGGGTTCACGCCCTGGGCCAGCGCCTCCTCAATCTTGCGCTCTTCCTGAGCCTTTGCGGCCTCGCGCTCGCGCTTCTCCTTGCGCTTTTTGCGACGACCGGTGGACTCGCGAGAGGCCTCCTCGACGGCGGCACGAGCCTCCTCGAGCACCTTCTCGCGGCTGTACTCCTCGGCCTCGCGAGCCATGCGGCTGTAGTGGTCCTCTTCGTTGTTGTGACCGCCCTTGCGCTTCTTGCCCTTGCCCTGCTTGTCGGGGTTGGGGAAGTCCATGCCGGCAGCGACGTTGTTGCTGGCATTGGTGCGATGGCTGTGGGGACGGTTCTCGGAGGCATTGCGCTCGGAGTTGTTGTCGGAAGCGTTGCGATCGTTACGACGGCCACCGCGACGGTCGTTGTTGCCGCCACGACGGTTGCCGCGCTCGGCAGCGCGCTCGGCCTTGGCCTTCTCCTCGGCGTCCTTCTTCTCCTTGAGGACGGTCTCCTGTGCGGCGATCTGGTCGAGCAGCGAACGGAAACGCGAACCGGAATCGGAAGCGGGAACGGCGCGGCGCTGGGCCTCGCGGGCAGCCTCCTCCTTCTCGCGGGCAAGGCGCTCCTGCTCGGCCTTCTTCTTAGCCTCGGCCTCGGCGCGGGCGGCCTCCTCGGCAGCCTGGGCAGCGGCGAACTGGCGGCGCTCCTCCTCGCGTGCCTTCTCGGCGGCGATGCGCTCGCGCTCTGCCTCGGCAGCGCGTGCTGCCTCCTCGGCGGCAGCGGCCTGCTCCTCGGCCAGCTTGGCGGCCTCGACTTCCTGGGCGCGGGCCTCAATCACCGAGGCGAGCTGCTTGCGGACCATGGCGACGTATGCGTCCTCCAGGGCGGAGGAAGCGGACTTAGCGGGAATCTTCATTTCGGCGAGATGACCCATCAGTTCCTTGGAGGTCATGCCGAACTCTTTGGCCAGGGTGGACACACGGACTTTTGCCATATGACTTCACCTACCCTTTCTGGCACCTTGGGTGCCTAGAGACTGAACGAGCGTGGGGTATGCGCTGGGACCCGCCCGGCGCGACCGCGCGCTAGATCAGGTCCTCCGCATCATCGAAGGCGTCGGTGTCGTGGACACCGCAGAAACGGGAGCCGGGACGGGCCTGGTTGCGGCACTGGATGCCGTCCTCGGACACGAACTCGCAGCGACGGACGTCCTCGTCCTCCTCGTCACCGATCAGGTCGGCGGCGGGCTCCTCGTGAACGGGAACATTCTTGAGGATGTCGGCGGCAAGGGTCTCGGACTTAATGTCGATGTGCCAGCCGGTCAGGCGCGCGGCGAGGCGGGCATTCTGGCCCTCCTTGCCGATGGCGAGGGACAGCTGGTCATCGGGCACGATGACGCCGGCGTAGGCCTTCTCCTCGTCGATAAGGACGCGGGTGACCTTGGCAGGCGACAGGGCGTTGGCGACGTAGACGGCCGGATCGGCATCCCACAGGATGACGTCGACGCGCTCGCCACGGAGCTCGCCCACGACGGCGCGAACACGGCTGCCCTTAGGGCCGACGCAGGCGCCCACGGGATCCAGGCGATCGTCGAGCGAGTGGACGGCGACCTTAGAGCGCTGACCGGGCTCGCGGGCGATCGACTTGATCTGGACGGTGCCCTCATAGATCTCGGGCACCTCCTGCTCAAACAGACGACGCATGAGCTCGGGGTGGGTACGAGAGATGACAATCGGCGGACGGCTGTGCTCGCCACGGACCGGCTGCAGGTTGGAGTTGGGGTCGCGAACGTCGATGATCACGGCCTTGATATGCTGGTTGTGCAGGTAGCGCTCGCCCATCGGACGCTCGTTGCGCTCGTTCTCGTAACGGCGCTGGTCGAAGTGCGGAAGCTCGGCCTCGACGCCCTCGCGAATCTTGACGATCGTGAAGTCGGGAGTGGACTGCAGCACGGTACCGCTGATGAGGTCACCGATGCGGCCGGAGAACTCCTCGTAGATCTGCTCGCGGGCGGAGTTGCGCACGATGGCGTTGATCTCGGCCTTGGCGTGCTGGGCGGCGATGCGGCTCGTGTTCTTGGGAGTGACGTCGATCTCCTCGAACTCGGTGAAGTTGCCCTCCTCGTCCATGGAATCGTCGATTGGCTCCAGACGGTAGACGTAGATCTTGCCGGTGGTGCGGTCGATGGTCACCTTGGCGCCCCACTCAAGATGCAGGATCTCGGCATAGCTCTTGGCGAGCGACTGCTCCAGGCGGTCGATCAGGTAGAGCTGGTCGATGTGCTTCTCCTGGCAAAGCTCCATCAGGGCGGACATCATGTCGGATGCTGCCATCTTACTTTCCTTCCTTCGCGGGCTTGAAGTCATAGGTGGGCTTCAACTTGCACTTTTTAACATCAGAGAAATCGAGGGTGACGGACTCGCCGTCCTCGAGCTCGAGGGTCACGTTCGTCTCGGTGGCGGCGGCAATCTTGCCGGCGTACTTGCGACGGCCCTCGGTGGCGGTGGAGGTGAGCTCGCAGTTTTCGCCCACAAAGCGGGCAAAGTCACGCGGGCGGCGCAGCGGGCGCGCCATACCCGGGCTCGAAACCTCGAGCGTATAGCTCGAAGAGATGGGGTCGAGCTCCTCAATCACATCGCCGACCCATTTGGTGTTGGCCGTGACGTCATTGAGCGACAGGCTCTGACCCTCGGCACCCTCGATACGCACACGCACGCAGGGGGCCTTGGTGGCACCCACGAGCTCAACGTCGACGATGTCGACATCGTGCTGGGGAGCGACGGCCTCGAGCGCGTCGATGATCGCCTGCTCGGTCTTGGTCTTGACCATTGCGGCACCTCCATCCATACAAAAAAGAAGCGGGGCCGAAACCCCACTTCTTTCAATTACAACTTCATTTGCAAGCAAACTATACCAATACCTGCGCAAACGTGCAACCACAACACAAACCCGCAGGTCAGCGTGAGCACAGGTTCTCCACAAGAAATGGATAATTGGGTGTTGTCGCAAGTATCCATAACCAAAAAGAGGGGCGACTCCCTGTGGAATAGTCCCTCGCTATTTTTTGTCAACTATGCGCGCAGCGCTTACTTGACCACCAGGTTAACCAGCTTGCCGGGCACGCAGATGGCCTTGACGACCGTCTTGCCCTCGAGCCACTTGGCAACGGCCTCCTCGGCGGCAGCCTGCATTTCCTCGTTGGAGGCATCGCGGGCCACGTCAATGCGGCCACGGACCTTGCCGAGTACCTGGACGACGATCTGCACCGTGTCCTCGATGGACTCGGCCAGGTCGAACTCGGGCCAGGCGGCGGTGTAGGCGTTGCCCTCGCAGCCGAGTGCCTCGTGCCACAGCTCGTCGGCCCAGAACGGGCAGATGGGGGCAAGGACGCTTACGATGTCCTTGGCCACGCCGTAGCACAGGGCCTTGTCGCGGTCAGCGCCCTCGGTGGCGTTGAGGTAGGCGCTCGCCGCGTTGACGAGCTCCATGACAGCCGAGATCGCGGTGTTGAACTGGCCGCGGTCGAAGTCCTCGGTGCACTTGGCAATGGTGCGATGGCGCTCGCGGTAGAGCTTCATCGCGACCTCGTCGAGCGCGGACTTGTCAAAGGCAACGTTGGCGTCGCCGGACTGGACGAGCTGCCACACGATACGCCAGGCGCGCTTAATGAAGCGGTTAGCGCCCTCGACGGCCTTGGGATCCCAGTCGAAGTCCTTCTCGGGCGGGGCGATAAACAGGATCGCCAGACGCATGGTGTCGGCGCCGTAGGGCTCGATGACCGAGCTCGGGGGCACGACGTTGCCCTTGGACTTGGACATGGTGTCGCCGTTCTCGTCCTTGACCATGCCCTGGCACAGCAGGTTGGTGAAGGGCTCGTCAACGCTCAGCAGGCCCAGGTCGCGCAGCGCCTTGGTAAAGAAGCGGCTGTAGAGCAGGTGCAGAATGGCGTGCTCAATGCCACCGATATAGTTATCGACGGGCATCCAACGGTCTGCCGCCTCGCGGGAGAAGGGCAGCTCGGTGTTGTGCGGGTCGGTATAGCGCAGGTAATACCAGCTAGAGCAGGTGAAGGTGTCCATGGTATCGGTCTCGCGCTTAGCCGGGCGACCGCACACCGGGCAGGTGGTCTCGTAGAACTCCTTGCACTCGGCGAGGGTCTCGCCGGCACCCAGGTCCAGGTTCTCGGGCAGCGTCACCGGCAGCTGGTCCTCGGGCACGGGCACGATGCCGCAGTGCTCGCAGTGGATGGCCGGGATGGGGTTGCCCCAGTAGCGCTGGCGGCTGATGAGCCAGTCGCGCAGGCGGAACTCGACCTTGCGACGGCCGCAGCCCATGGCCTCGAGGTCGGACACGATGGCAGCCTCGCCCTCGGAGTGCTTGCCGCCGCGCATGCCGGTGTACTTGCCGGACTGGACGAGCGTGCCCTCGGCAGCGTGGGCGCAATCCCAGTCGACGTTCTCGGCATGGAAGGTATCGATGGTCTCGCCGCTGGCCTCGACGGCAGCGCGGTCGTCATCGTCCAGAATGATCGGCACAATAGGCAGATCGTACTTGCGGGCGAACTCAAAGTCACGCTGGTCGCCGCAGGGAACGGCCATGACGGCGCCGGTGCCGTAGTCGGCAACGACATAATCGGCAACCCACACGGGGACCTTCTCGCCGTTGACGGGGTTCACCACATAGCGGCCGGTAAAGGCACCGTGCTTCTCGAGGGTGCCCTGGGCACGCTCGACGGCAGAGATATGCTTGGAGTCCTCGACGATCTTGGTGACGGCCTCCTCGTACTCCGTGCCCTCGACGAGCTCGTGCAGGCGCGCGTACTCAGGAGCCAGGACAAAGAAGGAGACACCAAAGAGCGTGTCGGCTCGCGTGGTGAAGACGGTGATCTTGCCCTCGTCGCCCTCGATGGGCTCGCCATCCTTGTCGCACAGGGTAAAGTCGACCTCGGCGCCCTCGGAGCGGCCGATCCAGTTGGCCTGCATCTGCTTGACGCGCTCGGGCCAGCCGGGGAGCTTCTCCAGGTCGTCGAGCAGCTCCTGGGAGTACTCGGTGATCTTGTAGTACCACTGCTCAAGGTCGCGCTTCTCGGGCTCAGTGCCGCAGCGCCAGCACTTGCCCTCGGTAACCTGCTCGTTGGCCAGAACGGTCTTGCAGTTGGGGCACCAGTTCACCGGGTTCTTCTTACGGTAGACCAGGCCCTTTTCCCACATCTTCTCAAAGATCCACTGACCCCAGCGGTAATAGTCGGGGCTGCAGGTCTTGACCATGCGATCCAGATCGTAGGAGAAGCCCATGCGCTTCATCGTGGCAAGCGCCTGATCCATGTTCTTATACGTCCAGGCGGCAGCCTGCGTATTGTGTTTGATGGCGGCGTTCTCGGCGGGCAGGCCAAAGGCATCGAAGCCGATGGGGTGCAGCACGTCGTAGCCGCGCATGCGGGCCTGACGGGCCATGGCATCGCCGATGGTATAGTTGCGCGCGTGGCCCATGTGCAGGTCGCCCGACGGATACGGGAACATCTCGAGCACGTACTTCTTGGGCTTACTGTCGTCGGTGTCGACGGCAAAGAGGTTGGAGTCCTCCCAGGCCTTCATCCACTTGGACTCAATGGCCTGCGCGTCGTAGACAGGGATCTCGTCCTTATGATCTGTGCAATCGCACATATCAGCTCCTTTGTTATCTCGGTTGGGGCGGGGCGTTCTTACCTTTACTCGCTGCTGCGGACAGTCCTGCGCAAGACGAAGAGCACATTTAGTGCTCTTCTTTGCGTGCGGAACTTGTAGCGAACAAAGCTAAGCCGCCCGACCCTAAGGTTGACTCGACTGATAATAGCAAATACAACAAGCGAGATGCCTGCGACTTGCAGGCATCTCGCTTTATCTAAATAACGTGGTTGTGAATCAACCGCTATTTGTTACCCGCCCAAGCATGGTCGGGTTTTACAAGTGCCGCAGATTGCCGTGAAAGAGGAGCGACGCGTACTTTGGTACGCGAGCGACGGTTTGAACGGCAAGGTGCGGTGCTTAGGAAAGCCGCTTATCGATAGGAAACGCTCTGCTGGGAATCCTTGACGACTACATCGTGGGCGCCGCCTTCGACGATGGAGGTGGAGCTGACCAGCGTTAGGCGTGCCTTTTCCTGGAGCTCGGGGATCGAGAGGGCGCCGCAGTTGCACATCGTGGACTTGACCTTGTAGAGCGTGCCGCCCACGCCGTCCTTGAGGGAACCGGCGTAGGGAACGTAGGAGTCGACACCCTCGACGAAGCTGAGCTTCGCGGCGCCGCCCAGGTCGTAGCGCTGCCAGTTGCGGGCACGCGCAGAACCCTCGCCCCAGTACTCCTTCATATACTGACCGTTCACGTTGACGCGCTCAGTCGGGCTCTCGTCAAAGCGGGCGAAGTAACGACCCAGCATCATAAAGTCTGCACCCATGGCAAGGGCGAGTGTCATGTGGTAGTCATAGACGATACCGCCGTCGGAGCACACGGGCACGTAGACGCCGGTCTCCTCGTAGTACTCGTCGCGAGCACGGCAGACATCGATCAGCGCGGTGGCCTGGCCACGGCCGATACCCTTGGTCTCACGGGTAATGCAGATGGAACCGCCGCCGATACCGACCTTGATGAAGTCGGCGCCGCAGTCGGCCAGGAAGCGGAAACCCTCGGCGTCGACGACGTTACCGGCACCGACCTTGACGTCCTCGCCATAGTTGGCACGGATCCACTCGATGGTGCGCTTCTGCCACTCGCTGAAGCCCTCGGAGGAGTCGATGCACAGGACATCGGCGCCGGCCTCGATGAGCAGCGGCACGCGCTCGGCATAGTCGCGGGTGTTGATACCGGCGCCGACCATGTAGCGCTTGTCGCTATCGAGCAGCTCGTTGGGGTTAGTCTTGTGGCTGTCGTAGTCCTTGCGGAACACAATGCCCATGAGGTGATCGTTATCGTCGACGATGGGCAGGGCGTTGAGCTTGTTGTCCCAGATGACGTCGTTGGCAACCTTGAGGCTGATGTTCTTGTCGCCCACGATGAGCTGCTCACGCGGGGTCATGAACTCGGAGACCTTCGTCTGGTGGTCATCGCGACTGGGGCGATAGTCACGGCTGGTGACGATGCCCAGGAGCTTACCCTTGGGAGTGCCGTCGTCGGTGACCGGCATAGTGGAGTGACCGGTCTTCTCCTTGAGCTCGATGACCTGCTCCATGGTCATGTCGGGGGTCAGGGTGGAATCGGACTGAACGAAGCCGGCCTTGTGATCCTTGACGGCCTTGACCATAGCGGCCTCGGACTCGGCGCTCTGGGAACCGTAAATGAAGGACAGGCCACCCTCGGTAGCGAGCGCGACACCCATGTCGACGCCCGAGACGGACTGCATGATGGCGGAAACCATGGGGATGTTCAGGGTGATTGCCGGCTTCTCACCGCGCTTAAAGCGGGTTAGCGGCGTCTTAAGAGAGACGTTGTTGGGGATGCACTGCGAGGACGAGTAACCAGGGACCAGCAGATACTCCGAAAACGTGTGGGACTCACCGGGAAAGAACGTAGCCATGTTTCTCCTTTTTCCATGCGACCGGTCGGCTGCAGGCCTCGTAGGACCCAGCCCAACCTTGGGCGCCCAATACTGGGGAAGTATCTTAACGCACTTTGACTGCTACAATGCATGTTTTAAGAAGAGCACATGAGGGTTTGACGCAGGCTTTGCGTTTGCCCAGCAAACACTTTAGCGGGGAGACGTGGAGCACGTGGAGTACAAGACGACGGCAAAGTTGGTCATTCAAGCGTGCGACAAGGATCTGCCGGGTGTGTTCGGCCACGGCTGCGTCTTGCTGCTACAGGGTATTGCCCGCGAGCACTCGCTCAACCGCGCCGCCAAGAGCATGGGCATGGCGTATTCCAAGGCATGGCGCATTGTGAACGAGGCCGAAGGTCAGCTGGGCTGCAAGCTCATCGAGCGCGACGGCGCCCGCGGATCCACCCTCACCCCCGCCGGAGAGCGAGCCATAGCAGTCTACGAGGAGCTGCAGGCCGACATAAACAAGGTCATTGCCACCAAAGCAAACGACCTCATCGCAAGTATTAAAAAGTAGCTAATTTACGAAGGGCGTTGTCTAGGGCGGACGCTACGACCAGGGGGTCGTCGGTGCCGGCGAAGAGGCGGACGGTGCTCCCCTGCTTGCCGCGTGGGGCCGAAAGGCGCGTCGTTGCGCCGCCGGCCGGCGATGTGCGGAACTCCCCCGGCAAAGCATCAAAGAGATCGCCCGCACTGCGCTCGATAAGATCAAACTCAGCTGCCGGGCCAAAGCCGTGCTCGAGGATTCCCGTTGCAACAGCATGGTCGGGATGCGAGCTCAGCCCGGGATAGCGTACGTTGCGCACCATCTCGTTGGCGGCCAGATACTCGGCTAGCGCACGGGCGCGATCGAAATGCGCCTGCATGCGGACATCGAGCGAGTCCAGCCCGCGCTCCAGTACACCGGCCTCGTCAGCAGGCATATCAAGCTTGGCCAAGCCACAGCCCTCAAGCAGGGCATGCGCGCACTCAGCCGCGGCATCCACGCGATGGCGCTTGAGCTGCGAGCGCGCGACCGATACGGCAACCAACTTGCGCGGAGCCTTGCCGGCGCACACGCGGTCGAGCGCCTCGAGCGACAGCACGGCACCCAAACGCAGCGGATCGCAGCCAAAAGCCGACGCCACCGTGTTATCCACCACAAACAGCGCATGGGCCTCACGAGCAGCGCGGCCCAGAGCGCGCAGATCGGGCACACGCAGACCAAACCCGCCGATGGAGTTGACGAACCACCACAAGTGCGGACCCTCGACATCAAACGAAGCATCAAAGCCCTCGGACGCAGCGGCAAATGCCTCGGCGGACGGCGAGCCCACCAGCGCGACATCGCAACCATCAAAGCCGTGCGCAAACGCATCGGCAAAGTCGTCCGCAAAGACTACCAGGCGGTCACCGGGACGCACAATCCCCAGCTGCGGCAGCGCTGCTGGCACATGCGAGGCCACAAGCAACCGCGCCTCACGCGCGCCGTTCCTCAAAGCCCAGGCCTCTTCTAGCTGCTGTACGCCCATACGGCAACCTCCCTTCATAAGCAAAAACCGACGATGCGGATGTTTCCCGCATCGTGGGCAACGGCTGCAGTATAGCGCCGATATGCGACAAAAGACCTAGATGTTGAGCGCGTGGTAGGTCACGCTCGCACCCGGAGCCTCAACGGTCACTCCATAGGCCTCGGGATAGATGCGCGTCGAAAACACGAGCGCGCCATCGTTCACAAACACCTCGACCGACGAGACATCGCCAACAATGCGCACGCTACGGACCTCGTCGACGGGCTCCCAGCGCACGGTACGACCGCAGCCGGCAGAAGCGCGACCCTCATCGGTAAATCGCATCTCAAAGCGCGAGGGCAGTTCGTCCCCAGCGGGCACAAACGCCAGCTTCAGCTCGCCATAAACGGTCGCAGTAAACGTGCCGTCGACACCGTCAACAACAACGTCAAAGCAGGTATCGCCGGCAACCTCCAACGAGCCCTCCCCCACACGCACCGAGGCATAATGGCGCTCGATCTCGCGCGCCGGCTGCTGCAGCACCACGCCGCCGGCACCGGCTGTGAGCTCACGCGGCACCGTCATGCAGTGCTGCCAGCCGCACGCTACAGTGGGCGCGTTGTCATAGGTCGGCTCATCGGGCATGCCCATCCAGCCGATCAGAATGTGGCGACCGTCCTCGGCCGTGAACTCCTGCGGAGCATAGAAGTCAAAACCGGCGTCCCACAGGCGGAACTCGCCCAGCTCATAGACACCGTCACCACCCGTAATGTCGCCCGTTACAGGCATGTAGCCCGCTGCATACACATTGCCGCGGTCCCAACGACCGCCCTCGAGCCCCTGGGGCGAGAACGACAAAAATGCAGCGGTATCGCCATTCGCATCGAGCTCGATATAGCCGGGGCACTCCCACATAAAGCCAAAGCGCTCGGGCGTAGACACACGATTCTCGAGCTCCCAGCTCAGCATATCGACCGAGCCATACACCAGGATCTCGCCCACATCGCGCCCGGCACCCTCGCCGTGCATGGCGCAAAATCGGCTATCGACGTGCGGCCCGTCAACGCGACGACGCGCGCCCAGCACCATCTGATAACGCCCGTCCGCGTCACGCCACACCTTGGGATCACGCACATGGCAGGTCAAATCCTCGGGATAATCCTCGGACGCCAGCACCACACGCTTTTGGCTGAACTCCCGACCGGCAAGGCCATCAACGCTCTCCACATAAACGGTATCAGCGCGGCGACCGGTATTGACGTAGTCGTATGTGCCATCTGCATCGGAAAGCTTAACGTTGCCTGTGTACAGTACGCGAATGCGACCGTCCTCGACAAGCGCGGAGCCCGAATACACGCCATGGCAATCGAACGGCTCGTCGGGCAGCAGCGGGGCGCCAACATATTCCCATTTCATAAGGTCACGGCTTATGACGTGGCCCCACATCTTGACGCCGCCGTTCACATCAAACGGGGCATACTGAAAGTACGCATG
>DBFZVF010000141.1:0-7388 GCA_048519165.1 Collinsella sp.
AGCGGCAATCTGACGTTCAATCGTCGGGCATGACCAGAAGGTCAATGCCCTCCTCTTTCGCGTCACCTTGCTCGCCTAGGGGCGTTTTCGCTGACGTATGCTCAACCTACGGCGCAATGTCGGCAACCAAGCCGAAAACAAAAAAGGCCGAAGCACCATCGGAGCTTCGGCCTTCATCATCTCAGGGTTCCGTCGTATTCAACCATGGCGGGTCGCTTTGACAGGCGCCCTGCGGCCGTCTTATAGACCTCGGAACGGTCGCGCCGCCCTATTGCCACGATCTCGGCAATCTCAACCGTTCCGTCCTCCCGGATTCGAAAAACCATTCGAAGTCCTGCATTCCGCCATTTGATCTTTTTGCAGCCGGCAAGCTCGCCATGGAGCGGCGTTCCGATTTCATCAGCGCGCGTCTTTAATTTCGCGACTGCAATACGGACGAGTCTTCGCTGAGATCCATCAAGTTTTTGATATTCCTTCTCAACGTCTCGATTCAAAAAGCCGACGACAAAATGCCCACTCATTCGAAAAGATCCTCATCGGGGATCGCGTCCGGATCCGTCGACTCAAACTCCGCGAGCTCCTCGGTAGTTAGGGCGTCCTCAAACGGAACAAATTCATGCGGGCCATGCTTGACTCGACCCGCAGCGATGCGATTTATCTCAAGTTCGTGCAGATACTGCAGTGCGCCGTACATTTCCTCATAGGCGGCATAGTCGATAATCACGGTATCGATATCGTTATGATCGGCAATGAACTGTGGTGCGCGTTTTGCGCGTTTACGAATGGCAGATAAAGACTTGCTTGCTTCGGTAGCCGAAACAACCTGGTCTTTTGTAAACACCGGTTTTTCCAGAACAAGCGGGGACATTTTGACCTCCAAAAAATAATCTGGATTATATTTCAAAGTATACTTCAAAATATAATCCAGACTTTTATTCGAAAGAAAAAGCCCTATCGATTCTCGATACTACCGATGTTTTTGAGCTCGATGGAGATGAGGCCGTTGGGCTCGTTGACAAACTCGATGTACTCGGAGTTCGAACCCATCTCGGCCGGGAAGCTGATCTCGATGCCCGTGTCGGTACGAATCTTATGATTGCGCACCGCCGCGCGTTCGACCTGCTTGCGCTCCACGGGCACACGCTCAGGAACCTTCTCCTCGGTCAGTGCCGCGCGCACGCTCTCCTTGATAACCGGTTCGTCCTCAAAGACCTCATCGACGATATCCCAAGGCGGCAGCTCCTCGTCATCCTCGACTTTCTCGGCAACGGCAGCCTTAACCTTGGCGAGCGCCACGGCCGTATTGGCACCGTGCTCCTCGGCGACTTCCTCGACCACACGCGTCACGGTGTCGATGACCTCCTTGCCCGATACGCCCGTGTCGCACTGCAGCAGGCCATCGGGGATAAGCATACGGTCCTCGCCGGCAATCTTGCGCTTCTTGTCCACGTAGCCGATCTCCATGGTGCTCGCACGCACGATGGCATAGCTTGGAACCTTTTGCGAGGGGTTTGGCAGAATAGCGTAGTGGCGCGCGATGTCGTTGCGCACCTCCCCCTCCTCGCGGCCCACCTCGTGCATAAAAGCCTGCTTGGAGCCCAGCAGCATCACGGCAAACCAGCGGGCATCCTCATCGTCGTCAAAATCAGCCACGAGCACATCGGTAGACTCGGCTTTCTCGGCTTTGGTGAGCTCGGAGGAGATAAACTCCGCAATCTGCTGCGACAGGTCCACGAACTCGCGCTCGCCAAAGAAATAGCCCTTGAGCTCGCCGCCGAATGCGGAGTTCTCGGCAAACGTGGCACGCTTGTTATCAGCCGAGGTACGAGCGCGCCGCAGGTGCGTGGTTACGAAATTACGCACGGTACGGCTCTCGATATCGAGCTCGCGCTGGCTCATGACGTTGACGGCAGAGTCAAAGTCCAGGATATGCAGAATCGCGTGATTGATTTTCATATACGGCATTCCGTTCTAGATCGAATTGAGCACGAATCAGTATAGCGGTCGAACCCGCCCCAAGCGCATCGAAGATTGGCGCATCGGGGACAGGTTGCTTTGCACCAATGACTAGCGCAGGAGCTCGGACTGCCACGCCTCGAGTTGTTCTGCCAAACTCTTACCGGCTGCGGGCATGTCGATCTGGGGTCGTTTGGGCAGCAGCGCGCATTTTAGGATTGCCGCGATGGTCTGCGAGACAAAGCGTCGCGTATCCTTGTCAAAGCCTTGCGCAGCCTGGAGCATCACGGGCAGGCTCTCGCGCAGATTCCCAGCGATATCCGCAAACCGCTCAGCACCCGTAGCCTCAAGCACGGAGAACAACGCATCTACAAAACGCTCGCGCTCGCTAGGCGACACCGCAAGCAGCATCTCGCGAATGGAGCCATCAACGTATCGAGCACCGGCGGACAGGCGCTCACAGCACACGAAGTCGCGACCATCAACCACCCAGCTAAAGGGATTATGCTGAAGCAGGCTGAACTCGGTGCTCTCAACGATGGCATAGTCCTCCTGTGTCTCGAACATCATGCCAAAGATCGACGACCGAGGTAGCGTCTTGTCGATTCGGCCGGAAAGATCGGCAAAGGCGTTTCCGTTCAGAAACTCCTCGACGAAGCCCGGACCATCATGGGAATACGCCCGTTCGATTCGCCCACGGGCGAAATCGGAGCACATCGCCGCACCGTACACCGCAAGGTTTCCACCCTTGGAATGACCTCCGCACAAAAGCGGCCCGTCAATCGCATCCGCCGCCTCGTCCACATAACGCGCCGCGGATTCCTGGGCCGGCACAGGACACCGGAACGCCATGTTAAAGTCCTCTTTCCAGCCCACAATCGTGCTGTCGGTCCCCCGGAAGGAAAGATAGCTAAACCCCGCCGGAAACCGGAATGCCATGGCTGCAAACTGCTCTGTCGCCACCACATCGCTCACGGCACGATAGCCGCAAACGTGCACGCCACGGTAGCGAGGGCTTGCTGCCACGGCCTCCAGCAAGGCCCTGCTCCCCTCCGGATCCCACAGGTCGCCAATCATGTCTTGGTAGCACTCGGCGCGCAGCAGCTCGCGTACGTCTAGGCCCTGCCAGTTCGTCAGCTCCGCCATATCACCCGGCAAACGCAAATAGGACAACCACGCAAAAACCAGGCTATCCACCGCGCAGAACGGCCGTTCCTCAAACGGATCAAACGCCGTCTGGGCATAGGTCAAAAAATTAGGCGAATCCGACATGGCCCTCCCATCAACTATGGTGCATTGGGGTGGTGCAAAGTAACCTGACCCCCTCGCACCAAAAAGGCGCCCGGACCGTGTGGCCCGGACGCCTTTCATTGTAGCCTGTTGCCCAAAAGAGCTTGATTTAGCAGGAGAAGTCGACGCTGTCGATGATGTCCTTGAGGGCCTTTGCGGAGGCGGTGAGCTCATGCTGCTCGTCATCGTTCAGCGGCACGGGGACGCGGCAGACAACGCCATCGCGGCCGACGACGGTCGGCATGGAGATGGCCAGATCGGACAGGCCATACTCGCCCACCATGAGCGAGGAAACGGGCAGAACGGTCTGCTCGTCACGCATAACAGCGGTGCAGATGCGCTTGACAGCCATGGCGACGCCGTAGTAGGTGGCGTGCTTCTTCTCGATGATGGTGTAGGCGGAGTTCTTGACGTCCTCGGCGATGCGCTTCTCGGCAGCCTCATGCTCCAGGTGGCCGTGAAGCTCGCAGAAGGTGTTCAGCGGCACGCCGGCAACCTGAGCGCTGGACCAAGCGACAAACTCGGAGTCGCCGTGCTCGCCCATGACATAGGCCTGGACATCGCGCGGGTCAACCTCGACGTGGGCACCAAGCATCTGCTGCAGACGGCCAGTGTCGAGCACGGTGCCGGAGCCGATGACATGGCCCTCGGGCAGGCCGGACATCTTGATGGCAGCATAGGTCAGAACATCAACCGGGTTGGAGACGATGAGCAGAATGCCGTCGAAGCCGGACTTCTTAATCTCGGGGATAATGGACTTAAAGATGTTTACGTTCTTGTTGACCAGGTCCAGGCGGGTCTCACCGGGCTTCTGGGCAGCACCGGCGGTGACGACGATCATGGCGGCGTCGGCGACATCGGAATAATCGCCGGCGTAGATCTTCATCGGCTCGGCAAACGTCATGCCGTGCGCGATATCCAGGGCCTCACCCTCGGCACGGTTCTTGTCCACGTCGATGAGGACCATCTCGGAGAACAGACCACTCTGCATCAGTGCGAACGCCGAAGACGAACCGACGAAACCGCAGCCGACAATAGCGACCTTCTTCTCGTTAACCATTAGAAACTCCCATCTCTCTCCACAAACAAGCCGCCCGGGAACGACCCGAGCGGCTTGCCGTAATCCCAATACATCCAATCGGGACTTTGATTATGCCCCTATTCGCAGCCAAAAATCGACCGTTTACCGAAATTGGTTGCAGTATTCGTAAAATAACTGCACGAAATCGGTTTCGAGCTATTGACGAGTCGAAATAGGTTTCTAATACAGGCCCGCCTCGCGAATGGCCTCGACAGCCAAAGCGATCTGATCGGGCGGCAGGACCAGCGCCATGCGCACGTGCCCCTCGCCCGAAGGGCCAAAGCTCGCGCCCGGCGTCACCACAACGCCGGCCTTCTCCATGAGCTCCTCGCAAAACGCCATGGAATCGGTGCGACCACCGGGAAGCTTGGCCCACACAAACATAGAGCCATGCGCGTTGGGACGCTCCCAGCCCAGGCCCTCAAGACCGTCGCACAGGGCATCGCGGCGTTCCTGGTACTTCAGACGCTGCGCCTCGACCTCATCGCGCGGACCGTTCAGGCACGCGATGGCGGCCTTCTGAATCGGGAAGAACATACCAAAGTCGATCTGGCCGCGCAGCTTGGCAAAGGCCGAGACCACATCCTCGCGACCGACCAAAAAGCCGATGCGGGCACCGGTGACGTTAAACGACTTGGAAAGCGAGAAGAACTCCACGCCCACCTCAAGCGCACCGGGATACTGCAAGAAGCTGCCGCCGGGCTCGCCGTCAAACACGATGTCGGAGTACGCGTTGTCATGAACGATCAACAGATCATGCTCGCGGGCAAAAGCGATAATCTCCTCGTAGACCTCGGACGTACCCACCGAGCCCACCGGGTTGGCGGGCAGCGACACGATCATATACTTGGCACGATCGGCAACCTCGGGATCGATGCCCGCCACATAGGGCAGGTAATTGTGCTCGGCAACCAACGGATAGTATTCGAGCTTGGCATCGGCGATCTTGGCGCCCGCCTCAAAGACCGGGTAGCACGGATCGGGAACCAGAATGGTGTCACCCGGATCGAGCAGGGCCAGTCCCAAATGGCCCACGCCCTCCTGCGTGCCGTTGCACGACTGCACCATAGACGGCGTAATGCCCGAAACGCCAAAGCGACGCTCATAGTAATCGCACACGGCCTGCTTGAGTTCGGGCAGGTCGCGCAGGGCATACTTCCACATCTCGGGATCTTGGGCTGCCTGCGTGAGCGCCTCGACCACATGGTCGTACGGCTTAAAGTCGGGCGTGCCCACGCTCATGTTGTAAATGGTCTTGCCCTGAGCCTTCAGCGCGAGAAGCTTGTTGTTGAGCGAGGCGAAGACCTCCGCGCCAAAGCGGTCGAGACGCTGCGATGCCTGCATGGTACCACCTTTCGATATGAAAAACGCGGCGCTCCGACAAGAGCGCCGCGTGATACGGGCCATCAGATTGCAAAAGTGTAACGCTTGCAACCCCCGTATTGGTTCAATTTAGCCAACCTTAGTCAACTGGATTGAGCGCGTCGATCTGCGCAAGCCACAGACGCGAGCTGGCGTCACTCGGCATACGCCAATCGCCGCGCGGGCTGAGCGTCACCGAGCCCACCTTGGGACCATCGGGCAGGCAGCTGCGCTTAAACTGCTGGGCAAAGAAGCGGCGGTAGAACGTACGTAGCCACGTGTGGACGGTCTTGACATCGTAGACGCCCTCGAAGCTCTTGAGCGCCATGCGGTAGATCTTGCCCGGCTCAAAGCCAAAACGCAGCAGGTAGTAGAGGAAGTAGTCGTGCAACTCGTACGGGCCCACCAAATCCTCGGTCTTCTGCGCAATCTCGCCGTCGCCCGTGGGCGGCAGAAGCTCGGGGGACACCGGCGTATCGAGGATATCGAGCAAGACCTCGGCAATGCGCCCGCCAAAGACATCGGCGGCATAGCGTACCAGATGGCGCACAAGCGTCTTGGGCACGCTCGCGTTGACGGCGTACATGCTCATGTGGTCGCCGTTATAGGTAGCCCAGCCGAGCGCCAGCTCCGACAGGTCGCCCGTGCCAATGACAAAACCGCCAGCCTGGTTGGCCAGATCCATCAGAATCTGCGTACGCTCGCGCGCCTGGCTGTTCTCGTAGGTCACGTCTTGGACGGCCGGATCGTGCTCAATGTCCTTGAAGTGCTGCTCCACAGCCGCGTGGATCGAAACCTCGCGGAAGCTCACACCCAGGTCGCGAGCGAGCGACTCGGCATTCGACTTGGTGCGATGCGTCGTGCCGAAGCCGGGCATGGACACGGCTGTGATACCAGTGCGCGGCAGCCCCAGTGTATCGAAGGCACGCACGGTCACAAGTAGCGCCAGCGTGGAATCGAGACCGCCCGAAAGGCCGATGACGGCCGCCTTGGTGCCCGTATGGGCAAGGCGGGTCTTAAGGCCGGCGGTCTGCAGGTCGAGGATGGTCTCGCAACGCTCGGCCAGGTCGCCATGGTCGGCCGGCACAAAGGGCGCACGGGGGAAGACACGGTCGATGTCGCAGGCGTTGCGCAGGACGGGAGCCTCGGAGAGTGTGCTCTCAAAAGAGAACTCAACGGTCGTGGCCTCCGGCGCATCGTCCGCGCGCGTCCACGTCGTCGAGCGACGGCGCTCGGCAACCAGACGGTCAAGGTCAACGTCGGCGACGGCCATATCGCAAGTGAGGAGCTTCGTCGCGGCGAGCTTCGAACCGTTTTCGTAGACGAGGTTCTCCCCCGCAAAGACCATGTCGGTCGTGGACTCGCCCTCGCTCGCATCTGCATAGGCATAGGCGCAGTACAGGCGCGCACTCTGATTGGAGATGAGGCTGCGGCGATAGTCTGCCTTGCCGATAATCTCGTCCGAGGCCGACGGGTTGAGAATCACCGTCGCACCGGCAAGCGCCATCTCGGTCGAAGGAGGTGCTGGCACCCACAGGTCCTCGCAAACCTCAACGCCCAACACCAGGTCCTCGACGCCCTCATCACAGCAACGGTAGACAAGCCCCGAACCCAGCGGAACCGGACCCTGACCGGCAAATTCAACCCACACGGGATCCGCAGGCGCCGGAGCAAACCAACGGCGCTCATAGAACTCACC
>DBFZVF010000142.1:0-4029 GCA_048519165.1 Collinsella sp.
GCCCACACATATCATTCCATGCTCAAACATTCTCGCTTCGCTTCGCTCGCTGCGAAACTGCGCGTGGAACGATATGTGTGGGCGGCCTGCGCCACAGCTACAAGTACATTCCAGCAGATATATCGGTTACTCAAGTAAAGCAGCGAAGGTGAACTCAAATACAAGTAATCCAAGTAACCCGATGCGACAAAGGGGTTGTCTCTTTGTCGCATCGGGTTACTAGTTGGATACAGCTTTTAGATACAGCAAACGGTTTTGATTGGAAACCATGGTTGGTTGCGAGCACGTAGGCATAGCTCGCCCCTTGGAGGCCCCTATATATCGTCCCGCGCGCAGTTTCGCAGCGAAGCAAGAATGTTTGAGCACGGGATGATATATAGGGGCCTCCAAGGGGCGAGCGAACATTACGATGCTCCGTTCAACAAAGTAAAGAGCTAGGCGACGCCGCTAGAACCGAAACCGCCGGCTCCTCGATCAGTTTCGTCTAGTTCGTCTACTTCTACGAGATTGACCGTGGGGACTTCTTGGATGACGAGTTGGGCGATGCGGTCGCCTTTGTTGATCTGGATATTGTTGGTGGGATCTAGGTTGATGAGGATGACCTTAAGCTCGCCTCGATAGTGGGCGTCGATAAGACCAGGTGTGTTGACTATAGACAGGCCTTGCTTAATGGCTAGGCCGCTGCGGGGCTGGACAAAGCCGGCGTAGCCATCGGGCAGCGCAATGGCCAAGCCAGTGGAGACCAAACGTCGCTCAAAGGGCTTGAGGGTGCAGTCTTCGTTGGCACGGAGGTCAAGGCCGGCATCTGTGGGATGAGCGTATTTGGGAAGCTCGACCGTGGGATCGAGACGCTTAATGTTAACGGTAATGTTGGACATGAAATCACCTTAGCTTGTCGAGCTCTTGCAAAAACTCGTCGACGTCTTTGAAATCGCGATAGACCGAGGCAAAGCGAATGTATGCCACCTTGTCGATCTTAGCCAGGCGCTTGAGCACCATATCGCCCAGTTCGTGGGACGTAACAGCCGTCAGCGTACGCGAACGCAACTCCACCTCGATATCATCGATGATCTCGTTGAGCTTTTTCGTATCGATATCGCGCTTAATCGTGGCGCGCATCAGGCCGACCAGCAGTTTGTTGCGATCGAACCGCTGCTTTGACCCATCGGACTTGATGACCTCGATAGGATCTTCGCAGCGCTCGAACGTCGTAAAACGATAATTGCACGAACAGCATTCGCGACGACGCTTGATAGTGTTGTTCGACTCCTGCATACGGGAATCGACAACGCGGGTATGTGCCTTGCCGCATTTGGGACAGCGCATGGTACCTCCTCCTAAACGATAACAAGGGTACCATGCGACCGAGCCGAAATCTTACGAACGAGTCGGAACTTTCAGAACTGCACCAGCATCAAGAGAGCCGCGATCGAGGTGATTGACGCTACGAATCATGTCGGAAGTCTCCTGTGTGGAAAGGCCATCGATGGGATGCTCCTGGGCAAGCGACCACAGGGAATCGCCGGGCTGTACGCGAACCGTCTCGTAGGTAACGTTGGCTACGAAATCGGCATATGCTGCGTGGCGAGCAGAAAAAACTGACGTGGCGAGCACGAAGAACAGGGTGAACGCTACAGCAACAGCAACAATCGTCGAGGCCTTCAGGGCAACAGGAGCCAAAGCAACGGACGCACGCTGGGTGCGAACGGGCTTAGTGGCCACGGCCTGAAAATGAGAGCGTCCGCCCTTCACGACCGTAAAGCCAGGCGAGGCGGGCGTCTCAATCTTAAGAGCGAGGTTTCCCTGGACCATATCCGCTGCGTTCATTCTGTTCTCCTCTCGTTTGTTTTGACGAGAACTGTTTTATCAAGCCGCGGGGACAAAAAAGTCTAGCGCGGGAACGAGTGTTCGGTTATTATTATCTTCGAACAGTTGTTCCTGTCAAGCAAAAATAGAACATTTGTTTGGTATGGGTAGAGAGGAATCCCTGATGGCTCGCAAAATTACCAAGCGTCAGCAGCAAATTTACGACTTCATCAAGGAATATCAGCAGGAGAAGGGCTATCCGCCCAGTGTGCGCGAGATGGCTTCGGCCGTGGGCCTTTCCTCCCCTAGCACCGTACATGCTCATCTCTCCGCGCTGGAAGCACGCGGCCTACTCAAGCGTGATGCCACCAAGCCTCGCGCTCTCGAGCTCTTTGACGAGGACGGATCTTCCGTCTCCATCTCAAAGTCCGATGAGCCCACGGCGCCTCGCGGCACCGTATCGCTGCCTCTCGTAGGCCGTGTCGCTGCAGGGATTCCTATTCTTGCCGAGCAGAATATCGAGGACACCTTTACTATCCCAACAGAGATTGCAACGGACCAGGGGTCCTTTATCCTCGAGGTCCACGGCAATTCGATGATTAACGTCGGTATCTATAACGGCGACTACATCATCGTTCGCGAGCAGAAGAGCGCCATGAATGGCGAGATTGTCGTGGCCATGATCGATGGTTCCGCAACAGTCAAAACGTTCTACAAGGAGCAGGGACGCGTTCGACTGCAGCCCGAAAACGACACCATGGAGCCTATCTACGCGACAAATCCCACGATTCTGGGCAAGGTCGTCGGTTTGATGCGCCGGTTTTCGTAATGCAAAAACGCATCACCGTCTTTGATACCATTCGCGGGTTTACCATGCTGTCGATGGCGGGATTTCATGCCTGCTACGACCTTGCCTACCTATATTGTTGGAAGATACCCTGGTTTACCCATACCATCTTCCAAGACATCTGGCGCGCTAGCATCAGTTGGGTATTTTTGTTTATTGCCGGCTGGATGTGTACCCTCTCACGCAACAACATCAAGCGTGCCGCCAAATATGCCGCTGCCGCTTTAGTTGTATGGGTCGCAACGACGCTTGTCTCAGTCGATGACTCGGTGAACTTCGGCATCATTTTCTGCATGGCGGCGTGCACTGCCATTGTTGCACTCGCGCGCCCGGTTCTCGATAGAGTGCCGGCAGTATGGGGTATAACGATTTGCCTCATACTCTTTGCCTGTACCTGGAGCATTCCTAAAGCGGTCTACCCTATCCCCTATCTAGCTTGGCTGGGGTTCCCAGGTCCAGACTTTGTCTCCGGTGATTACTATCCGCTCATACCCTTCATATTTATGTACCTCGCAGGCTTCTTTGCCGCCCGCACGGCACAAAAAGCAAACCGTGAAGCGCCAGCATGGGCCTATATGAATCCCATCCCGGCGCTCGCAAGCCTCGGACGCCATGCGTTGCCGTTCTACCTGCTCCATCAACCGATTATCTTGGGTGTACTGGAGCTGATTTATTCCGTTCGGTAACGCTCAAGACGTGGTGCGATACGGGCAGGAAGCTTTGCCACAATACGAACGCCGTCCTCGAGGTATTCCTCGTGCAGAAGGGTTCCCTGTTCGTGCACGAGCGTGATTAACGCGCCCTCTCGATACGGGATATCGGCCGAGAACAACACGTCCGTAGCGGCCGCTTCACGAGCGATACGGTCGACTAAATCATCAAGACCCTCACCCGTCTGAGCCGAGAACAACACCGCCTCGGGATAGCGCCGACGAAAGCTCAAGCGGTCGACGCTATCGAGCAGATCAATTTTATTGAACACGGTAAGCGTCAAGCGCTCACCGGCACCGATCTCGTCAAGGACACGATCAACCGCCTCAAGCTGACGCTCGTAATCCTCATCGGAAGCGTCTACAACTTTAAGAATCAAATCGGCGCCGAGCACCTCGGAAAGCGTAGATTTAAACGCGTCGACCAGGCCATGGGGCAGCTTTTGAATAAAGCCGACGGTATCGGTGATCGTCATGCCACGGCCACCGGGCAAACGGTACGAGCGCGTTGTAGGATCGAGCGTGGCAAACAGCTTATCCTGCGAAAGTACCGTGGATCCCGTCAAACGATTAAGCAACGTCGACTTGCCGGCATTGGTGTAGCCAGCCAACGCCACGCGAAACGCCGGCGATTCAATACGGCTTTTCGATTGCACATCGCGACGT
>DBFZVF010000143.1:0-5671 GCA_048519165.1 Collinsella sp.
AGCTTGTCTAGGGTGACCACAGCACCACACCTCGCCGCTCACTCGTCGCTTGCGTACCATTAGTACGCGGCGCTCCTCGTTCGGGGCGATCTGTGGCACTGTGGCACCCTAGACCGACCTGTTAGGGTGACTTTATTACGTTCATATGTGGTTTTTGGTCCGGGCGTGACATTGTTGTCATGTCCGGGCTTTTGTGTTTAGCGCCTCTTTGATTGGTGACAATGAGATTAGCAAGAACGTAAAGCTAGGAGGCGCTATGTGTACGAGTATTCGATTTACCGATAATTCTGGCCACATGTATCTGGGCCGCAATCTCGACTGGAGCTTTGACTACGGCCAACAGGTTCGCGTGATGCCGCGCGGGTTTCACATTCCGTATTCGTTTATCGACGACGCGACAGCGGCGCACGCGGTGATCGGTATGTGCATCGATTACAGGAACTACCCTATGTTCTTCGATTGCGGCAACGATGCGGGCCTCGCCGTGGCGGGTCTCAATTTCCCGGGTTATGCCGAGTATGCCGAGGACCCTGTCGACGGCAAGACCAATATCGCGGCCTATGAGTTCCCCCTGTGGGTGGCAGCGACGTTCTCGACGGTCGATGAGGTCGAGGCCGCGCTGCGCGACACGGTGATTGTCGCCAAATCTGCCGGAGAGGGGCTGGGCGTGTCGCTGCTCCATTGGATTATCGGCGACAGCCAGCGCAGCATCGTGGTCGAGATGATGGCTGACGGCCTGCATGTATACGACAATCCGGTCGACACCCTTGCCAACCAGCCGACCTTCCCGTGGCACATGGAAAACCTGCGCACCTATATCACTGCCACAAGCGATTTTCCGCAGACGGCGACGTGGCGTGGCGCCGAGCTCAAGCCCTATGGCGCGGGCGCCGGCATGCGCGGTATTCCGGGTGACTGCTATTCGCCGAGCCGTTTTGTAAAGGCGGCGTACCTCAATGCCAATTACCCGCAAAAGGAGAGCGAGATCGAAAACGTCGTCCGCATGTTCCGTTCACTTGAGGGCGTGGTGATGATTGAGGGGGCGTCCAGGATGGGCGATGGCAAGTTCGAGAAGACTATCTACACCGGATGCTTTAGCGCGCGCACGGGCAATTATTACTACGCGATGTATGATGATCCGTCGATTCGCTACGTGAGCCTGATGGATGCCGAGGGCGCAAGCCCCGATAGGCTCGTGGTTCCCGAGCCGCGTCGTTCGTAGCTGTTAGCTTTACTGCAATGCAAAGCGGCCCTGCGTCTCTCGTGAGGTGCAGGGCCGCTGTCGTTGATTTATGACGTCGCTAGAAGTTGGCGTCGTTGAGTTGTTCGTTCTCGAGGCCGTCGAGCTGTTGCTGTTCGGGCATATCGGCGACGCTCTCGAGCAGCTCGGTGGGATCGACGTTCATGCTCTTGCCGGCCTCGTTGCCGTTGACCAAGTCGTCCGAGAAGATATCGACTTCCATTTCCTCGGCCTCTTCGATCTGAACCTCGAGCGGCACCTGGGTACGCACGAGCTTAACGGCCGGGCGCATGCGGGCAAACAGCGGCACGTACTCGATGATGATGGCCGAGTTCTCGAGACCGTACCAACGTGCCGGGCTTCCGCAGGCGCGGCGGACGGCGTACTTGATGGCCATGACGCGATGGTCGTTGCGGTTGATGTCCGTTTCGGGGGCAAGCATCTTGCGCAGCATGCAAAAACGGAAGTCGCCCACGTTGCCGCGTGTCTCGTAGATGGAGTAGGTGTGATGCTGCGGCGGCAACTCACCCGATGCCATCAGGTCGCCAACGATCTGGCGCAGGTAGGCGTTGATGCGCTGATTGACCTTAAAGCCCAGGTCCAAGCGCACGCGGAACAGGAAGTCTGTGCCAAAGGTCTCAACGGAATACTCGTGCGTATAGGGCTCGTCGGTAACGTGTACGTTGATGAACCAATATGCCTTGGCGCGCTTGGGATGTTTGTCCAGGATGGAATAGAGCACGTCGCGGTCGAGTGTGAGCGGGTCGGGGCTGTTGGTGAGGAACACGAGATTGTCGGCGAGCACGGGGTAAGTCTCGTCGTTGCGCAGGCGGTTGAGCTGATCGATGTACTTGGAGACGGGCAGCAGAATCGTCTGCGTGCGCTCGATGGCGGTGCCGCGACGCCACACATACATAAGGCCAAACAGCAGTGCGGCCAGGAAGATCATGACGTAGCCGCCGTCAAAGAACATGGTGAGGCACGAAGCGAAGAAGCACAGTTCAATGGCACCAAAGAGCAGGGCAAAGACGCAGGCGCCCAGCTTGTGCTCGAGGATGCCGGCGACGTAGCTCGTCAAAAGCGTCGTGGTCATGAGCATGGTCACGGTAATGGCGAGGCCGTAGGCGCTCTCCATGCGCTCGGAGTTTTGGAACAGCAGCACGATGAAGATGCAGCCGACCCACATGATGTTGTTGACGAGCGGAATATAGAGCTGGCCCTTGGTGTCGCTGGGGTAGTGGATGCGCAGATGCGGCATAAGGTTGAGGCGCGTGGCTTCGGATACCAGCGAGAACGATCCGGTGATGAGCGCCTGCGAGGCGATGATGGCCGCCACGGCCGAAAGCACGATGGCAAAGGGACGTAGGGGCTCGGGGAGCATCATGTAGAACGGGTTGACGATATCCATCGCGAGCATCTGGGGGTTGGAGTTATTGGCGAGCAGCCAAGCGCCCTGACCCAGATAGTTAAGGATAAGGGCCGCCTTAACAAACGGCCAGGATGCATAGATGTTTGCCTTGCCAACGTGGCCCATGTCCGAGTAGAGCGCCTCGGCGCCGGTCGTCGACAGGAAGACGAAGCCGAGCACCATGATGCCCGAGTGGTTGATGGGCGAGAACAGGAACATGATGCCGCGGATGGGGTTGAGCGCGCGTAGGATGGACAGGTTGCCGAGCATGTTGAACAGGCCGGCGCCTGCCAGGAACAGGAACCACAGTGTCATGAGCGGGCCGAACAGCTTGCCGATCGACGAGGTACCGGCGCGCTGCATGGCAAATAGGCCGCAGATAATGATGATGGTAATAATGATGACGTTGGTTTGTCCGTCACCCAATAGCGCGTGGCCCCACTCGATAGTGCGCAGGCCCTCAATGGCCGTGGTAACCGTGACGGCGGGGGTGAGGATGCCGTCGGCGAGCAGCGCCGCGCCGCCGATCATGGCGGGAAGAATCAGCCAAGGCGCCACTTTGCGCACCAAGCTAAACAGGGCGAAGATGCCGCCCTCGTTATGGTTGTCGGCCTTCATGGCGATAACCACGTACTTGACCGTGGTCACGAGTGTCATGGTCCAGATGACGAGCGAAAGCGCGCCCAAGATCATGTCCTCGCTGACGGTACCGATGCCGCCGTTGTTGGCGACGATTGATTTCATGGTGTACATGGGGCTCGTGCCGATGTCACCGTAGACGACGCCGAGCGTTACGAGCAGCATGCCAGCGGAGAGGGGAATGGCTCCATGTCCGCCTTGACTACGCTGGTCTTGGAGGCTTACCTCCAGCTTGTTGTGTGCCACGTGGACTCCCTTGGACATCTGGCCCCTGCCACGAGCAGTAGACCTTTATGCCGTCTTTATACATACAAGAGCAGTTTGGCACATCGGGTTATTTTAGACAATAATCCTCAGCTGGGGATTATTTATCTACGCAGGTAGCATTTCAAAGCAGGGGCTTTTAAGCACGTACTGTCTGGGCGATGCCAACCTTGGCGTTTGCGCGTTTGCCGGCGAGTTCGCAAAAAATCGCGCCGCCGATGATAAGCGCGGCACCCATCAGGCGGACCGGTGTTATGGCTTCGCCCAAAAGGACGGCCGAGAACACGACGGCCGAAAGCGGCTCGAGGTAGCCGACGACCGCGACGGTCTGGACGGACAGCTTGGCGACGGCACTAAAGTAGAGCAGGCAACCGATGCCGGTGTTGACGACGCCGAGCATGACGACGGCGTGCCAATCAATACTGGCGGCGACGCTGGCGGACAGGAATGAGGGAGCGCCCTGCGTGATGAGCGTGAGGACCAGCGCGGTCACAAAGGCGGCGCTCACCTGGAGCGTGGAGTTCTCGAGGCCTTCGATGTGTGGCGCACCCTTGCTTGCGATGACCATCAGCGCATAGCAAAATGCCGAGGCGATACCGCAGACGATACCCGCAATGGGCATATTGCCGCCTAGACCTTGTGCTGCAATGAGAAAAGCACCGCAGGCGACGGCGATAAACCCGGCGATTTTGCCGCCGGTCAGTTTTTCACCAAAGATGAGTGGGGAGAGCGCCATAACGATGATGGGGCCACAGTAGTACAGCAGCGAGGATACGCCGACGCCGATCGTCTGGTAGGCGCGGAACAGAAAAATCCAGCTGGCGCCCAGCGCGGCTCCCGAGAGAAGGAGTGCTGCGGCTTCGCGGGGACGAGATGGCGCCTGCAGTTTATGGCGTTGGGTGATGGCAAGGATAGTGACAAGCGAGAGGGCGCCCAAAAACGTGCGCAGTAGCACGATATCGGAGCTCGGCAGTGCGATGGCGGCGGCGATGATGCCGTTGGAGCCAAACAATAGCAATGCTGCTAAGTACGTAAACAGTCCGTTGTTCATGCGCTGACATCCCCTCTATATCCGAACATGTTCACTATGGGTGAACTGGCTTTAGAAGAAAAGCGAATATAATGCATGGAAAACATGACAAAAACTCATGCAAGGGTGGGGACGTGCCGTGGAGACCAATATCCAAAAGATGCAGGTGCTGCTCGAGACCGTGCGCGCCGGCAGTTTTACGCGCGCCGCCGAGCGGCTGAGCTATTCGCAGTCGGGCGTGAGCCGTATGGTGGCCGATCTTGAGGCCGATTGGGGCTTTAAGGTGCTCGACCGCAGTCGCGAGGGCGTAGTGCTTTCTGCCGACGGGCGGCAGGTCATGCCGGCTGTCGAGGCGCTCTGCGAGGAATTCACTCGCTTGCAGCGACGGGTGGATGAGATGCGCGGGCTCATGCGCGGCAAAATCTGCATCGGTACGTTTTCGAGTGTGGCGACCCACGTGCTGCCGCCAGTGATTGCGCGCTTTCGCGCCGATCACCCGGACGTCGATTACGAGTTGCTGATGGGCGATTACTCAGAGATTGAACAATGGGTGTCAGAGGGCCGCTGCGATCTGGGCTTTATCCCGTATGAGCCTCGAGAAAATGGCATGACATCGCGGTCTTTGGTGCGCGACGAGTTGATGGCGGTAGTGCCGGCGGACTCTCTGCTTGCCACGGCGGAGGTCGTCTCTCTTGCCGATTTAGCCAACGAGCAGTTTATTCTGCTAGAACGCGGCACCGATGATGAGATTACGCCGCTGTTCCGTCGGGCGGGGCTGACGGTGTGCTCCAAGCTGTCGACTTGGGATGACTATGCGATTATGGCTATGGTCGAGGACGGCCTGGGCGTGAGCATTCTTCCCGCGCTCATCTTGCGCCGTTGTCAGTTCGATGTTGCTGTGCGCCCACTCGAGGGGCATCCCCATCGCCAAATCAACGCCATATATCGAACGGCCGATGTTTCGCTTGCCGCCGCCCGTTTCCTCGAATACCTCTAAACGTGTACACGTCATTGTCCGTTTTGGGCAAATCTCGGAGTTCGGTACGTTTTCTTATGAAATTGAACTTTCGAATGAGGCGCGGCGCTATAC
>DBFZVF010000144.1:0-2554 GCA_048519165.1 Collinsella sp.
GGTAATTGCTGTCGCGGCGATAAATTTTTATTTTTGGATTGTGTTCAGGAAAACAGAATCATATTTATATATGAAACAACTCTTAAGTTCTATGACTAAGCGTGCTTTTACTAGATAGGCATCTTGATTGTGGCGTCCACAAATCGCGAGGCTGGGTATTTGCTCGCTTGAGCACTGTTGAATATGCGATATGACACTGCCGTTATTGCGCCTGAGCACCAGCGCCGATATGGGCTGTAGTGTTTTTTGCATTCGTCTGCTCCATTAGTATCGGTCTGAACTTCGAATCAAGTTTGTCGAGTAGCTAATCGTTGACCATGGGCAGGTCGTGTGCGCTGTATTTGCGGGCGACCTGCCCAGCGATCCGAAGTTCTCAAGTGCAAACACCCACTCAGCAGTGTTAAGGACGCGGATTCTCTGCTCAATATGCTCGCCTGACTCGATTTGGAGTCCCAGTTTCGGATGTCGCTGAAATCAGGGCGCCAATCTATAAAGCCCTCCCGATATCATGAGAAAAACTTGAACGCCGATATTTAAAATCCATGCAGTGGGCAGTTCATAAAGCTGGCAGAGATGGGATGCCACAATAGAGCATATGCAAGCATGTGGATCGCACTAATTGACCAATCATATTTACGTCCGACCGCTATTGAAGTCCTAAAACGCCCGCGATGCGCTCGCTCGCATGCCCGTCGCCGTAGGGATTCGACGCATGACTCATGGCCTCGTACTCGGCCTGATCGGAGAGTAGGCGGCTGAACTCACGGTAGATAACATCCTCTTCGGTGCCGACGAGCTTCAGTGTGCCGGCGGCCACGCCCTCTGGTCGCTCGGTGGTGTCGCGCATGACGAGCACCGGCTTGCCCAGGCTAGGCGCCTCCTCCTGGATGCCGCCCGAGTCGGTGAGGATGAGGTGGCTCGCGGCCATGAAGTTATGGAAGTCGAGCACCTCGAGCGGGTCGATGATGTGCAGGCGGTCGAAGCCGTCGAGCTCCTCGTGCGCCGCCTTGCGGACGAGCGGGTTCATGTGGATGGGGTAGATCGCCTTGGTGTCGGGGTGCTCCTCCATCACGCGGCGGATGGCGCGGAACATGCGGTGCATGGGCTCGCCAAGGTTCTCGCGGCGGTGGGCCGTGATGAGGATGAGGCGGGAGCCCTCAGCCCACTCGAGCTCGGGATGAGTATAGCCCTCGCGCACGGTGGTGCGAAGCGCGTCGATTCCGGTGTTGCCGGTGACCCAGATCCTGGACTCAGGCTTGCCCTCACCGAGCAGGTTCTGCTTGCTCGCCTCCGTGGGGGCGAAATAGTACTCGCTCACGATGTCGACCGCCTGGCGGTTGAACTCCTCCGGCCAGGGGCTGTAGATGTCGTGCGTGCGCAGGCCGGCTTCCACATGTCCCACGGGAATCTGAAGGTAGAAGCATGCGAGCGCAGCGGCGAAGCTGGTCGTGGTGTCGCCGTGAACCAGAACGACGTCGGGCCTCTCGTCCTCGAGAACGGCCTTGAGCTTGACCAGCACGTCGCACGTAACGTCGAACAGCGTCTGGCCCGGCTTCATGATCGCAAGGTCGTGGTCGGGAGTCACGTCGAAAACTCGAAGGACCTGGTCGAGCATCTCGCGGTGCTGGCCTGTCACTGTCACGACGGTCTCGAACTCATCTCTGCGCGCCCTAAGCTCGTTGACAAGCGGGCACATCTTGATGGCCTCCGGGCGGGTGCCGAAGACGAGCATTATCTTATTTCGGGTCATTTTCACTCCTTTGGGTAATTCTCTAATTGGCATGTTAAGAATTGCTCATTTCTTTCTTGGTTTTGATGGATGGGTAACCATCGAATTGCTGAATGGCGCACAAGGGTTGTGAGCGGCGCCACAATGCCCTAGTCTACGCCTAAATGCTGTATTATAAATAATGGCCGCTCAATGCAACCAATTACTTCGTCCACGTTTGAGCTAAAGCATTGACTTAAACAGATTGACGATATTTTTATTACCGGTCTGAAAGGAGCCGACTCCAAACTCTGCACCTTTTTTTGCTATATCTTTTGATTCTGCCGGATGATTTATTGCCCAGCGAATTTTGACCGAAAGGTCTTCGGAACCTTCGTAGAGAAGTCCCCTTCCGTTGGTGAGAAGCTCTGCGGTGCAGCTGTTGTTATTCCCAATTACTAAACAGCCTGACATCAGTGCCTCAACGGTGGTTCTTCCAAATGACTCTGATCGAGAACAGTTTAATGCAATATCAGATTCGAGTAGTTTATATTTGGCTTCCGAGTCAAATGAATTGTCTGTAAGTAGATTAGCTAGGGAATGTTTCTGAGTATAGTCGTGCATTTCGGCAACATAGGCTTCGTCCAGGTCTTTGCCAATTAATGTTAAATGAATTGGAAGATCTCTTAATTGAGGCAATGCCTTTATTGCGTCCATTTGTCCCTTGTCGGGCTTTTTGTTTCCGATAAGGATTATTTTTGTTATATCTGTAGAAAACAAGTCGCTTTGTCGCTCGTGCCTAGGTTCCTCCATTGAATCGTAAATAACAATTGAGTTGTTCAGATG
>DBFZVF010000145.1:0-12680 GCA_048519165.1 Collinsella sp.
GGCCCAGGCCGAGCACGATCCACTGGCAGCCTGCTATCTGGTGACCTGCGACGAGCAGTTTGCGCGTGAGGTCGAGGCGGGTATCGATATTCTGGTAGCGCAGTCGCCACGCGCCGAGATTACGCGCGCCTCGCTCGACAATGAGGGCACCATCGTGGTGACCGCCGACATGGCCGCCGCCGTCGAGGCGGTGAACACCGTGGCGCCCGAGCACCTGGAGCTGCACTGCGAGGACGCGATGGGCCTGCTCGGCGGTATCCGCAACGCCGGCGCCATCTTTGTGGGCGCTTGGAGCTCCGAGCCGCTCGGCGATTACGTTGCCGGCCCCAATCACACGCTGCCGACCGGCGGCACGGCCATGTTCTCCAACCCGCTTTCGGTGGAGGAGTTCGTCAAGCGCTCAAGTGTCATTTGCTATACGCCCGAGGGCCTGCTCTCGGACGCTCCCGCCACACAGCGTCTGGCCGAGGCCGAGGGCCTGTGGGCACACGCGCTTTCTGCCGCACTGCGTCGCCGTGTGCTGGAGCAGGGCGAGGATGCCGTGAGCGCCGAGTCTCTGGCCGCGGCCGACCTGACCAAGGTCGCCTGGCCGGGCGACGCCGTGGCGACGGTTGCCGAGGGCGTTGACCTGGCGGCTGCGGGCGCGGATGGCGTTGGCGCGACCGGCGAGGAGGCCTAACATGGCCGAACTCACGCCGCGCATGAAGGAGCTCGTCCAGCCCTACTTGACCGGCATCGAGCCCTACGATCCCAACTTTACGCCCACGCGCATCAATCTTTCGGCAAACGAGAACACCTATCCCGTGCCGGCCGGCGTGCGCGAGGCGGTTGATGCGGCCTTGGCTGCCGCACCGCTCAACCGCTATCCCGATCCCATGTCCAACGACCTGCGCGACGAGCTTGCTGCCTGGCATGGCGTGACGCGCGAGAACATCTGCGTGGGCAACGGCGGCGACGAGCTACTCTATAACTTCCTGCTGGCGTTTGGCGGCGCGGGGCGGATCCTGCTCAACTGCCCGCCGTGCTTTAGCGAGTACGCGTTCTTTGCGTCGCTCTGTCAGACCGAGGTGCGCGACGTGTGGCGCGACCCGGCAACTTTTGAGCTCGACCAGGCGGCTGTGTTCGCGGCCGCACCCGAGTGCAACCTGGCGATCGTGACCTCGCCCAACAATCCCACGGGTGACGTGGCGCCGCTCGACTTTGTCGCGGCGCTGTGCGATGCGTGCCCCGGCATGGTCATGGTCGACGAGGCCTACGTGGAGTTTGCCGACGATTCGTTTGGCGCGGCAACTACGGCGCAAGGCCTTATTGCCGAGCATCCTAACCTGGTGATTCTGCATACACTGTCCAAGGCGTTCGGCGCCGCCGGCACGCGCCTGGGCTATGTGATCGCGGCGCCCGAGGTCATCGACGTGTTCGCGGCGATTCGCCAGATCTATTCGGTCAACGTGTTGAGCCAGGCGGCGGCGCTTGCCTGCGTGCGTGCCCGCGATGCGTACGCGCCCGTGGTGGCACAGGTCGCATCCGAGCGCGAGCGCGAGTTGTGTGCCCTGCGCGCAATGGCTGCCGAGGGTCTGCCCGTGGAGGCGTGGCCGAGCGCGGCGAACTTTGTGCTTGTGCGCACGCCGCATGCCACGCGCGTGCGCGAGCGTCTGCGCGACGAGTATTCAATTTTGGTGCGCGACTTTAGTTACGCGCCGGGGCTCGCGGACTGTCTGCGCATTACCGTAGGCACCCCGCAGGAAAACGACGAGGTGCTGGCCGCGTTTGCCGCGCTGGTGAAGGAGGAGATGTAGATGGACCGCTATGCCGAGGTGACCCGCAAGACGGGGGAGACCGACATTGTCGTAAAGCTCGACCTGGACGGATGCGGCGTGTGTGATATCTCGACCGGCGTACCGTTTTTCGACCACATGCTCAACGCTTTTGGCCGCCATGGTCTGTTCGATTTGACGGTGCACGCGGTGGGCGACGTCGAGGTCGATGCGCATCATACCGTCGAGGACACGGGCATTGTGCTGGGCGAGGCGTTTTGCCAGGCGCTGGGCGACAAGGCGGGCATTACGCGCTTTGCCGACGCGGCGATCGCCATGGACGAGACGCTTGTGATGGCTGCTGTTGATATTTCGGGCCGCGGGCAGGCCTACTGTGAGCTGCCCGTGCCGACTGAGCGCGTGGGCAGCTTCGATACCGAGCTGGCCGTCGAGTTCTTCTACGCCTTTGCGCGCGATGCCAAGCTCACGCTGCACGTGCGCGAGCTGGTGGGCGGCAACTCGCATCACATTATCGAGGCCGCCTTTAAGGCCGTGGGCCGCACGATGCGCCGCGCCTGCGAGCTGGACCCCCGCGTGCAGGGCATTCCCAGCACCAAGGGCTCGCTGTAACCGCCACAAAGGGACAGGTTTTGAATTGAAAAAGGGAGGGTCGCGTGGGCGAACCGAAGATTGTGGTGGTCGACTACCACAAGGGCAACTTGTCGAGCGTTGTGCGCGGGCTTGCGCGTGCCGGTGCCGCCGCCTGCACATCGGACGATCCGGAGCAGATCCGCCGCGCCGACGGCCTGGTCATCCCGGGCGTGGGCGCGTTCTATGACGCGATCGCCTTTATGCGCCAGAGTGGCGAGGAGGCGGCCGTGCTCGATGCCGTCGCCGCCGGGATTCCGCTGCTCGGCATCTGCCTGGGGCTTCAGCTGTTTTTTGAGCGCGGCAACGAGGGCGTGCCGGCGGACGAGGGCGCGGTCGCGGACGGAAACGCTCTCGAGCAGGCTGGCGGTCCCTGGGTCGATGGCCTGGGTATTATGCGCGGCTCGTGCACGCGCCTGGAGTCGAGCCGCCTGAAGGTGCCGCACGTGGGCTGGGACCAGGTGCACATGACGCCCGCCGGTGCGGCCGATCCGCTGCTTGCCGGTTTTGCCGAGGGCACCAACATGTACTTCACCCACAGCTACGCGGTGGCCGACGACGTCGATGCCGCCGATGTGTTGGCGCGCACGCACTATACACGGAGTTTCCCGTGTATCGTGCGCCATGGCAACGTGTGGGGCTGCCAGTTCCATCCCGAGAAATCCTCCGCGCTGGGTCAGCGCATTCTTAAGAACTTCGTGAGCATCGTCGAGGAGGTTGGCCGATGATTCTGTTTCCCGCAATCGATTTGATCGGCGGCAAGGTTGTTCGCCTGGAGCGCGGCGACCGCAGCCGCTGCAAGGTATATTCCGACGACCCCGTGGCCGTTGCCCGCTCGTTTGCCGAGCAGGGCGCAAGCTGGGTGCATGTCGTCGACCTATCCGCTGCCTTTGGCGAGGACGAGGACACATGCGCTGCCAACTCGGCGGCGATTAAGGCCATCTGCGGCGTCGACGGTCTGTCCGTGGACGTGGGTGGCGGCGTTCGCTCGCTCGCACGCATCGACGAGCTGGCCGGCTATGGTGCTCACCGCATTGCGCTGGGCACCGTGCTGGTGACCGAGCCAGGTTTTGCCGAGGTGGCAGCCCAAGGCTTTGGCGAGCTGCTGGTCGCCGACATTGCCGCGCGCGACGGCCAGGTTAAGGTGAACGGCTGGCGCGACGGCGCGGGTGTGGCGCTCGACGATGCCGTGGCGCAGCTTACCGAGCTGGGCTTTAAGCATCTGGTGTATACCGACATCGCGCGCGATGGCATGCAGACGGGCATCGATGTGGCGGCGTATCGCCATGTGGCCGAGGTCGCGGGCTTTCCCGTCGTGGCTTCGGGCGGTATTTCGACGCTCGACGACATCCGCGCACTGGCCGCGGTGGGCGAGGTCGCGATTGAAGGCGCCATTACCGGCCGTGCGCTCTACGAAGGCAACTTTACGCTGGCACAGGCGTTGGCCGCCGCCCGAGGGGAGGAGTAGCCCATGCTTACCAAGCGCGTGATTCCCTGTCTGGATGTTAAGGACGGTCGTGTGGTCAAGGGCGTCAACTTCGTGAGCCTGCGCGATGCGGGCGATCCGGTGGAGCTGGCCCGCGCCTACGACCGCGAGGGTGCGGACGAGGTCGTCTTTCTGGATATTACCGCGACGAGCGACAACCGAGCGACGACCATCGAGATGGCGGCGCATGCGGCCGAGGAGCTCGCCATTCCCTATACCGTGGGCGGCGGCTTTCGCGACCTGGCGGGCATGCGCACCATGGTTGCCGCCGGTGCCGACAAGGTGTCGCTCAACTCGGCGGCCGTGCGCGATCCGTCGTTGATCAGCCAGGCCGCCGCGGCGTTTGGCAGCCAGGCCGTGGTTGTGGCGATCGATGCTGAGCGCGTCGGTTTGCCCGGCGCATCCGGTGCCGACAAGTGGGAGGTTTTCACGGCGGGCGGTCGCAACGCCACGGGTATCGATGCGGTGGCGTGGGCCGAGGAGGCGGCTCGTCGCGGCGCTGGCGAGATCCTGCTGACCAGTATGGATCGCGACGGCACCAAGGCCGGCTTTGATTTGGCGCTCACCCGTGCCGTGGCGCGCGCGGTGCCGATTCCCGTCATCGCGAGCGGCGGCGTGGGCACGCTCGAGCATTTTGCCGAGGGCGTGATCGAGGGCGAAGCCGACGCCGTGCTGGCGGCCAGTGTCTTTCACTTTGGAACCTTCAGCATTCGTCAGGTGAAGGAGTATATGGCCTCTCAAGGCATTCCTGTCAGGTTGGACTTCTAGCGCTGCGGCTTGCCCAGGCACCCGACCTTCCGGCTCCAACCCTCCTCGCGTACTTAAGTACGCGTCGTCGGGCTTGTCGCTCGGAATCTCGGGCACCTGGACAACCCTCGCTGACCTGCGATGTTTTTAATTGGGGAGAGAAATGGAAGAGATAGCCGATCCTTCAAAGCTTACGTACGACGCCCGCGGGCTGATTCCTTGCGTGGTTCAGCAGTATGACACCGGTGAGGTGCTTATGGTTGCCTGGATGAACGAGGAGTCGGTGGGGCTGACGCTCAAGACCGGGACCACGTGGTTTTGGAGCCGCAGCCGTCAGGAGCTGTGGAACAAGGGCGCGACGAGCGGCAATATGCAGGAGGTCAAGGAGCTCTGGGCCGACTGCGATAGCGATACACTGCTGGTCAAGGTCGACTCGCCGGGTCCGGCCTGCCACACCGGCAACCGTACCTGCTTCTTTAAGAAACTCGCGTAGGACGGGCGCTCGACTAGGCGCTTGGCCAACCAGAAAGGATTGAACTATGGGTGTGCGCACCGCAAACGTTCAGGATGGAAATATCGGTGAGACGCTGACGGGGCTCGCCGAGGTGATTCACGGCCGTCGCGACGCATCGCCGCAGGAGAGCTACACCGCTCGTCTGTTGACCGACGTCGAGGACGAGCTGCTCAAGAAGCTTGCCGAGGAGGCGAGCGAGGTGATCATGGCCTGCAAGGATAACGATCACGATCACATCCGCTACGAGGCCGGCGACCTGGTCTACCACCTGCTCGTGACGCTCGAGCGCTACGGCATCACCCTCGACGAGCTGGCCGGCGAACTCAACGCCCGCCGCCACTAGTCATTGGGTAGTCATTGGGGACGTTCTTAAACGACTAGTCGTTTGGGACAGTCTTTGCCGACGCTGCCAAATAACATGCCCAATTACTACGATGAAACTGGATCTGCTGACCACACGTCGGTTTTGAGCAAATCGTCAACGCTTCTACCTGCGGTTTTATTTTCCGCATTAAGCCGATGGTCGGAGGTTTGCGGTTCATCGTAGTAAACGGGCGTTCTTTTTGGCGGGCGGTGTTGCACGGGCGTCGGTGGTGAGCAAAACGACCTGTTTTCCTCCGTCCCCAAGGGGTCATTTGTGAAGAGTGTCCCCAACGACTAGTCTTAGGCGAGGGGCGTGGGCTCCCATTCGCCGGTGAGGTGGGGGATGTCGAAGGTTCGATAGCCGCAGTCGTAGGCGTGGCCCTGGGCCTCGCGGATGTTCCAGCAGATGTCGCAGGCGCGGTGTGCGTCCGAGCCAAAGGTAATGGGCACTTCGGCATGGGCAAAGCAGCGCAAAAGGCCGGTCGCGGGGTAGTAGTCGTCAAGCCCCTTGCGCGGCGCGGCCGTCGAGACCTCAACGCGCCGACTCGTGTCGTGTGCGCATTCTGCCATCTGCTCCCAGAACGGCGCGGGGTCAAAGTCGGGCGCAAAGCCGTCCTTCGAAAAGCGCATGACCAGGTCGGGGTGGGCCATCACATCAAAGTTAAGCGGGCTCTCGCAGGCGCGGCACCAGTCGTCGACATAGCGCTCCCATACGCCGCGCACGCCTAAGTTTTCCCAAACATGCAGGTCGGTGTTGTCGTCGATCCAACCGCAGCGCGAATCGGGCGTATCGGGACGAACGACGTCCTCTGTCCCCGCCGTACCCGCGGCACCGGCCATGATATCGCCGGGGTTGCCAATCCAATGTACGCTGCCCAGGCGCACGACGGCGCCTTCGGACCAGCGCTCAACCAAAGGCTCGCAGCCTTCGTACCAATCGCACTCAAAGCCATAGATAAGCTCGAGCTCCGGCGCGATCTGCGCGGTAAGCTTGCGGGCATCCTCAAAAGCCAGACGATGTGCCGGCAGGTTGCCCTCGACAACCTGCACTTCGCAATTGGAATCCATGCTGGCAGGCAGGGTAAGGTGATCGGTCGAGACCATGGCACGGCAACCGGCTGCAGCAGCGGCGCGAACGTTGTCCTCAAACGAGGCGTGTCCGTCCGAGAACGAGGTGTGGGTATGGCAATCGACCAGCGGGCAAGCAGGCATGGCGGCTCCTTTGCGTCAAGCGAATCCGCTCCATTGTAACGGCGCGGCCCTCGATGCGACGAGCGCGCCGGGGTGTCGGTTTCTTGCGGACAGGGAAAATCGCGCTCATCGCGCTCCGCCACATCCACGCCGCCCGCGATGTGTTAGCGTTTGGGTGAACAAAACGAGCCCGTGCGGAAAGGAGCCGGACCGTATGCCATGCGATAGCAAATCTCCGCTATCCCGCGAGACCGATGCGCCCGAGACCATCGTCAAGCTGGAATGCGATATCGACGACGCGTCGCCCGAGGTGCTCGCCTACGCCGCCGACCGCCTGCGCGAGGCCGGTGCGCGCGAGGTGCACTGGCTGCCCCTCTATTGCAAGAAGGGCCGTCCCGGCTGGCAGCTGCAGGTAATCTGCGCCCACGAGGATATCGAGCGCCTGCAGACGATCATCTTTTTGGAAACCACGACCAATGGCATCCGCCGCCAGGTTATGGAGCGTGTTTGCCTGCCGCGCCGCTTTGAGTGCGTAACGACGCCATGGGGCGAGGCATCCGTCAAGGTAGCCACCCTGCCCGACGGCAGCGAGCGTGCGGCGCCCGAGTACGAAGACTGCTCCCGCCTCGCTCGCGAGCATAACGTGCCGCTCCAGCGCGTGATGCAGGCAGCTCAGAGCGCGGCACTGCGATTTGAATAGCGCGGCCGGCGACATCCCACGCCCAGCCACATTAGCCCCATCTCGAAAGGATCTCCCCATGAAATACCTCATCGCTTCCGACATCCACGGTTCGGCATATTGGACTGAGCGCCTGGTCGCCGCCATCGAGTCCGAGCAGCCCGACCGCATCGCCCTGCTGGGCGACCTGCTCTACCACGGTCCGCGCAACGACCTGCCGCGCGACTACGCCCCCAAGCGTGTGATTCCGCTGCTCAACGCCCTGGCCGACCGCATCATCGCGGTGCGCGGCAACTGCGACGCCGAGGTCGACCAGATGGTGCTCGACTTCCCCGTCATGGCCGACTACGCCACGCTGTTCGACGAGACCGGTCGCGAGCTGTTCTTGACGCACGGCCACGTCTTTGGCGCCGGCATGCACAACAGCGTCGACCACGCACCCGCGCTGCCCGAGGGCTCCGCGCTCGTCTACGGCCATACGCACATCAAGGTTAACGAGGAAAGTGCCGCGCACCCGGGCCTGTGGCTCTTCAACCCCGGCAGCGTGAGCATTCCCAAGGACGGCTCGCACAGCTACGGCATCTACGAGGGCGGCGCGTTCCGCCACGTGATCATGGAGGAGGACTAACCATGCCCGAGCATATGGCTCAGCAAAATGCCGAGGGTTCGCGCGACCTGTCCACGCTGGTCGACGCGTCGGCCGAGCTGCAGCATCTGGTGCAGACCATCTGGCGCCTGCGTCAGCCCGACGGCTGCCCGTGGGACCGCGAGCAGACGCACCGCAGCATCGGCAAAAACATGATCGAGGAGGCCTACGAGGCGCTCGATTGCATCGAGGCCGACGATGCCGCGCATCTGCGCGAGGAGCTGGGCGACGTGCTCATGCAGGTAGTGTTGCATGCGCAGATTGCGGCGGACGCCGGCGAGTTTACGCTGGCCGATGTGGCGCGCGATATCGACGCCAAGCTCATCCGACGCCACCCACACGTGTTTGGCGATGCGGATGCCGATAACTCCGACGAAGTGCTCAAGATCTGGGACGAGGTCAAGCTTGCCGAGAAGGCTGCCAAGGACAAGGCCGTGGCAGCGGGCGAGGCTGCGCCCGAGGGCCTGCTCGACGGTGTGCCCACGCATCTGCCGGCGCTGATGCAGGCTCAGAAGGTATCGCGCAAGGCGGCTGCCGTGGGCTTTGAGTGGGAGACGGTCCAGGACGTGTGGGACGAGGTAGCCGAGGAGCGTGCCGAGTTTGAGGCCGAGGAGCCCGGCTCGCCCGAGCGCGAAATGGAGTTTGGCGACCTGCTCTTTGCCCTAGTCAACGTCGCGCGCAAAGAGGGGATCGACGCCGAGAGTGCCCTGCGCGCCAGCACGGCAAAGTTCCGCCGTCGCTGGGCCGCGATGGAGGCCGCCGTGCACGAGGCGGGCGATGACCTCGCCGCCTGCTCAACCGCTCAACTCAACGACCTGTGGGACCAAGCAAAAGCAAGCGAGTGAGGCCTGCGTCTCTCGCGGCATCCATTCGTAGAGAGGTCTCTACAAGCAAAAAGCCATATACAACGGAAGATGTGCCAGCTGCGCTTCGGCATCCCACTCGAGTTGTTTAGGGTGCAACACGTAAGCCATCCCAATCTTCTTGTTAAAGCGCGCGCGGAATCGGTCGAGGGAGATGGTTCCGTATCTGCGTGGCGACTTAACTTCGATGGGGCTGATGCGCGGCTTTCCGGCGGCATTGACATAGGGTCGGGTAACGAGGAAGTCGATTTCCATGCGCTCCTCCCCCTCCTTCTTTCCGCTTTGGGAATAAAAGAAGAGCCTGTGTCCATTGGCCTTTAGAGATTGGGCAACGTAGTTTTCGGTAAGCATTCCTTCGTTCAATCCGATGTCGCCGCGAAGCACGGCCCTATAAACGTCTTCATCGGTATCGTTGTTGTCAGAGAAGGCAAGCGTTACAAGCAGGCCGGTGTCTGCCATGTAGCACTTGAGGGCCGTTTGCTCCATGCTGAGTGAAAGGCCCACGCTCGGTTCGCTTGCGGCATAGCAGATATTGGCAATTCGCGCGTCTGCCAGCCAAAAGAAGGCTTTTTCGTAGGTGCGCATGCGTGCGTTTTTATCAAGTGAGGAAAGCTTGAATCGTTTTTCGTGCCTAGAGAGCTGACCCGGGATGTCATCGAGTACGGAGACGACTTTGAATTCGTAACCGGTTGCAAAACGAGAGATATCGTTGCGATAGAGCTGGACGATTCGGCGCTTCGAAGCGTCGACGGGCGCAAAAGCGCGCTGTTCAACATAGATGGATACCGGCTCAGGCATGCCACCTACGAGCATGTATTCGCGCATAAGGGAGAGCGCTCTGCGATGTAGGGCATCGGGGAGCGGCTTCATCTTGTTAAAACTCATGCGAATGAGATCGGCCAGCCCCTTTTCGTCCATGCCCCAAAGAAACTCCTCAAAGTCGAGGGGCTCAAGTTCCAGAGACTCTTCCTCGGATGGGATGACGATATCTTTAATGTTCTGCTTGATGCTGAGTAGGGATCCAGTTTCGATGTAGTCGTAACGTCCGTCTGCAACGAGATACTTGATGAGTCCGCGTGCTTGCGGGTACATCTGGACCTCGTCAAAGACGATAAGCGTCTCGTGTTCATAGAGTTTGACGTTATAGAAAACCGAGAGATAGAGGAAGAGCGAGTCGAAGTCAGTGCGATAGTCCTCAAAATATTGCTTAACTTCGGCAGGTGCTTGAAAGAAATCAATGACAAGGCAGGACTTGTATTCGGTCTCTCCAAACGTGCGGGCAAGCGTGCTCTTGCCGACGCGGCGGGCTCCTTCAATAAGAAGTGCTGTTTTACCAGCGCTTTCATGCTTCCATTTTAGTAGTTTGTCATAGGCTTTTCGTTTAAGCATGGCTACCTCGTACACGATATCCAGAACTTTTATAACCTGATTATGCACGATATCCAGAACCTCAGACCCTTAGAATTGCACGATATCCAGAACTTTGCACGATGTAAAAGTACATTATTGGCTCTTTCATTCGCAAGCCAGGTAAAGACGGTATGCCGATAGAAGAATTTAATGGGGAGGGGCGACCTCTAGAGATGAATGCTCGATGCAAAAATAAGAGCCTCAAAGAATGATTTCTCTAATTCATATGTATCCCTCGGCTAACTTAGGGCATAATGCAAAAAGTGCGATATGGCTAACTTACGGAGGCACACCGACGGTGCACGGTCAGTCGGTCGCCAAACATTCAACCCGTTTCCAAGTGAGAGGGAGACAACATGAGCGATATTTTGGATGTCTACGGTCGCGAGGTGCTCGACAGCCGCGGCACCCCCACCGTCGAGGTCGAGGTCGTGCTCGAGGACGGCAGCTTCGGCCGCGCGATGGTGCCTTCGGGCGCTTCGACCGGCGCCTTTGAGGCATGTGAGCTGCGCGACGGCGACAAGGGCCGCTATCTGGGCAAGGGTGTCTCGCAGGCCGTCGAGCACGTCAACAACGAGTGCGCCGATGCCGTCGTGGGCCTCGACGCCTTCGATCAGCGCGCCGTCGATGCCGCGCTAATCGCCGCGGACGGTACGCCCAACAAGACCAAGCTCGGCGCCAACGCCATTCTGGGCGTGTCGCTGGCCGTTGCCCGCGCCGCAGCCGAGTCTGCGGGCCTGTCGCTGTACCAGTACCTGGGCGGCGTCAACGCTCACCTGCTGCCTACGCCCATGATGAACATCCTCAACGGTGGCGTGCATGCCGACAACAACGTCGACTTCCAGGAGTTCATGATCATGCCGGTGGGCGCCCCGAGCTTTGCCGAGGGCCTGCGCTGGTGCGCCGAGGTCTACCACACCCTCAAGGGCGTGCTGCACGAGGCCGGCCTGGGCGGCGGCGTGGGCGACGAGGGCGGTTTTGCGCCCAACCTCAAGACCAACGCCGAGCCGTTCGAGTACATCACCAAGGCCGTCGAGAAGGCCGGCTTTAAGCCCGGCGTCGACTTCATGTACGCTATGGATCCGGCCTCGACCGAGTTCTACAACGCCGAGACCGGCATGTACGAGCTCAAGGGCGAGGGTGTTGAGTACACGAACGCCCAGATGGTCGATTACTGGGAGAAGCTTGTCGACACCTACCCCATCATCTCCATCGAGGACGGCATGGCCGAGGAGGACTGGGACGGTTGGGTCGAGCTTACCCAGCGCATTGGCAACAAGGTGCAGCTGGTGGGTGACGACCTGTTCGTCACCAACACCGAGCGCCTCAAGAAGGGCATCGAGCTGGGCGCCGCCAACGCGATTCTGGTCAAGGTCAACCAGATTGGCACGCTCACCGAGTCACTCGAGGCCATCGAAACCGCCAAGGAGGCCGGCTACGCCTGCATCGTGAGTCACCGCTCCGGCGAGACCGAGGACTCCACCATCGCCGACCTGGTCGTGGGCGTCAATGCCGGCCAGATCAAGTCGGGCGCCCCGTGCCGTAGCGACCGCATCGCCAAGTACAACCAGCTCATCCGCATCGAGGACGAGCTCGAGGGCAGCGCGCGCTACGCCGGCAAGGCCGCGTTCTACAACATTCGCTAGGCAAACGGCGTATGCGGAAGAGGGGCTGACTCGGTTCCTTTCCGCCTTGGCTGGATGCTGCAAAACGCTATAGGCGCTGGGCCATACGGCTCAGCGCCTTTTTTATGTCGAGCAAAGGCTGGCGAAGGCGGTGCGGGCGCTCGTGCTATAACTAAAGGACTTAGCGCAAACAAACCTCAACCGCACAAGGCGCACATGGATCAGATTTACGACAACAGGTACTATTCCGCCGGTTCGCGTGAGCCGTCGCCTCGCCGTGCGCATTCGGTGCAGCTTGGCGGGTCTGGTTATGCTGGCGCTGATCGCTCCAGGTATAGCTCGCCGGCGACTTCGCATCCCAATGCTCAGCCAAATAGTTCCTCGGATGGTCCGGTGCGCCCATCGCGTTCCAGGCATGCGTCGCGCCCTTCGACCCAGGCGTCCGGCGAGCCGCGCCGTCCCTCAAGCCGTTTTTCGGGCTCGGACTTTATGCATTACGCCAACGACAACGCGGTGGTCAAGGCAATTTACGACTTTACCCACGGTCCTCAGCGAGGGCTATTCATCGGCATCGTTGTGGCGCTGGCGCTTGTGAGCCTGTATTTCCCCGTGCGCGATCTGTACGTGGCAAAGCGTTCGAGCGATATCTTGGCCAAGCAGGTCGAGATTCGCCAGCAATACAATGACGAGCTGCAAAAAAGCGTCGACAAGCTGCTCTCGGAGGAGGGTATCAAGGACGCGGCATCTGAGGACC
>DBFZVF010000146.1:0-6712 GCA_048519165.1 Collinsella sp.
TAACCGTATGTATGTTCGCGTCTTTTCATGGCATGAGTATACCGCGCAGCTCATGTGGGGTGCGTGGATGTGCTTGCAAATCGAGAATTCTTGTCTAAGATATGGATTTGCCTTCGACTATACCGAAGAAGTTGGTCTCACGGACTTCACCTGCCCGCGTCGATGGCGTATTATGTTCAACTGTTTGTTTGTAGTTGCAGCCTAAAGCTGCTTGGTTGGAGGAGTTTCCTTTGGCAGTCAAGATTCGCCTTGCTCGTCACGGCGCTAAGAAGCGTCCGTACTACCGTGTCGTCGTCGCCGATTCCCGCGCCCCGCGTGACGGTCGTATCATCGAGGAGGTCGGCCGCTACAACCCGATGACCGCCCCCAAGACCATCAACCTCGATCTCGAAAAGATCGCTGACTGGCAGTCCAAGGGCGCTCAGCTCACCGACGCTGTCGCTGCTCTGGTCAAGGCCGCCAACGAGGGCGAGAAGACCGAGACCGTCGTCAAGAAGTCCAAGAAGCAGCTCGCCAAAGAGGCCGAGGCCGCTAAGGCTGCCGCTGAGGCCGCTGAGGGCGCCGAGGAGTAAATCGTGCCTGAGGTTGACGCTGCACAGCTCGAGGGTGAGGCAATGCTCTCAGATCGCATCGCCGATCTCGTCGAATATCTCGTTGTTCAGATCGTCGACGACCCGGATTCCGTGAGCCTTGAGGTCATCGACGGTGACGACGCCTCCACGATTGAGGTTTCGGTTGCCGAGGATGACGTCGCTAAGGTCATCGGCCGTCGTGGCCGTACCATCAAGGCCATTCGCACGCTCGCCCGTGCACTGGCCGCTCGCCTCGACACTGCAGTCGAGGTAGAGGTTCTGGGCTAGGACCTTGAGGTCCCAGTACAAAAACATCGCCCGTGTGGTCAAGCCGCACGGAAGGAAGGGGGAGGTCCTCGCGCAGCCGCTGCGGGGGCTTCCTTCTGTATTGACGCCGGGTATGCGCGTCGCCTTGACGCCGCCGGCGCTCAAGCGCGACCGTTTTTGCACGGTCACATCCGTCACCGATACGGGCGATGGCGATCTGGTCTCGTTTGAGGGCATTGACGACTTGACGGCCGCCGAGGGCATCACCGGATGCTACGTGCTGGCAAATCGTGACGACTTTGAGCTCGATTCGCTCGACGCCGCCTATACCGATCTGATGGGTCGCGAGGTGGTTGACGAGCGCTTTGGCTCGCTCGGCACGATTGTCGAGATCATGTCGACGCCCGCCAACGATGTTTGGGTTGTCGAGGGCGATCGGTACGGCGAGGTGCTGATTCCCGTGATCGAGCAGGTTGTGCTCGATCTTCCCGATCAGGGGACAATTTCCGTCCATGTTATGGATGGTTTGATCGATATGGACAAGTAGGGAGGAAAACATGCTGATCGAGACCCTTTCGGTCTTTCCCGAGATGTTTGAGCCCGTCATGTCCACATCGATCTTGGGCCGCGCCCGCAAGGCCGGCCTTTTTGATTTTAAGGCCTACAACCTGCGTGACTGGACGCACGACCGTCATCGTACCGTTGATGACGAGCCGTACGGCGGCGGGCAGGGCATGCTCATGAAGGTCGAGCCCATCGCCGAGGCTATCGAGGCAATTCGTTCGGAGGGTTCCAAGCCCACGGTTGTGTTTTTTACGCCCTGTGGCGAGCCCTTTACGCAGCATGTTGCCGAGCGCCTGCTCAAAAGCGAGCGCCTGCTGTTTGTATGCAGCCGATACGAGGGCGTCGACGAGCGCGCGTATGCGTATGCCGACGAGCGCCTGTCGATCGGCGACTACGTGCTTACGGGCGGCGAGCTTCCCGCTATGGTCGTTGCCGACGCCGTCGTGCGTCTGATTCCCGGCGCCCTTGGTGACGAGATGAGCAACGTCGATGAGTCGTTCTCGACTGCCGAGGACGGTGGCCTGCTCGAGTACGCGCAGTACACCCGTCCCGCCGAGTTCAACGGCGAGGGCGTGCCTCCTGTGCTCGTGAGTGGCGATCACGCCAAAGTTGACGCCTGGCGCCGCAAGAACGCCATCGAGCGCACCTGCCGCTGGCGTCCCGACCTGATCGAGACGGCGCGGCTTACGCCCGAGGAACGCGCATACGCGCAGGAGATCCTGGACGCATCGTATTCGCAGAGCGAGGAGTGAGAATGGTTCCATCGCAGCATTCCGTGCTAAAGGGTGCGTTTGAGTGGATCGCGGTCGTCGCGATTGCACTGGTCGTCACCTTCTTGATTCGCTCGTTTGTGGTCGAACCCTTTGTGGTGCCCACCGGCTCCATGGAGTCCACGATCGAGATCGGCGACCAGATCTTGGCGCAAAAGGTGAGCCTTGAGCTCGGCCAGCCCGTCAACCAAGGCGATATCGTGGTGTTCCATAACCCCGATGGCACCTCCGAGCACGATGTTCTCGTCAAGCGTGTTATTGCCACGGCCGGCCAGACGGTCGACCTTCAGGACGGCAAGGTGGTCGTTGACGGCCAGGCGCTCGACGAGGACTACACGACCGGCATGAGCTGGCCGCTTTCGGTCCAAGCTCCCGGCGCTCAGGTAAGCTATCCCTACACCGTTCCCGACGGGTGCGTGTGGGTGATGGGCGACAACCGCGAAAACTCTGCCGACTCACGCTACTTTGGTTCCGTCGATCGCTCTGATTTGATCGCCGTGGCGCTTGTGCGCTACTGGCCGCTCAACCGCATCGGCGCTATCGACTAAAAACCGCTATAGTACAGTACCTAACCGTGTAATCGTTTCGACGAGGGGATATTAGAGGCATGAACGCTTCATCGCTTTCCTTCCAAGACATCATCCTGCGCCTCCAGCAGTACTGGGGCGAGCAGGGCTGCGTCATTATGCAGCCCTATGACTCCGAGGTCGGCGCCGGTACCTTCCATACCGCGACCACGCTGCGCTCGCTCGGTCCCGCCGAGTGGCGCACCTGCTATGCGCAGCCTTGCCGCCGTCCCGCCGACGGCCGCTACGGCGAGAACCCCAACCGCATGCAGCACTACTATCAGTTCCAGGTGCTCATCAAGCCCTCACCGGTCAACGCCCAGGAGCTCTACCTGGGGTCTCTTGCCGCCATTGGCCTGGACCCCAACGACCATGACGTCCGCTTTGTCGAGGACGACTGGGAGAGCCCGACGCTCGGCGCCTGGGGCCTTGGCTGGGAGGTCTGGCTCAACGGCATGGAGGTCACGCAGTTTACGTACTTCCAGCAGGTAGGCGGCATCGAGGTCGACCCTGTGCCCGTCGAGATCACCTATGGCCTGGAGCGCATTGCCATGTATGCGCAGGGCGTCAACTCCGTCTACGACTTGGTGTGGAGCTACCTGCCCGACGGCACGCCCATGACCTATGGCGACGTGTTCCTCGAGAACGAGCGCGAGTTCAGTGCCTATAACTTTGAGGTCGCCAACGTCGAGATGATGCGTCAGAAGTTTGACGACTACGAGGCCGAGTGCCATTCCTGCCTGGAGCGCAAGCTGCCGCTGCCCGCATACGACTGCGTCATGAAGTGCAGCCATGCCTTCAACCTGCTCGATGCTCGCGGTGCGCTGTCCGCGGTCGAGCGTGCTAACTACATCTTGCGCGTCCGCGCCGTCGCCAAGGCGTGCTGCGAGGCCTATATGGCCGAGGTCGCCGGAGTCAATGAGAATGCCGACCAGGAAGGCGAGGTGGCGTAAGCCATGGCAGACGCTAAGGATTTCCTGTTTGAGATTGGTACGGAGGAAATGCCCTCCGCACCGCTGAACAATGCCGTCAAGCAGCTTGGAACCATGATCGCCAAGGGTCTCGACGAGGCCGGTCTGGCCCATGGCGAGGTCCGCGTGATCTCGAGCCCGCGTCGTCTTGCCGCGCTCGTGGCTAATGTCGCCACCGCGACCGATGAGGTTCACGAGGTCAAGCGCGGTCCCGCGGCAAACATTGCCTTTGATGCCGACGGCAACGCCACTAAGGCCGCCCAGGGCTTTGCCCGCAAGTGCGGTGTGGCTGCCGAGGATCTGGTCCGTCGCGAGGACACCGACGGTCGCGAGTATGTGTTCGCCGAGAAGAACATTCCCTCCGCACCGGCTACGCCGATTCTGACCGCTCTGTGCGAGAAGACTATTGCCGGCCTGCAGTGGCCCAACTATCGCTCCCAGCGCTGGGGCCACGAGCACGCGACGTTCGTGCGTCCTGTCCGCTGGATCTGCTGCCTTTTGGGCGAGGACGTCGTGCCCGTGTCGTTTGCCGACGTGACGAGCGGCAACACCACTCGTGGTCATCGCGTTCTGGGCCCCGGTGACCATGTGGTCGCCAGCCCCGCCGTCTACGAGCAGGTGCTCGAGGACGCCGGCGTGCTCTCTGCCGAGCGTCGCCGTGAGGCTATCCTTGCCGGTATCGCCGAAGTCGAGGCTGCGCGCCCCGGCTGCCATGTCGACACGCCCAAGAAGGTCTTCGAGGAGGTCATCAACCTCTGCGAGTGGCCGACGGTGCTCGTCGGTACCTTTGACGAGGAGTTCCTCAAGGTCCCGCACGAGATCATCTGCGAGTCCATGCTCACCAACCAGCGCTACTTCCCGATCTATGACGGCGAGGGCAAGCTGACGCGTGAGTTCGTGGTCGTTTCCAACAGCAAGCCCGAGAATGCCGAGCGCGTGATCGACGGCAACGAGCGCGTCGTGCGCGCCCGTCTGGACGATGCCAAGTTCTTCTACGAGGAGGACCTGAAGATCTCCCTCGACGAGTTCCGCGAGCGTCTGGCCAAGGTCGCCTTCCAGGAGAAGCTCGGTAGCGTGCTCGCCAAGTCCGAGCGTATTGAGCAGCTCGCGCTCGCCATCGCCCGTGAGGCCCATCTGGGTGCCCATCTTGCCGCCGATGCCGCTCGCGCCGCGCACCTGTGCAAGGCCGACCTGGTATCCAACGCCGTTGTCGAGTTCACGAGCCAGCAGGGCGTGATGGGCGGTTATTACGCGACCGCGATGGGGGAGAACGACGAGGTCGCCCACGCCATCCGCGATCACTATCGCCCCCGCTTTGCCGGCGATGAGCTGCCCGAGGGCACCGCTGGCTGCATCGTGGCCTGTGCCGACAAGCTCGATACCATCGCCGGTATCTTTGCCATCGGCGAGCCCCCGACCGGCTCCTCCGACCCGTACGCGCTGCGTCGCGCCGCCATCGGCATCATCAACATCCTGCGCGATCGCCTGCCGATTGACCCCATGTCGCTCATCGACTTCGCCCTTGAGCTCTATAGCGAGCAAGGCATTGAGTTCGACGCCGCCGAGGTCGCCCAACAGGTCCGTGACTTCTTCCATGGCCGCCTGGTGAGCATGGCCCGCGACGAGAAGATTCCGGCCGATACCGTCGCCGCCGTTTCCGCGGTGCACATCATCGCTCCGTCCGTCTTCTTCGCCCGCTGCGTCGCGCTCGACGAGGCTCGCAAGAACGATGCCGAGACCTTCGACAACCTGGCTACCGCCTATGCCCGTGCCGCTCACATCTCCAAGCCCGAGCTGGGTGCGGAGTACGACCGCAGCCTGATGGGCGAGGTCGAGCTCGCGCTCGCCGACGCCTCCGAGGCTGCTCAGACCGCTGTCGATGCTGCTCTCGCTGGCGAGGATTATCCTGCCGCATTTGCCGCCCTTGCAGCTCTGCGTGCCCCCATCGACCGCTTCTTCGACGAGGTTATGGTCATGGACAAGGACGAGCAGCTCCGCGATAATCGCCTTAAGCTGCTCAACCGCTTCGAGGCCGTTTTCTCCGGCATCGCCAACATCGGTGAGCTTGCCCGCAAAAAGTAAGCCAGCCTGCGCGTAAGCGCAAAAGGAGCCCCGCATGGATTGCCCGGTCACCGCTCGTCCCACCGTTATCGTTATCTCCGACTCGCTCGGTGATACCGCTTGTGAGGTGGTGCTTGCGGCGTCCGGGCAATTTGATGAAGGGGCTTTTCGTTTGTTGCGCCTGCCCAAGGTGAACTCGGTGGAGCAGGTCAAGTCGTTTGTGGGCCCGCGCGTTGATGCGGACCATCGCGATATTGCCGTGTTCCACACCATTGTCGATCCGGCGCTTCGCGCCCGCGTGCTCGATTACCTGGGCATGCTGCATATTCGTTCGGTTGACCTGATCGGCCCGGCGCTCGCCGTGCTGTCGTCGCTCATTGGTGTGCCGCCCAAGGGCGTCGCGGGCGTGATTCACAAGACCGATGACCGCTATTTCCATCGTATCGAGGCCATGGAGTATTTCGTTGAGCACGATGACGGGCGCGGTTCCGATGATCTGTCGGGGGCCGATATCGTGCTGCTGGGTGTATCGCGCACGTCCAAGACGCCGCTGTCGATGTATTTGGCCTATCAGGGCTACAAGGTTGCCAATGTTCCGTTGGCACATGGCATGGAGCCGCCGAAGTCGATTTACAAGGTCGACCCGATGCGGTTGTTTGGTCTGATTTCGACTGTCGATGTGATCTCTGAGATACGCGATAGCCGCTTGGGCGATGACTACGCCCGTGCCGTCGCCGGCTCCTATGCCGAGCCCGAGAGCGTGCGCAGCGAGCTCGAGGAAGCCCGTGCCCTCATGAAGCGCCTGGGCTGCTTTGTGGTGCGTACCGACGGCAAGGCGATCGAGGAGAGCGCCTCCGAGATCATCGGTCATTTGATGGAAATCCAAGAAGCCCGTGCCTTCCGCGCCGCCCGCCGAGGTCAGCAAAGCTAACTCATTGGGG
>DBFZVF010000147.1:0-8425 GCA_048519165.1 Collinsella sp.
AAGCAAAGGCGCCGATGATGAGCACCAGCAGCGGGGACAGGAACGTATCGAGCGCGTTGGGCATGACCTTGCGAATCTGACGCTCCATCCAGGCGAAAAATGCGCCTGCGATGAGAGCTGCGATCATGCCGCCCGCGGCGGGATTGTACTGTGCATTGGTGAGCGGCAGCAGAATAGCGGTGCTGGGATCGGCGGCGCCAGGCGCGAGCAGAGGCATAGCACTGTTAGCGATGCACATCATGCCGGCAATACCGCCCAACGCAGCGGAGCCACCAAACTCGCGCGCCGCGTTATAGCCCACCAAAATGGGCAGATAGGCAAAGAGGGCCCAGCCCATGGAGCGAATGCCCTGATACCACCACTCACCTGCAAGCGCACCGGCCGTCGAGACATTAATGACGTTGCAGATACCGTTGATAAGGCCAGCCGCAATAATGCCGGGAAGCAGGGCAACAAAGACATTGGAAATCTTCTTGAGGAAGGCCTGAACCGGCTTGGACTCGTACTTGGCCTTCTGCGCGGCCTTGTTTGTGGCCGCAGCGTCAACCACACTCTCGTCGGCAACGCCTTTCGCAAGGCCGGTGAGCTTGGAGAATTCCTCGAGCACCTTATTCACCTTGCCCGGACCCAGCACGATCTGCATCGTGTCGTCCTCGACCAGGCCCATTACGCCATCGAGTGCCTTAATACCCTCCGTGTCGACGTTGCCCGTATCTTTGACGGTCACGCGCAGACGCGTCATGCACGCCGCGTTTGCCAGCACGTTGTCTTTACCGCCCAAAAGGTCCAGCAGCTTTTGAGCCAGCTCTTTGTTCGTCATAACTCCTCCTTGTATTGGGTATCTCTTCTTGATGTCATATCTGCTCACGCCGCGCACCTATTGGGCATCGGCATTGCTCTTCTCATGGCCACTCACCGCAGCACGGACATGGCCGCGCGCCCGCTCAAGAGCCACCGCAGCCTGCTCGGCATCGCAGCCCAGCAGCACCGAGACAATAGCGGTTTTAACGTGGCCGCCGGCATCTGCAAGTGCCCGAACAGCGCGCTCGCGTGTACAGCCGGTTGCTTCCATCACGATGTTCTGGCCGCGCACCACCAGCTTTTCGTTCGTTTGCTGCACATCGACCATCAAGTTTTGGTACACCTTGCCAATCTTGACCATGGCACCGGTCGAAATCATATTGAGAATGAGCTTTTGGACCGTTCCCGCCTTGAGCCTCGTTGAGCCGGTAAGCACCTCGGGGCCGGGCACGGGCTCTATGGCAAGATCTGCGTCCTCCCCGATCCTCGACCCCTGGTTGCAGGCGATAGCAATGGTCTTGCACCCGGTTGCCTTGGCGTACGCGAGGCCGCCCACCACATAGGGGGTACGACCGCTTGCCGCCAAACCAACGACGAGATCCTTGGAGGAGAGCCCATGTTCCCGCAGGTCGCTCGCGCCAAGCTCCTCGCTATCCTCGGCACCTTCGACAGCCTTGATAAACGCCCTCTCGCCTCCGGCAATGAGTCCGACAATCAGATCGGGCGATACGCCAAACGTGGGTGGGCACTCCGACGCGTCGAGCACGCCCAAACGACCGCTCGTGCCCGCGCCCATATAAAAGACGCGTCCGCCGCGCTCGAGCGCCTCGGCAGCCCAGTCGATTGCCGTGGCAACCTGGGGCAACACTTTCGTGACCGATTGGACGGCGCGAAGATCCTCATCGTTCATCGTCGTGACGATTTGCAGCGATGTCATCGTGTCGAGGTCCATTGACTTTTGATTTCGCTGTTCTGTCGTGAATTTTGTTAAATCGAGCATTTTGTTCACCTCATCTTTCCTGTTTCTCGATGTAGTTTTGCTTGATGACATGCGTCGCCCGTTCGTAATCGCTCGCAACGTAAGCAGCGTAGAGGGCATCGACAACCATAAGCTGAGCCATACGCGAGGCCATGGCACCGCTGCGGACCAAGGGCTCGCTTGCAGCAACGCCGAGCACGGCATCGGCCATGGTGGCAAGCTTGGACGATCCATCTACTTTGGTCACGGCCACAACGGGACAGTTGTGGCGTTGGGCCTCGGCGGTGCAGTCCAGCACTTCTTGCGTTAAGCCCGAGTAGCTAAAAGCAATGCCGATATCGCCTTCGTGCATGTTCTTGGCGCACAAGAGTTGGTCGTGCCAGTCATCGTACAGATGGCATTCCTTGTCGACACGCATGAGCTTTTGTGCCAGATCGTGTGCAACCAAGCGAGAAGCACCAATACCGAACAGATTGACCATGCGCGCCCGCTTAAGATAGGCTGCACATCGTTCCAAAACGGTGTAATCGAGTGTTCGCGCCGTCGCCTCGATCGTGCGCACGTTGCTTTTCATCACCTTCCCCACGATACGTTCGACGCTGTCATCCACGGAGATGTCCTCGAGGGCAACGTCCTTTCTGTCGCCCAGGAGCGCAAGTTCGGCAATCAGTTCGCGCTGGAACTCCTTGTAGCCCGCAAAACCCAAGCGCTTGCAAAAGCGCAAAATGCTCGAGGGCGAGGAGAACGTGGCATCGGCAAGACCGCGGACGGACAGCCCGACCACCTCATGCGGATGAGCACTCACGTATGCGATGACATTGCGCTCCGCCGGACTTGCGCTGAGCTCACGCTCGCGAAGCCTTAAAAGCAATCCGTTTGCCATCTCAAACACCTCCGTTGAGAAGAATTAAAGACCAACGAACGATTCGTACCGGATATAAACAGCTTTTACGGTACATTGTGCCGCATCATGGCGCACAAAGGGCGGGCATTCTACCACTCGCCCCTCAAATCCGACCGCTCGGAAATACGCGCGACACAAAATGATTCATCAAGGTCGCATTATTCGTAACAGGGTTGTTAACAGCGTCTCGCGCGGGCGCCAATGGGACAGGTCGTGCGCTTATCCAAGCACACCGCCGCCAACGAGACAAACAGCCCAACAAAGAAGAACTCTACGGTATGGGCGACACGACGGATGTTGGTGCCCATCCATATGCGAACGGGGGCAAGCGGGTCGGGATGGGCGGCGGTGGTCGCTGAGTCCGCATCCCCGGCTCCCCTACTCCGTCTCGCGCATCCAGCGATCGAAGGTCCCCACGCACACGCCTAGGCGCTTTGCCGCCTGACTCCGGGTAATATTGCCCGCCTCATAGATATCGCGCACTCGTTCGAATTGCGGAGGGCACGGCTTGCGGGGCCGACCAAAACGCACACCGCGCGCCCGCGCCGCCGCGATTCCCTCCGCCTGACGACGGTGGATGTTCTCTCGTTCCACCTGCGCCACATAACTCAACAGCTGCAAAACGATATCGGCGATCAGCGTGCTGGTCACATCCGATCCGCCGCAATCTCTCGCACGCGTATCGAGCAACGGCATGTCCAGCACAACGATGGCCGCACCAAGTTCCTTGGTTATACGACGCCACTCCTCGAGTATCTCGCTATAGTTTCGACCCAGCCGATCGATGGAAAGCACCACCAACACATCACCGGAAGCCAAGGCATGAAGCAATTCCCGATACTGCGGGCGATCAAAGTCCTTACCGCTCGCACGGTCGGCAAAGACATTCGCCGGCTCCACGCCATAGGCGCTCAGCGCATCCAACTGGCGATTCAAATTTTGATCACGCGAGCTCACCCGCGCATACCCATACACCGTTGCCACAACATCCCAGCTTTCTCGTAAACCTGCCAAAAAGGGACAGGCTTGTTTTGGTAGGTCCTATCTCCCAAAAGCATATGAAGAAGCGGCCGAGCTCATGGCAGGGCAATCAAGAGACACGCAAAGAGGGCGGCCCCGAAAGACCGCCCTGTCCGCTTTGCCGATACTCACTCCGTACCGGTTAATGAATGAGCTTAAAGTCCAAATGTCCGCGAGTAGTGTTGACACGCGAGACCTCGATAATCACGCGCTGCCCCAACTCAAAACGGCGTCCCGTGTCGGCACCCGTCAATGTGAGCGCGTCCTCGTCAAACTCAAACCACTCGTTACCCAAGCTCTTAATGGAAACCAGGCCCTCGACCTGCGTCAGATCGAGACGCACGAATAGTCCCATGCTGCTGACCCACGAGACCGTTCCGGCATAGCGCTCGCCCAGGCGGTCCTCGTAGTACTGAGCAATCTTGATTTTTTGCGTCGCATGGCTGGCAGCGTCGGCCGCACGCTCGGCGTCGCTGCACGCGCGGCAGATTTGCGGCAGGATGCGCGGAAGCGACTCTCTGCCTTTTCCGATCAGCCTCGGCGTACGCACCAAGGCGTCTTTTCCACCCAGCTGCTCGTATGCCAGCTGCAGCTTGAGCACGCGATGCACCACCAGATCGGGGTAACGGCGAATGGGGCTCGTAAAGTGGCAGTAGCACGGCGCGGCGAGCGCAAAGTGACCCTCGTTGCGCGGCTTGTACAACGCTCGCTGCATGCTGCGCAGAAGAAGGGTGTTGACGAGCGGCGCGTTAGCCGTACCGGCAGCGGCGTCAACCGTCGCCTGCAACTCGTCGGGACTTCCCAGGGCAATGCCCGCCGCACGGCGATCATCGATGATGCCGAGCTGCGTCAGCGCCACAGCAGCACCGTGTAGGCTGTCGGGGCTGGGGTCATCATGCACACGATAGCACGCCTCGATATCGCGGTCGGCCAGCCACTCGGCCACGCACTCGTTAGCCAGCAGCATTGCCTCCTCGATAAGCGAGGTTGCGCAGGAACGCTCGCGTGCCACAATCTGCACAGGCACGCCGTCCTCATCCAGCAGCGCGCGAATCTCGGCCGTATCAAAGTCGACCGAACCGCGTGCGCGACGTATGCGACGCCGAAGCTCCGCGAGTTCGTTTGCGGCGACCAGGAAATCGGCCAGGTCAACGTTACAGCTGTGAGCAGTGTCCTCGCACGCAAGCCCGCGCTCAAGCGCTTTTTCGCGCGAGGCTTCGGCCACAGCGACATCCTCCGCAGCGCCCTCCAACACGGAATACTCAACTGCGCCGGCACGCACCAGCAGCGCCTCGGCACCGTCATAGTCCATACGCACACGCGAGCGAATCACACTGGGATAGGGATCATAATGACGCACACGGCCCTGCGCGTCGAGCTCGATGTCGACGGTAAACGCCAGGCGATCCTCATCGGGGCGCAGGGAACACAGGTCATTAGACAGGCGCTCGGGCAGCATGGGAAGCACGCGATCGGCAAGGTACACCGACGTCGTGCGATGGCGGGCCTCCAGGTCGATATGCCCGTCCCAGGCAACATAGTGCGAAACGTCGGCGATATGCACGCCCAGCTTATAGCCGCCCTCGGGCGTGCGCTCGAGCGAGATGGCATCGTCAAAGTCGCGCGCATCAACCGGGTCGATGGTGATGACAAAACGATCGCGCAGGTCACGACGAAGCGGGTCTTTAAGCGCTGCGGTCACATCGAGCGTAAGCGCCTCGGCCTCGGCAAGTGCGGCCTCGGGATAGCTGTCGGTATAGCCATAACGCGCCATCACATACTGAACACCCAAATCGGGCGCGTCATCGCCGCCAATGCGGCGATCGATCGTCACCGTGCCCGATTCCAGACGCGTCGGATACGTTAGGATGCGCGCGACGACGACATCGCCAGGACGCACGCCCAGGCGCTCCGCCGAAGTGTCCTCGGGCAAAATAAAGAAATCGGCTTTGAGACGCGAATCGAGCGGCTCGATCACACCAAGCGGGCCGGCCGTCTGATACGTACCCACCACGCTGATGGCGGCACGCTCGATGACGCCCTCAATCACGGCGCGACGCTCACCATGCGGGCTGTTCTTAATGCTCACGGCAACGGTATCGCCATCCATGATCTCGCGCTTGCCGCGGCCCATGACCTTGTAGTCGCCGTTTTCGGTTATGACATAGGCACTGTGCTCATGGAGCTGCACGCGGCCAGTCATGCTTGGACGACGCTCGCTGCGCACCGGCCCGCGTTTATTGCGAGCTCCACGCTTATGTTTGTTATTGCGCCCCATGGCGCCTCCTTACTATCGATAGCCGTTTACACCCCAAGAGTCTACCCAAATGATCCCTAGGGGACGGAGGAAAACGGATCACTTAGGGGGTCGGTCTATTCGAGTGATCCGTTTTCCTCCGTCCCCTAGGGATCAAAAAACGGGCCGTCCCAAAAGGAACGACCCGTTGGAAGGAACGAATTCCAAGCATACCTACACGCGCAGATAACGGCGCATGGCGATGGCAGAACCAAAGAGACCGATAATGACGCCGACAAGAATCAGTGCGGCGTAGGTCACCAGATAGTACTGCATCGGCAGCGCAAACGACATCCAGCCGACACTCTCCTGCAGGCGAGGAACCATCAGATTGCGCAGCAACTCCAAAACACCGATGGAAAGCAGCGAGCCCAGAATGGCCTGCAGCACACCCTCGGTAATGAACGGCCCGCGAATGAAGCCGTTGCTGGCGCCCACCAGGCGCATAATCGCAATCTCGCGACGACGCGCCGTGATGGACAGGCGAATCGTGTTGTTGATAAAGATGAACGCGATAAAGGTCAGCAGGCCGACGAGCACCACGGCGGCGATACGGATGTAGTTGGTCACCTGGAACAGGCGGCTCACTTCCTCCTGGCCATACAGTACGCTCGCGTTGACGTCGCCGTCGTCCGCGATCTTTTGGAAGTCGGCGTTCTTCTTAAGCTTCTTGGCCGTGCTCTCGACCTGAGACGGATCGTCCATCTCAATCGCAAACGAGGCGGGAAGCGGGTTCTGGCCGTCGAGCGCGCTCATGGTGGCGTCGGCGTTGCCCGACATCTTGCTCGTGTACTCGGCCAGCGCGTCGTCCTTATCCTTATAGGTCACGGACTTGACGTTGCTCCACGTCTTGAGCTCGGCCTCAAAGGCCTGGACGTCTGCCTGATCGGCGTCATCGCTAATAAAGGCATTGATGACAACCTGATCCTCGACGGTACCGATCACGGAGTTCAGCATCGCGGAACCCATAATGAACAGGCCGATGATAAACAGCGAAAGGAAGATCGTGATGACGGCGCCGAGCGAGGTGGTCCAGTTACGGAAGAAGTGGCTGATAGCCTCTTTGAGCGAATAGCCCACGTTAGTTGGTGCCATAGTTGCCGTAACCTCCCCTCTCCTGGTCGCGGATTACGTGGCCGCCCTCGAGGGCGATCACGCGACGGTGCATGCTATCGACCATCTCGCGGTCGTGCGTGGCGACGATCACGGTGGTGCCGGTACGGTTAATGCGCTCGAGCAGCTTCATGATGCCCAGCGAAATCGCGGGGTCGAGGTTGCCCGTGGGCTCGTCGCAGATAAGCAGCGGCGGACGGTTGACCATAGCGCGGGCAACGGCGACACGCTGCTGCTCGCCACCGGACAGCTGATCGGGCAGAGAATCCATCTGATCGGCCAGACCGACCAGGCGAAGCACCTCGGGCACCTGGCTGCGAATGACGCCCTTGGGCTTGCCGATGCACTGCAGGGCAAACGCAACGTTTTCGTAGGCGGACTTCTGCGGCAGGAGTTTAAAGTCCTGGAACACGGCACCGATCTGGCGGCGCAGGAACGGAACCTTGCGATTCTTGATCTTCATGAGGTCCTGGCCGGCGACCAAAATGCGGCCGCTCGTCGGCTTGACGTCGCGGTTGAGCGTCGACAGCAGCGTGGTCTTACCCGAGCCGGAGTGACCGACCAAGAAGACAAACTCGCCAGGATAGATCTCGATGTTGATGTCGTCGAGCGCGGGCTTGTTGGGCTGCGCCGGGTAGATCTTGGTGACGTGCTCCATGAGGATGACGGGCTCGACACCGGCCTGCTTGGCCATCTTCTTGCGGCTGGCCTGCGGATCGATGGGCGCAAACACCGACGTAAAGTCGGGATTGTTGAGCGCATTGTCGAGGCTTGCGACCTCGGCGGCCTGATCGCTCTCGACTACGGGAGCCGCGGGCTGCGTAGGATCGGGAATACCGGCAAAAAGACCGGACTGCGCAGGCTGTGGCGCCGGAGTCGCAGGAGCCATGGGATCGGGAATACCGGCCATGACGGGTTGCGACGCAACAACGTCCGCCTGGGGCTGGTCCACGCGAGCGGTCACCTTCTGCACGGGCTCAAAACCCGCGGCCTCGGAAAGCTCGACATCATTGGTGGGATTGTAGGCAAAGGGATCTGATGCCGGCTGTGCCTGATCTGCCGGCTGTGCGGGGATCGGGCTAAACAGCTGATCCTCTGAATCCGGGGCGGCGAAACGAGTGCCCACGGCGCCTGGCTGCGTCTTGGGGGCGTCATCGCCCGCACCGGAGGTACGGAAGTGGTTACCCACTGGTGCTCCTTATCGTCGTGCGTTTAAACTACATGAGCGCTTTGTATTTTAGCAGCATTAGCTTCGCTGCACATAAGAAGCATGGCGGGGTTTTGGTCCCACCGGCCGCGCGCAGGGTTACCT
>DBFZVF010000148.1:0-6328 GCA_048519165.1 Collinsella sp.
GGTTGGTCGCGAGTTCCGCACGCAAAGAAGGCCACTTAATGTGGCCTTCGTCTTGCGCAGGACTGTAGAGCAGGCAACCTTATGCCTCGCCCGCAGTCCCGGACCAACCAGCTTCAAGCCGCAGTTACGACAGCGCAATACCGCCGAGCCAGCCCCAACGCACGCCAGAGCCAGTGCCGTAGAACCCAATGAACGAGTCAAGCGACCTCGACGTGATGGCGCCCTCGTTACTCATAACGATGCCGCCGCCAACGTAGATGCCCACGTGGCCATAGATCAGGCCCGGTATGCCGGTGCCGCTATGCGATGAGTCGGCAACAATCATGCCCACCTGCAGCGCCGAGCGGTCGGAGCTATAGCACCAGGCGTTAAACATATCGCACGCGTTACCGCCAAAGTAGCCAACGCCGGCGTTACGGAAGACATTGGTAACCCACGCCGCGCACCAGTTCTGCCCCGGCGAAGGCGTGGAGTAGCACGCGTTGACGACGGCCTGCTGCTTGCCCGAGCCGGCATTCTGCTGCGGAGTTCCGGGCGCGTACGATCCACCACCCGAGCTCGAACCACCCGAGTAGGAATTGTTCTTGTTCGCGGCAGCCGCGGCAGCGGCAGCCTTCCTAGCGGCCTCCTCAGCCTGGGCAGCAGCGAGGATCTCGGAATCGCGCTGAGCCATGAGCTCCTTGACGTCGTCGGAAAGACCGTTCAGCACGGTCTGGACTTCTTGCTGCTTGGCCTGCATGTCCTGCATCTGGGCAGTCTGCTGGTCCTTGAGCTTCTCCAAGTCGGCCTTCTGCGACTCGAGCTCGGTCTTTTGCGCATCGAGCTCTTCCTGGATGGTCTGAATGTCCTCGATGGCGTCGCGGTCGCTCTTGTTGATCTTCTCAACATAGTGCGCATTGGCGACGAGCTCCTCAAACGAACCCGAAGCGAGCAGCAGCGACAGGATGTTGGTGCCGCCCGACTTATAGCTGGCGGAAACGCGATCGGAAAGATCGTCGCGCTTCTTTTTGAGCTCGGCCTTCTTTTCGTCAATCTGCGCCTGCGTGCTGTCAATCTGGCCCTGTACGCCCTCGATATCGTTGAGGGTCTGGGCGTTCTTGTTGGCCAGCGCCGCGTATTCATTTGCGATGCTGTCGAGCTGAGCCTGGACCTCGTCAAGCTGAGCCTGGGCCGCATTGAGCTTGTCGGTGGTTTCCTTGGTGGCCTCCGCAGCATGGGCGCGAGCGGGCAGACCAAAAAGAACGGCTGCAGAAGCGGCGCCGAACAGGGCCTTGAGGGCAGTGCGACGCGAAAGCTCCTGGGAAAGGATGGAATCGCTGTTTGGTGACATATCTACTCCGTTACATGTTTATTTATATGTCGCTCAACTCATACATATTAGCGTACATCCGGCGCATCCCAACGATTTCCACGAACGGCAGCAAACCGTATGGTCGGCGGCTCGTATGCAAACGTCAAAGTCAAGGTTACGCCCACGCCAAACATTTCAATGAGTACGTTAGCATGTTCATCTGCTTTTCCTGCCCCGCACCTTTTGGGTGCCCCTGCCTGCGCTATACTCCCCTGAAGAAGTGTTCCTGATTCGATAGGAGACTACATGTCCAAAGCACTCGACCCCAAAGACACCTGCGTCCTCGTAACCGGTGGCGCCGGTTTTATCGGCTCGCACACCGTCGTTCAGCTGCTCGAGGGCGGCTACCAGGTCGTCATCGTCGATGACCTCTCCAACTCCAGCGCCGTCGCCGTCGACCGCGTCAAGACCATCGTGGGCGAAGAGGCTGCCAAGAACCTCACCTTCTACGAGGCCAACGTGCTCGACCGCGAGGCCATGAACAAGATCTTCGACACCCATCAGATCGACCGCGTCATCCACTTCGCCGGCTTTAAGGCCGTCGGCGAGTCGGTGAGCAAGCCCGTCGAGTACTACCACAACAACATCGAGAACACCCTGGTGCTCATCGACGTCATGCGCAACCATGGCTGCAAGTCCATCATCTTCTCGAGCTCCTCGACCGTCTACGGCGACCCGGACAACCCGCCTGTCACCGAGGAAGACCCCAAGAAGCCCGCAACCAACCCCTATGGCTGGACCAAGTGGATGATCGAGCAGATCCTTATGGACGTTCACACCGCCGACCCCGAGTGGGACGTCGTGCTGCTCCGCTACTTCAACCCCATCGGCGCCCATCCGTCGGGCCTGATCGGCGAGGACCCCAAGGGCATCCCCAACAACCTGGTGCCCTATGTCGCGCAGGTTGCCGTGGGCAAGCTCGAGGCCGTTCAGGTCTTTGGCAATGACTACCCCACTCCCGACGGCACGGGCGTGCGCGACTATATCCACGTTTGCGACCTGGCCTCGGGCCACGTTGCCGCCCTCAACTGGATGAACGGCAAGACCGGCGTCGAGATCTTTAACCTGGGCACCGGCACCGGTACCTCGGTACTCGAGGTCGTCGCCGCCTTCTCCAAGGCCTGCGGCAAGGAGCTGCCCTATGTGATTCGCGAGCGCCGCGCCGGCGATATCGCCGCCAACTGGTGCGATGCCTCAAAGGCCGAGCGCATGATGGGCTGGAAGGCTCAGTACAACATCGCGGATATGTGCCGCGATAGCTGGAACTGGCAGAGCCACAACCCCAACGGCTTCGCCGACGCCGAGTAGCAAAAACCTACATACCGCTCTTGCCCCGATCTCACGATGTGAGGTCGGGGCTTTTTCATGGCATGTAACCATTCGCCGAAAATCGACCAACTTTTTTATCTTGCCTGTACATGTTTAAACAACATGTTTTACAATAGGCATATCGAATCAGAACATCGGAGGCGGACTGCACACCCATCGGCAGGCCGACCCCACAACAAGAAGGTTGGTGAGCGCATCCATGGAGCGTGCAAGCGGCGTCCTTATGCCCGTCTCATCCCTGCCCGGACCTTACGGAATCGGCGGTTTTGGCTGGAACGCCTACGACTTCGTCGATTTCCTCGCCTCGTGCAAACAACATTATTGGCAGATTCTGCCCCTTACGACGACTAGTTACGGCGATTCGCCTTACCAGTCGTTCTCGGCCCGCGCGGGCAACCCTAACTTCATTGACTTTGCCGAGCTTATCGAAGCCGGGTATCTGGAGCAGCGCGATATCGATGGCGTGTATCTGGGATCCGATCCCAGCAATGTCGACTACGGTGCTATCTTTGCTGGCCGCCGCCAAATCCTCGACCGCGCCGCCGAGCGCTTCGCCGCGAATAAACCAGCCGATTTCGACGACTTTATCCAGGCAAACGAGGACTGGCTCATTCCCTACTGCGAGTTTATGACCGTAAAGGAGGAGTGCGGGCTCAAGGCCTTTTGGGAGTGGCCCGAGGAGCTCCGCCGCCGCGGCGAGGCATCCAACAAGATCTGCGCCGCCCATCCCGAGCGCATGCTCTACCACCAGATGACGCAGTACTTCTTCGATCGCCAGTGGAGCCGCCTCAAGGCCTATGCCAACGAGCGCGACATTCTCATCATCGGCGACCTGCCCATCTATGTCTCGCGTGACTCCGTCGAGATGTGGGCGACACCTGAGCTCTTTAAGATCGACGCCGCCGGCAATCCCGTGAGCGTCGCCGGCACGCCGCCCGACCAGTTCTCGGCCACCGGCCAGTATTGGGGCAACCCCATCTACGACTGGGACGCCATGGAAGCAGACGACTTCTCCTGGTGGGAAGGCCGCATCCGAGCCGCCCTCGACATGTACGACATCATCCGTCTGGACCACTTCCGCGGTTTCGAGGCATTTTGGGAGGTGCCTTTCTCCTCTCCCGATTCGTCATATGGTTCGTGGACGCAGGGACCCGGCCTCAAGCTCTTCAAGGTGCTCGAGGAGAAGCTCGGCACGCTTCCCATCATTGCCGAAGACCTGGGCTTTCTTACCCCTGGTGTCATCGACATGCGCGACACCACGGGCTTCCCTGGCATGAAGATCCTGCAGTTTGCCTTTGAGGGCACCAACTCGTACTACCTGCCGCACAACTACATTGCCAACACCGTCGCCTACGTCGGAACGCATGACAACGAAACGGCACGCGGCTGGTATGAGGGAACGGCCACCCCGCGTCAGCGCGAGCAGGCGGCCCTGTATACCCACCAGCAGGCAGGCGAGTCCATGGCCGACGCGCTCAACCGCACCATCGCCGCCAGCGTGAGCGATACCTGCATCTACACCATGCAGGACCTGCTCAATCTGGGCAACGAGGCGCGTATCAACACCCCCGCCACTCTGGGCGGCAACTGGACCTGGCGCATGCTTGATGGCGCCATCACCCGCGAACTCGAGCATAAACTCACCGACTGGACCGAGACCTACTTCCGCATCCCGTCGAAAGCCGAAATCGAGCTTCCCCAATAGGAGCCACCGCGCCCGACCTCACCCCACCGTGCGGACGCGACCGCTTTTCCCGCGCGAGGCCACCCCAATCCCCTCGCGCGGGCTTCTTTTGAATTACTGACATGTAAACAACTCACCACAGGAGGAAACATGCCCCGTATCGATCTTGCGGATCTTACCGAGCAGTCCTTTGGAACTTCGCTCGAGCAACTCGATGACCGCCGCATTTACAAACTGCTGGTCAAGCTCGTACAGGAGCGCTCCGCCGCCTGCCCGCTCAACAATGGCAAGAAAAAGCTCTACTACATCTCTGCTGAGTTTTTGATTGGCAAACTGCTCATCAACAACATGATCGACCTTGGCATCTATGCCGAGGTTAAAGACCAGCTCACCGCTGCCGGCCACGACCTCAACAAGATTGAGGAGTTTGAGGTCGAGCCCTCGCTGGGCAACGGCGGCCTGGGCCGTCTGGCCGCGTGCTTCCTGGATTCCATTGCCACGCTGGGCCTTACCGGTGACGGTGTGGGCCTCAATTACCATTACGGCCTGTTCCGTCAGCGCTTTGCCGACAACCAGCAAAAGGCCGTCCCCGATGAGTGGCTTAGCGAGCAGGACATCCTGATCGATGACGACCGCTCCTACACCGTCGAGTTTGGCGATTTTGCCGTCACCTCCAAGCTCGTCAACATCGATGTGCCCGGTTACGGCCAGCCCACCAAGAACCGCCTGCGTCTGTTCGACCTGGCAAGTGTCGACGACGGCCTGGTCCCCGGCAGCTCCATCGACTTCGACAAGACGAAGATCGCCAAGAACCTCACCTTGTTCCTCTATCCGGATGATTCCGATGAGCAGGGCCGCCTGCTTCGCATCTACCAGGAGTACTTCATGGTGAGCAACGCCGCCCAGCTCCTGATCGACGAGGCCGTCGAGCGCGGCAGCAACCTGCACGATCTGGCCGACTACGCCGTGGTCCAGATCAACGACACGCACCCCACCATGGTCATTCCCGAGCTCATCCGCCTGCTCACCACCGAGCACGACATCGAGTTTGACGAGGCCGTTGCCATCGTGCGCTCCATGGTCGCCTACACCAACCACACGATCCTTGCCGAGGCGCTCGAGAAGTGGCCGCTCGCCAGCCTGCAGAAGGTCTCGCCCGCCATCGCCGACATCATCGTCAAGCTCGACGAGGTTGCCAAGGCCGAGCACGACGACCCGCGCGTCGCCATCATCGACGAGCACGACACCGTCCACATGGCCCACGTGGACATTCACTTTGGCTTCTCCATCAATGGCGTCGCCGCACTCCACACCAAGATTCTGGAGGACACCGAGCTTCACCCGTTCTACGAGATCTATCCCGAGAAGTTCTCCAACAAGACCAACGGCATCACCTTCCGTCGTTGGATCCATGGCGCCAACCCCGCGCTCGCCAACCTGCTCGACGATGTGATCGGCACCGATTGGCGCAGCACCGGCGACCTGAGCAAGCTCGCCGAATTCGCTAACGACAAGGATGTTCTTGATCGCCTGGCCGCCACCAAGGCCGAGGCCAAGACCATCATGCGCCAGTTCATGGCGCTCGAGCAGGGTGTGACCATTCCTTCCAACGCCATCATCGATGTTCAGGTCAAGCGTATCCACGAGTACAAGCGCCAGCAGATGCTCGCGCTCTACATCATCTGGAAGTATCTCGACATCAAGAACGGCAATAAACCCGAGCACCCCATCACCATCATCTTCGGCGGCAAGGCGGCACCTGCCTACACCATCGCCCAGGACATCATCCATTTGATCCTGACACTGTCGCAGTGGATCGCCAACGACCCCGACGTGGCCCCCTACCTGCAGGTTGTCATGATCGAGAACTACAACGTCACCGCTGCTGAGCGTGTGATCCCCGCCGCCGATATCTCCGAGCAGATCAGCTTGGCCTCCAAGGAGGCGAGCGGCACCTCCAACAT